>CATKZB010000016.1 GCA_949841595.1 uncultured Christensenella sp. | reverse complement strand
ATTACTGCATCTTTTTTGACTTTTATCTTTATTATTAATTTTTACATTGGTTTCTTTTGATGTAAGCATATCAAAATCTTTCACGTATTTTTTATAAGGGCATTTTCTTGGAGCAGTAATTTTATCTAAATCCCATAAGCCAACAAAACATTTATCTTGACACAATCTTTCAATTAATTCAATCATAACTCCAGTTCCCTCATCTAAATATGAAAGCACAGTCAATTCTTCAGGCCCATCATACCCCCATTTGAAACCACAATTCAATTCAAACATATCTATCTTCGCAGAAGGTCCATTATGAACCCAGCGAATAGATCCAGTATTTTTGCTAAGATCTTTTATATTAAAATCAGTCCAGTTTAAAACTTTAAGTCTCCTATCCAATTTTTCACGAACAATTATTTCTTCATCTTTTTTTAAATCTCTAACAGAAATACCATATTCATAGTTATACATGCCACCTTCAATATCACTTTCTTTCATAACTACTATCTCGCCAGTATCTTCAATAACACCAAAATGCAACATGGTTTTGTTATGTTCATTTCCAAATGGTTGATGCATGATTTTATTGTTTTCATCAATAATTACAGAAATTTTACCTTTTGACAAAGTAATATTTTTACCAGTTGTACATTTAATTAACCCAATTTCAGGCTTCCAAGGTAAATTTTTATAAGACCCCATAAAACTAGCATTAGCCATCATCGTTTTTTCTCCATCGGTAACGACAGTTAAATAAGTTTCAATATCTTCTAAATATAATTTCATAACAATCCTCCTTTTACTTTATTTCTTTATTACTGCATCTTTTTGATTTTTATCCAAACCTTTGCTTTCACGCCAGTTTTTAGCTATCTTATCTATTGTTCTTCTCACATATGGATCATATGGACATTTTTCAGGGATAGACATTTCATCTATATCTTTTCCATCAATAAAAACTTTTTCTTGAGCCAAACCTTGCAAAAAATTCACAAATCTCCTGTTATAGTTAGCTTCGTTCAAATAAAAAGAAAACACTGTCATAACATCCTCTCCTAATTGATGCTTAATTATCACAGGTTTATGAGTTTTCCAATTTATGGCTTGAAGTGATATAACTCCTTCCATTCCTGTTGTAGGAAGATTCATTCCAAAGTCCGTCCAATTTAAAATCTTCAATCTTCTATCCAATCTGACTTTAATCTCTTCACTTTCTTTTTCAGTTAATGGTCGTGTGTTAAAGTTTATTTCCGTAACAAAATCTCTATATATTAAATCGTCAACTTCATGAGAGTTTACATAAATAATAAAATAATTACCAAATTTATCTTTCTCGAAACCTAATTCATATTCAGGAAACTTTGCTTCAACAACCCTACATCTATTATCCACCACTATATCAACATGCTTATTATCTGCTATGTATCTGCGAGGATATTTATAATCAGCTTTTAAAATCCTTAACGAATTATTTCGATCACAAGCAGAAACGACACTATGATTTAGCCAACCGCCAAACACATTTTTTATCATATAAGAATTTAAATCTTTTGTGTTTAAAGTATATTTGATGTCATCCATAATCACTCCTTCTTTACTTGCTAATATCATACTATGAAAGAGAGCTTTTGTCAATACACAATTTAAAAAATAAAAACCACAACATAAGTTGTGATTTCGTTGGCTCCGGAGAAAGGATTCGAACCTTCGACCTTGTGGTTAACAGCCACCTGCTCCACCGCTGAGCTACTCCGGATCATCATTTGATACTGCTATATTTTAGCAAATAATATTTATTATGTCAATAAATTTTAAAAAATTCTTTTGAATTATCAAAATTTTTTAACAATAAAAAACACCAACAAAACATTGGTGTTTTATCCAATTAAATATTCTCAGCCAAAAACATAGCTTTAAATTTTTCATTTCTTTCAAAAAGTTCTTCAAAAGAACCTTCATCCACAATTTCACCTTCATCCAAAAAGAAGATCTTGTCTACATTTCTTATTGTTGAAAGTCTGTGAGCAACAATGACAATCGTGCTTTTCCCTTTCAACCCATCAATACTCCTCTTTACTTCTTCTTGTGCGAAGTTATCGAGAGAACTTGTACTCTCATCAAAGATGATTATGTTTGAATTTCTTAAGAGTGCTCTTGCAATTGCCAATCTCTGTTTTTGTCCACCAGAAAGTTTTATTCCACTTTCTCCCACATTTGTATCAATACCCTTTGGAAGTGTGGAAATAAACTCTGCCAAAGAAGCCTTTTGAATCGCATCTTCAATCTCTTCTTCTGTAGCATCAACCTTTGCCAAAAGTAAATTCTCTTTTATTGTCATGTCAAAAATATAAGGAAATTGATTTACCAAAGATATTGTTTTTCTTAATGTCTTTTTATCAAAATCATTGATATTTATTCCATCGATCAAAACTTCACCACTTTCCACTTCATACATCTTGGACATCAAATTCAAAATCGTTGACTTTCCACTTCCAGACTTTCCAACAAAGGCCACAGTTGTATTAGGTTTTATTTTGAAAGACAGATTTTCAAAAATATGATTCTCAGATATTAATTTTGGTTCTCTTTTTTGTTTAAAGGTTTTGTAAGAAACATTGTTTTTGTCTAACATCTCATATTCATATTCCCTAAAAGTGAAAGAAACATTCTTAAATTCAATTTCTCCAACGATGTTATCAACACTTAGATTACCAAACTTTTCAGTTACAAATTCTTTATCATCAAAAAGAGCAAACATTCTTTCATTGCTAACTTTTATATCAATAAACTTAGTTGCAATATCTCCAAAACCCCAAATCAGATCTCTCAAACTTCCGTTGTTTGAATAGATCAACATAAATGAAGCCAAAGTAAGCAATCCTCTATCCATAAGATAAATTCCCAAAAACATAATTGCAAGAGTGGTAATCTCTATAATAAAGTTTCTCAAAGTCCAGAAGTTCATGTCTGTGAAGTCGAGCTTATATCGAGCCTTTCTGTAAGCATCATAACTTTCTTTTGAAACTTCACTCAGCTTCGTTTCCAATCCCATAGATTTGATATCTTTTTCACTTCTGACAATTTCTGTAGTTAAAGAATCTATTTTATCATTAGTTTTTCTGACAAGTCTTCTGTTTTTTCTTCTTATCTTAACTCTAAGAATCTCCCACAAAATACCGATTATGCAAACAAACAGATAGATTAATGAAATCCAAACATTCAAGGTAAATATATAAATCAACATGATTACAGCTGTTATTGTATCAGTAAGTCTATCAACTAAACTTGCTAAGTTATCTACTATTCTTTCCGGGTCGGCAACAATTCTTTGAACAAAAGTTCCTGTTTCATGGTCACTAAAAGACTTTGAAGTCAATTTAAAAGATTGCATAGCTAAATCAGTATTCAGATCAGCCATTATCTTGAATGAATATTTGCAATAAACAACATTTGTCAAATACCAACAAAGTCTCCTAAAAAGATAAAGTCCCAAAGTACCAAACATTAAATAAATTGCTTTTTGAAACTCTTGAACAGATATACTTTCTATAATTGAAGCCAAAAATATTGCAATAAAAATCCCACAACCACAAGACAATGCATATATCAGGATGTAAAGAAAAGCAGCCCACTTATATTTGGACAGATATTTCCAAAAAGCTATTTTTTTGTGTTCTTTCTTTTGTGTTTTCATTGCTCTCCTATGCTAATGAGCATATCAGAACATTTTTCTTTTGTCAATATATTTTTTGAAAATAAAAAAAAGAGTTTTAAACTCTTTATTTACTTTTTATCTGCAAAAGATTTAACATTTCAACAACATCTTTCTTTCCTTGAGAAACATTATATTCATGTTTTTGTCCATCTTCTGTGTATATTTTTAAAGTACAGTACGCTCCTATTCCACTCACTTTTGCTTTCGCAATTTTAGCTTTATCAAAACCAATTGCTGAATTATATTCGATTCCTTTATTAGTAAAAGGAATAATTGCGATTTTATCTCCAATTTTCGTTATGATATGTTTTTTCTCTCCAGCAATAGCCGAACCAAGAATTCCAAACCAAAATCTTGTGTTTGTCATATTTTGTCCCCAAGCCACCAAACCATTGTCTCCAAGTTTCTTCTCTGCAAGTTCTGCTTTTATCTTCTTTAAGTTATATCCCATTTTTTTCACTCCTTTATATGATTCTATCACTACAAATATCTAATGTCAAACAAACTAAAATTATTTCAAAACTTTGCTGATTTGTTCCAAAGTAATTTCACCTTCTCTTAATATCTTAGGAACTCCTTCTAAAAACGAAAAAACAGTGGATGCTTGATTTGAAGACTTCTCATCTGTTGGATAAATTTCATCAACAAACTCTCCATACTTCATTTTTATTTCCTCAAAGTCATTTAAAGGTATTTCTTCTGATTCATTGACAGAAGTAGTGAGCATTGGTCCATTTTTAATCAAAATTCTTTGTGCTATTTTGGAATTAGGAATTCTCACTCCAATAGTCTCAAACCCAGTAGTTTCAGCAACTTTCTTTTTTGCTTTTAGTATAATTGTCAGTGCGCCTGGCATAAATTTTTCGATAACCTTTTTCTCCAATGAATTTATATAGGCAATCTGCTTTATCTGTTTTAAGTCTGCACAAAGACATGCCAAAGGCTTGTTTCTAGGTCTATGTTTCAGCTCATAAATTTTATTTATATTTTCTTTATCAAAAATTTCACATCCAATTCCATAAACCGTGTCCGTCGGAAATATAATAAGTTTTCCCATAACTTTTCTCCTTTGCATATTGTAGCAATATTTCAGAAATTTGTTAATAAATTAAACAATAAAACAAAAAAGCAGGCTCATGCGCCTGCTTTGATGGTTAACCAGCAGTGTTCTATTTTTCCGGGCCGTCTCCAGCCAAGTATTTTCGACGATGAGAAGCTTAACTTCTGTGTTCGGGATGAGAACAGGTGGACCTTCTCTCTATCTCCACTGGTTATGGTATAATAACATTTTTCTTTTTTCAAAGTCAAATGAAATTATCAGAATATTTTGAATATTGCTATAAATATAAGAAAAAGGAGGATAGAAATAGCAATATTCAAACAGAGAATAAGTTCTCTGACAACTACATATTAAGAAGGAAGCTAAAATACTTTAAATCCGTGATTAAGCCCTCGACCTATTAGTATCGCTCAGCTGAATGTCTTTATATATACACACTTACACCTGCGACCTATCAACCTTGTAGTCTGCAAGGGGTCTTACTAACTTATGTTATGGGATATCTAATCTTGAGGCAAGTTTCACGCTTAGATGCTTTCAGCGTTTATCTCAACCACACATAGCTACCCAGCTGTGCCACTGGCGTGACAACTGGTGCACCATCGGTGTGTTCACTCCGGTCCTCTCGTACTAGGAGCAAGCCCTCTCAAATATCCTACGCCCACGATAGATAGGGACCGAACTGTCTCACGACGTTCTGAACCCAGCTCGCGTGCCACTTTAATCGGCGAACAGCCGAACCCTTGGGACATACTACTGCCCCAGGATGTGACGAGCCGACATCGAGGTGCCAAACCTCCCCGTCGATGTGAACTCTTGGGGGAGATCAGCCTGTTATCCCCGAGGTAACTTTTATCCGTTAAGCGACGGCAATTCCATACTCAACCGCCGGATCACTAAGTCCTAGTTTCCTATCTGCTCCACTTGTAGGTGTCGCAGTTAAGCTCCCTTCTGCCTTTGCACTCTATACAGATGGTTTCCAACCATCCTGAGGGAACCTTTGAACGCCTCCGTTACATTTTAGGAGGCGACCGCCCCAGTCAAACTGTCCATCAGACACTGTCCACTGCCCGGATAACGGCACAATGTTAGAATTCCAAATCACAAAGAGTGGTATCCCAAGGATGGCTCCACAGGTCCTGACGAACCTGCTTCAAAGCCTCCCACTTATCCTGTACATCATGATTCAAAACTCAATGTCAAATTACAGTAAAGCTCTACGGGGTCTTTCCGTCTAGTCGCGGGTAATACGCATCTTCACGCATACTTCAATTTCGCCGGATCTCCTGTTGAGACAGCTCCCAACTCGTTACGCCATTCATGCGGGTCAGAACTTACCTGACAAGGAATTTCGCTACCTTAGGACCGTTATAGTTACGGCCGCCGTTCACTGGGGCTTAAATTCAAAGCTTCGCTTGCGCTAACCTCTCCTCTTAACCTTCCAGCACCGGGCAGGCGTCAGCCCCTATACTTCATCTTACGATTTAGCAGAGACCTGTGTTTTTGGTAAACAGTCGGTTGGGACTCTTCACTGCGACCAACATTGCTGTTGGCACCCCTTTTCCCGAAGTTACGGGGTCATTTTGCCGAGTTCCTTAACAAGAGTTATTCCGTTCGTCTTATGATTCTCTCATCGTCTACCTGTGTCGGTTTGCGGTACGGGCACCCACACACTACTTAGCAGCTTTTCTCGCCAGTGTGAATTCGCAGACTTCGTTACTAAATTTCACTCCCCGTCATCACCTAGGGTATGCTCTATATGGTACTTCACTCATTAGACCCCTCATGATTTGGCCACGGCTGTCCATCACCGTGTTCCTGCTATCCTACTGTGTCACTGCATCGCTCTTTGGCGTATGTTGGTGGTACTGGAATATCTACCAGTTTGTCATCGGCTACGCCTTTCGGCCTCACCTTAGTCCCCGACTTACCCTGGGAGGACAAGCCTTCCCCAGGAAACCTTAGACTTTCGACGGAATGGTTTCTCACCATTCTTTCGCTACTCATGCCGGCATTCTCTCTTGATTACAGTCCACCACCCCTCACGATATGGCTTCTGCCCGTAATCATTGCTCCTCTACCAATTGAATAAATTCAATTCCCAAGCTTCGGTGTAAGTCTTTAGCCCCGTTGAATTTTCGGCGCATCATCTCTCGACCAGTGAGCTATTACGCACTCTTTTAATGAATGGCTGCTTCTAAGCCAACGTCCTGGTTGTTTTAGAAATGACACATCCTTTTCCACTTAGACTTAACTTTGGGACCTTAGCTGTGGGTCTCGGCTGTTTCCGTTTTGACAATGAAACTTATCTCACACTGTCTGACTCCCTGAGAACGATTGACTGGTATTCGGAGTTTGATAAGGTTTGGTAACCCGTGAAGGCCCCTAGCCTATTCAGTGCTCTACCCCCAGTAATCTCTAGTCAGAGGCTAGCCCTAAAGCTATTTCGAGGAGAACCAGCTATATCCCGATTCGATTGGCGTTTCACCTCTAACCACAAGTCATCACCGACTATTTCAACAGGCGTGTGTTCGGACCTCCACGCTGTGTTACCAGCGCTTCATCCTGCTCATGGTTAGGTCATCGGGTTTCGGGTCTACGCTATGCAACTATATTTCGCCCTATTCAGACTCGCTTTCGCTTCGGCTCCGTGACAGAATCACTTAACCTCGCTACATATCGTAACTCGCCGGCCCATTCTACAAAAGGTACGAGATCAAACTATCACCTCATGGTGAGTCGTCCTTTCTCTGCTTGTAAGCATACAGTTTCAGGTTCTTTTTCACTCCCCTCCCGGGGTTCTTTTCACCGTTCCCTCACGGTACTATTCGCTATCGGTCACTAGGTCGTATTTAGCCTTACGAGATGGTCCTCGCATCTTCACCCCGGATTCCACGTGTCCTGGGCTACTCTGGTGGTATCTAAGGTAAATTCAATTTCGGTTACGGGACTATTACCCTGTGTTGTGTTCCTTTCCAGAAATCTTCACCTATCGTCTTTACTCTATGTTGATACTCCTAAACCCCAAGAATATTTCTATTCTTGGTTTGGGCTCTTGCAGTTTCGCTCGCCACTACTCCCACAATCGTTGTTTTACTTTCTTTTCCTTCACTTACTAAGATGTTTCAGTTCAGTGAGTTCCCCTCATTACACTATGTATTCGTGTAATGATAACACCGTATTAACAGTGCTGTGTTGCCACATTCGGAAATCTACGGGTCACAGATTATGTGCATCTCTCCGTAGCTTATCGCAGCTTATCACGTCCTTCATCGGCGCCTAGTGCCAAGGCATCCCCTATATGCTCTTTGTAGCTTAATCATATTGATTTGGATTTTCTTAGCATTTTCGCTTGTCTTTCTTCTATATATAATAGGAAAGACAATTCTCTTTACTCGACTTAATTTGAGTATGCAAATATCGTATTACATTTAATTTTAAAACTAATTAGTTAAAAAGTTTAAACTCGTAATAATATTTGACTTAAATCTTCAAAATATGTAGTTGTCAAAGAACTTTTGTTGACAGTTGAATCATCAACCTTCTGTGGTGTCAACATGCGTATTCTATCACAATGGAAAAACCAATGTCAACACTTTTTTCAAAAAAAATTTAATTTTTTTAAAAATTTTTTTATAAATATTTTAACACCCTAGGCGTCTTGCCGGGTGTTCGCAAAAACACCCTAAAAATAGTCATTTTTTGCTAAAAACTTTTCTAAAAAAGATTTGGAAATTCTGAAACTTTTCACAAATTTCCTAAATTTTTATGTTTTCACACCATATAATGTTGATTTCAGTTATATTATAAATAAGATATATATTATAAAATAAATACTAATAAAAAAGACGAAATAAATTTCGCCTTTTATGAGTTATTAACAATTTACGTCTACTTTTCTCTAACATGTTTGTAAGGACGAGAATTTTTGCTAGGATTTGATAATCTTTCTCTCAATTCTTCTGAAATTGAAACTCCCCTATCAAAACTACCAAACCCAAACAATCTATCGTAGTTTGTAAGTCTTCCAGCCCAATCAGCGTCTTTTATTTCACAATTTTCAAAACTTACAATTTTCAAATGTCCATTTCCAAAACTATTAACTTGCAAATCAAAGTTATTAATTTCTTCTCCATTATCAAGGTTAAACACTTTACAATTATCTTCTGTTAGAATAGAACCATCTTTAACTTGAAATACACCAACAGGAATATAATTTTCATGTTTTTCATCTCCATAAACTAACAAACCTGCAAATCTTCTAAAGTTTCGGCATATTTCTTTCTTTGTTTTAAAATGAAAATACATACTACTAACATTTGAGTGAAATCTAATTCCTTTTCCAACAGTATGATAAGCATCAGTATATTCAAAGTCGAAAAATTTTTCGCCATTTTCATTTCTGAGAGTTATAAAATCTCCTTGGTAACAGTCAAAATTGTTTCCAAAACCACTTTCATTTTCAATAATCTCATCGTAAATAGGAAACGTTATAAGTTTGTTGCTTTGTTTAGAAATAAAGCCAAATTTATTTTTATACTTATATATATTCACATGAGAATATTCTTCAACAATTTTTATTTTACTTGTCATATCAGAAACAAAATCCAAAATCTCTTCTGGCATTTCCAAAAAGCTTATATCCAAATTGGATTTATCTTTAATTTCAACATCTTTTGAAACTATTTTATTTGAATGGATTAGCTTCAATGTTTTTTTATCATAACTCTCAATCGTATTATCTATTTTGCAAACAACAAGTTTGTTGGCCGTATCAATGTCAATATCATCATATTTTGCAGGCAGCAAAACCTCGTCTTTTAAATTCAAAAGTCCAAGTTTACCATTTTCAACATAAAACATACAATATTGATCATGCATTACACCTTTCTCATTTACTTTGCTAAACATAGCTTCGTCGGTGTTTATTGAAATGTCATGTTTGGTTAAATAATTTAACCTTTTACCTTCAAAAGGTCCAAGTTCAAAATATTTGCATTTATCTTCTTCTGTGAAAATACAGAATCTGTCGCTTGTCACTCTTGAAATGAAATATCCTAGATCGTCATCTCCCAATCTTTTTGTTTCTCCAACCTTTAAATAACATTTATATTCCATGCTTATTCCCCTTTCGCAGCCATTGTAACACGGGGGGGGGATTTGTCAATAGACAAATTGAAATTCAAAGAAAAAACAAATTAAAATAAAAAAACATATCAAATTGATATGTTTTTCTTTTATTTCATCTTCTTCTTTGGAAATGGAGTCACTTTCTCAAGGATTTGAACAACTTGATTTGTCAAGTCTGAGTTTTCGATGTCAAGAATATAATGCTCTTTTGCTCCTTTATATGGAACTCCCACTTCTGAATCTTGCATAAGAATTTTTAATTCTTCCAATTTCTTAACAAAAACAGTATTGTCACAAACAAGCAGAACAGGTTTATCATTGACATAAACCATATATTCGCCAAACATTTTCTTGTAACTTACACAAAAATTTGTTTTAATTTGTTCACAAACAAATAAGATAAATTCTTCAGTTGTCGCCATATCCAAAATCCCTTTAACTATCAGATATTTTTATCTTTGCACTCTTCCTGAGCCATTTCCACCAGCCAAAGCTTCAACTTCAGCCACAGAAACACGGTTATAGTCACCTTGAATTGAATGCTTGAGACAAGAAGCAGCAACAGCAAACTCAATGGCTTGTTGTGGTTTCTTTTTGTTTACAAGCGAATAAATAAGTCCAGCTCCAAAACTGTCACCACCACCCACACGGTCGATAATAGTCATGTTGTATTTTTTAGAGAAATAATATTCCTTTCCATCATAAAGCATTGCTGCCCAATTGTTTTGGCTTGCAGAAATTGATTCTCTCAAAGTTATGGCAACATATTCAAATCCAAATTTGTCTTTAAGTTGTTTTGCAACATCTTTATATCCTTCGTGGTTTACTTTTCCACTGTTGAGATCTGTGTCTTTTGCAGAAATTCCAAAAACATCACTTGCATCTTCTTCATTTGCAATGCAAACATCAACATATTTCATGAGTTTTGTCATAACTTCTTGTGCTTTTTCTCTTGTCCAAAGCTTTTTACGGAAGTTAAGATCGCAACTCACCTTAACTCCTTGTTTTTTTGCTTCTTTACATGCAGTCAAGCAAAGTTCTGCTGCCTCATCTGAAAGCGCTGGTGTAATTCCTGTAAAATGGAACCACTTTGCATCTTTAAAAATTTCTTTCCATTTGAAATCTTTGCTGCTAGCTTCTGAAATTGAGCTGTGAGCTCTGTCATAGATGACTTTGCTTGGTCTTTGAGATGCCCCTCTTTCTATATAATAGATTCCAAGTCTTTCTCCACCACGAGCAACATAGTTTGTGTTGACTCCGTATTTTCTTAAATCATTGATTGCACATTGCCCTATGTCATGAGCTGGCACTTTGCTAACAAAATAAGCATCTTCCCCAAAGTTTGCAAGTGAAACTGCAACATTTGCTTCTCCACCACCAAAGGTAGCTTCAAATTTTGAATCTTGTCCAAAACGATAATATCCTTCTGGCATAAGGCGAAGCATTATTTCTCCAAATGTGACTATTTTGTTCATAAAATTTCTCCTTTTGTTTTTATCTTTTGATAGTATAAAACTTCCATTTTTATTTTGCAAACATTTTCTTATAAAAACAAAATAAAAAAGATTGACCGAAGTCAATCAATTTTACATTAAATCAATTTTTTGTCCTTGCTTGTTTGTGAATGCACTGCAAAGAATCATAATGAAATCCACAAGCACACCAATTCCAAACAAACCTCCTGTGAAGATGTAAAGAATTCCTGTTCCGATTTTTCCAACCAAGAATCTGTGAACTCCAAGCATCCCAAAGAAGAAACACATGATTGCCAAAAACCAACCTGTTTGAGCCAAACTTTTTTCTGCCATAAAAACCTCCTGATTTAGATATGTGCATTTAAAACAATTTTAATCATAACATTTAAGAGTTCTAACTCTTTTTTGCAAACATAAACAAAAAAGGGTCATCAAAGAATGACCCATTTTTTTAATTTAAATACATTCTTAATGTTGAGCTAAAAGTTTTTTCTCCATCAAAAAATGTGTAAGATATTGTATGATTTTCATTAAATGTCAAAGTAATAGCATCTCCAGTTACAACACAAGTTTGCAAATAATTATTATTTACTTTTCTCTTATAAGTAAAACTTTGAGAATCCAAAACATAACTTAAAGCATTTTGAGGTTCCATATTCAATGCTACAACATAAATTTTTGTAGGTGTTATATAAATATAATCATAATATCCATTCATAAGTAAACCATTTGAGTTATAAAGCAAAACATTAGTAACTATTTCAGTAGTCACCGTATATTCAACATTCAACGACAATCCCTTGTAAGTTAACACCATAGTTCTTTTTCCAACATGCTCTGAAGAAAAACCAGAAATCATTGTTGAATTGACATCAACTTGAGTGGTTACGCCCAGTTTGTCTGTATAATCTATCACCCCACCTTCAACATCCAATGAATCTCCTATCACATAGCTCGTTTTAAAAGTTGATGAAAGCTCAAGATTTTCTTTACTTTCAGGTTCTCCACAACCTACGACCAAAATAGGAATGCAAGCTATGAGCAACATAACAAAAACTAATGCAAAATTTTTTATTTTTTTCATTTTTCCCTCCTTTTTGAATAATAGCACGGGGGGGGTATTTGTCAACAAAATTTTTCAAAAATATGAAAATTTTAAGAAAAAACTTCAATTTTCATAAAATTTATCGTTTTTACAAACAATTTTATGTTTTTTGTCCACAAAACAGAAATGTTGATTTTTGATTTTTATCCAATAATCTTTGTTTTCCTTCAACAACTTCCCACGATAAAATATCTTGGCGTTTTTTATTTCTCCATTTTCTTCTTGATATTCAATGTCATAAAAGTTGTAGCCTAAAATGTTTAATAGTGGATTGATGTAATAGAGTGAGTTGTTTATATACACCACCCCGATCATAATCAAAACAAGCACATAAACGCAATATGCACTCACCAAAGAAAGATCAAGTGGAATGGCAAAAAACACAAACAGCGAAAAATATCCCAAAAAGTGTTGGTCTGTGATATTCTTTTTTGAAACTATCTTAACCTTGATCGATTTGTCCGTCGAATAATAAACATTCCACATCAATCCACCAATGCCTGAAGTTATCAACAAAAGAAGCGTCACCATATTCAAAGTGTTTAAAATGTTGAAAGAAAGATTCTGATTTATGATTTCAACGACAAGTTTTACAAAAATCAAAACATACATCGGCACAAAGGCACTTATATACAATAATAAATTTTTAAAAAATATTTTCATAAATTTATTTTGTTTAAAAAATAAATAAAAATAATTAAAAAATAAAAAATATTAAT
>CATKZB010000015.1 GCA_949841595.1 uncultured Christensenella sp. | reverse complement strand
TTTTAATTATATATTTTAAATTAATAAAAAATAATCTTAATTTAAGATTATTTTAATATTCTTTTAGGCTTGTTATTTTTTCGTTATTTTCATAATTATTTTCTATTTTTTGCAAATTATTTTCATGCAGTTTTAAAGTGTTTTCTAACAAACATGCCACAGTCAAAGGTCCAACGCCTCCGGGTACGGGTGTAATAAATTTTGCTTCTGTTGAAACTTTATCAAAATCAACATCCCCAACAAGTTTATCTTCAATTCTGTTTATTCCAACATCAATGACAAATGAACCTTTTTTAACTGACTTTATCATTTTTGGTTTTCCAACTGCCACAATAAGAAGTTCTGCCTTATCGATTTTTTCTTGAAGATTTTTTGTGTAACTGTGACAAGTAGTTACAGTTGCATTATTATTTTGCAAAAGTGTTGAAACTGGTTTTCCAACCAGCAAACTTCTTCCAACAACAACTACATCTTTCCCTTCAAGGTTGTAATTTACACTTTCAATAATTTTTATTATTCCTGTTGCAGTGCAAGGAGCAATCAATCCCTTTCCTGAATATAACTTACCTAAATTTTCATCTGTTAAACAATCAACATCTTTATCTGGCGAAATAGCATTTATAATTTCGTTTCTATATCTTTCCAAACTATTGGGCAAAGGCAGTTGAACCAAAATTCCTGAAATTGAAGAGTCTTTATTCAAAAAGTTTATAACATTGATCAATTCTTCTTTTGTTGCATTTTCATCAAGGTTTATTACCAGTGAACCAAATCCACATTCATCACAAGCCTTTATTTTTGACTTTACATAAACTTTGCTAGCTTTATCTTCACCAACCAATATACATGCCAATTTAGGGGCATTTTCTCCTATTATATAATGAGATAAAACCCTTTCTCTAACATTTTCTTTGATTTGTTCAGCAATTGCTTTTCCATCAATAACCATAAACTTTTCTCCTATTGCCTTTGATGATACCACAAACAGAATATTTTTTCAATATATAAAACAAAAATATTTTTCGTAACATATAAAAACACTAAGGAGATTTTTATGGCTAATGATATTTATTACATAGGTGCAAATGATGAGCATGGCGTCAATCCTCCAACGCCGGGAAAAAGAACTCCTATTGTTCCAGGATTGAATCGTGTCATATACGAAAATGAATTTAACCGTGCTGCAAAAGGATACTTTATTGAAGCTTTAATGAGAAATGGTTTCTCGGTTTTTGATGTCAAACCAGAAATGTATGATGTTTCTATTTCTGAAAGAATAAGAAGAATAAACAGACAAAACCTTACTCTATTAGTAACTTTTGCTTATAATGCTTATGGAACGTCTTTCAACAATTCTTCTGGATTAGAGACTTTCTATTCCCCAAGTAATCCAAAAGCTGCAGAAAGCAGAAGACTCGCAGAAAATCTGTATGCCGAACTTATTCAAGGAACACAACAAAATGGAAGGGGTGTCAAAACTTTAGATGTTGGTGTGTTGTCAAATGTAAACTGCGTTTCATCCTTGATTGAAGCTGGTTTTATGACAAACTTAAGAGAAGCAAGACTTATGATAAATCCTCTCTTTCAAACAGAAGTAGGTGAAGAGAGCTGTCATGGTGTTTGCAATTATTTAGGAGTTTCATATATTCCAAGAGATAATTTATCTGTCTATCCTTTGCTAAGAGTTGGAAGTAGAAACAACTTTGTGTATCTTCTTCAATTTATTCTTTCTAGAAGTGGATATAGGGTTTCAGTGGATGGAATATTTGGAAATGGAACTGCAACAGCTGTCCAAAACTTTCAAAGAAGAAATGGATTGACAGTGGATGGGATCGTTGGAAACAACACTTGGAAATATCTTTTAACTTTACCACCATATCCAACAATAAGACAGGGAGCAAAAGGTTCTTATGTCACATTATTGCAAAGACTTTTGGAAAGTAATCTTATCCCTGTTGGCACAATCGATGGCGATTTTGGAACCAGAACCACAAATGCTGTTAAAACTTTCCAACAAAACAACAACTTGACTGTAGATGGAATTGTTGGAAACAACACTTGGGCAAAACTTACACAACCTATATAAAATAAAAGAGAGCATATTTGCTCTCTTTTTTATTTATCTTTTCTTCGATAATCAACTTCAATAACATCTTTTTCTTTCTTTCTTTTAGCATCAGCTTCAATCCACTTTCTGACAACCAATGTAGTAAGGGGTGTGAGTGCTATCATAACAAGCTGTACTACAATGATGTAAACTGCAAACAAACTTGTGTAACTGAATGTGAAAATACCAAATATTATTGGCATAATGAAATACATCATTCTTGATTGCTTATTTGCTGAGCCATTCTTGCCTTGCATCAATTTGTTTGACAACCAAAGTGAAAGGAAGGAAGACAACACAGCCACAATTGTCAAAATATAATATCCATTATGTCCCAAATTTTTTTGTCCGATTCCTGCAGTTACAACATTATCAAAAATCTTGCCTTCAAAATCGTTATCTTTTTCCAAAGTTTTCTCATCTTCTGTATAATATCTTGAAAGATAATTTTTTATCTCTGCTTTTGTAAATAATGGACTTGTTGGAGAATCTGGTTTATAGACATTTTTAATCCACAAAAATCCTTCTTGTGAATTTAAATAATATTCTTCAGCAACATCTTCAGCAATTTTTTTGAAGATTTGGTTGTATCCATTTGAAATATAAGCTGATGGAGTAACTTCAGGTGTTTCTTCACCTCCTTCAGAAGGAGTTTGTTCTTCTGGAACAATAACATATTTTTCCAATAAGTTGTAAATGCTTTCATTTGTCCAGTTTTCCACCATTTCTATTTCAAATCTTTCTGCTGTTTCAGATTGTCCATCAGAAACATAAACATTAAACTTTTTGTCATCAAGATTGAAATCCACATCAACCACAACATCATCACCAGCTGCTGTGATTGCATCCTTTATGAGTGTGTTTTGTGGATTTTCTTCTTCATTTAAAGCAATCACATTTGCATAAATGTTTTTCATATTTTCATATTTTTCAACAATGTTGTAATTTGCAACTGATTGCAAAGAACTCCACAATGTCATAAACACAACAAGTTGCAAAACCATAGCAACAAGCATTGGCAAACAAGAACCCATCATGTTGAATTGATATTTTTTATAAACTTCACTTGTTTTTTGTTGAACCAATCTCTGATCATGACCATATTTTTTTTGAATCGCTTCCAATTCAGGCTTCATTTTTGCATTGATATCGGTATTTTTCATAGTAACTTTTTTGTTGACAATGTCCACCAAAGAAAATAAAACCCTTACAATCAAAGCAATCAATATAACTGCCAAAATATAAGTTCCATTTGCACCCTTAAATGCATTCAGAATTGATTCCCAAAAACCAGTAGGTTGGTTTAATGTAACCAAACTCATGCTTATAAAATCCATAAGTTATCTCCTTTTATATTAATTGGAACAGGATCATATCCTTGTTTTTTCTGCCAAGGTACACATCTGAATAATCTTTTCAACCCCAGCCAAAACCCTTTAAAAATTCCAAATTCATAAACTGCTTTAATCATGTAGTTTGAGCAAGTAGGTGTGAAAATGCAAGAGTGGGGCAACAAAGGTGAAATAATATACTTAAAAAAATAAACTGGTGACAAAACAATTTTTTTAATGATTTTTTTTGCTTTCATATTTCCCAAAAAGTTTTTGAATCTCTTTGTTAAGATCTTCAAAAGTTAAGTCAACTGCATTTTCTTTTGCCAAAACAACATAATTACAAAAAGAAGGAATGTTGACGAATCGCCTAGTTATTTCTCTCATCCTTCTTTTCAATAAATTTCTTTTGTTAGCTTTACCTAGTTTTTTACTGATAGAAAAACCAATTTTATAACTTTCATACTTACTTTTGACTGCAAATAAAGTGAAATGTTCAGTATGAGTTCTTTCTCCCTTTTTGTAAATAAAATTGAATTGGCTGTTTTTCTTTAATCTATGATCCATAAACTTCTCTTAAGCAGAGATTTTCTTTCTGCCTCTGTTTCTTCTTCTTTTCAAAACGTTTCTTCCACCATTAGTTCTCATTCTTTGACGGAATCCATGAACTTTTTGTCTTTTTCTTTTTTTAGGTTGATATGTTCTTTTCATTTTTTTCTCCTTAATTTTTTTGCATATAATCCTGTTGCAAAAATGTAAATTTACAAAGTATCACTTTACTTCTCGTAGTATTATAAATAAATTTAAAGCTTTTGTCAACCACAAAAGCAATCAATTTTCAAAAAATATATAATTTAAATTTTCCAAATCACATTTTGACATGCTTCAACAAAAAAGACACCTATTCGGTGTCTTTCAGTTCCAATAATTAAGCTCTTTAGAAATATATGTTAAAACATTTCCATATTGTCCATCAAAACAACTTGGACAACATTCTTCAAATGCATAGTCCATTTCGCTATAACTGCTTACAACTCTTTTCTCATCAAAATCAATAAATATTAATGGATAAGTCATAAAATCGTCTTTATCAAAATTGCATTTTAAAATTTCCATTTTTGTTTCGAATTTCTTTAAAATATCAATGGCTTGATTTTCATTTAAATTTTCTATCAAAATTTGTGTTTTCTCTTTTGAGAGAACGCTAAAAAATTCACTATTTTGATTTTTCGTTGCGATTATCATATTGTTTTCTGACATCAGATATCTCCTTATCAAGTTTTTCTTTTGGCACATTAAATAACATATGATTTTGCTCAATTTGACTGAATAAAGTATTAATTCCTATCAAATGAAGTTCTTCATTATTTGTTAAAACTGTTGGCTTGTAAGAAACTATTTTCTTTAAAGAAGAAAAAAATCTTTCACTCTCAATTTTTCCTTCCACAATTTCATCTTCCTTCATTGCAGTATTAACCAAAAATTTCTTTAACTTTTCTTTTGAATTGATACTTTCTGTTTTATCTTTCAGTCCACATGAAAAGAACAAATCTCTCCATGCATTATTAAATTGAAGTCCAATTCCCGGTCCATGATTTACTCTTGCTGGCCACTTTTGTGTAAGTTTTTCTCTCTGTGAATAACTATTTTTTTGGATAAAATCATCAATGAATCTAGGAACAATATGTGTTATTACTTCCACATCCCAGTCATCTTTTTGTTTTTCTATTAAATATCCTTTACATCTTTTCTTTAAAAAACTTTGCATAAATTCAGTGTCACCGAAAAAAACATCCTTGGCACGTTTTCCTTTTGCAGATGCAAATTTCATGTCCAACTGAAGTCTTTTATTTTCATCAATAACAACTGATTTATAACTTGCAAGTGGAGGTTTTCCTCCTTGAACTCTATAATATGTCACAAAACTTTGCTCGTTCATTATTTCTCTCCAATTAATTATATGTGCATTATAAGCATAAAATTTACTTTTGTCAAGAGTGAAAAATAAAAGCCATAATTTTTATGGCTTTTTAAATTATTTCAATCTTAACCAATCATTCTGACAGGCAAAATCAAGAACAAGAATTCATCTCCTTCGACAGGGACAATAACACATGGGTTAGCTGAAGAATTAAAGCAAATTTTTACAAACTCATCAGCTGTTGATTTGAGATGTTCAATAAAATATCTCGCATTAAATGCTATAAAAAGTTCTTTTCCAGTCATATTGATAGGGACATTTTCTTTTATGTTTCCAAGTTCTGAATTGGATGTTATGCACATGTTTTTTTCTTTTATTTCAAATTTGACACAATTTCCTTGTCCCACTTTTGAAAGAAGAGAAGCTCTTTCAAGTGCATCTTCAAATTGCCCTTTGTTCACAACACAAACCGTTTCATAGTTTGCAGATATGATTTGTTTGTAATTTACAAAATCTCCTTCCAAAAGCCTTGTTGTAAGTTTTGTGTCTCCAAAATCCACCATTAAGGTGCTTTTGTCCACATAAACGTTTATTATATCTTCACTGTCGTCCAAAAGTCTTGAAATTTCCGACAAACTCTTTGCAGGAATAACTATATTTATATCCAAATTTGAAATTATGTTTTTCTTAACTTTTGCCAATCTGTATCCATCAAGAGCAATGGCGTTGATTGTGTTTTTTTCAATATCAAAAAGAACTCCTTTCAGGATAGGTCTTGAATCATCCAATGCAACTGAAAAAATTGTTTTGTTGATGATTGTTTTTAAATCCTTTTTTGCAATGCCAAAATAATCTAAAGATTCCAACTTTTTAAAAGATGGATATTCCAAAACATTATAACATTGTATTATTGATTGACTGTCGTCATATTTGATGATCATTTGATTTTTGTCATTAAGTTCAAGTTCAATCATCTCATTTGTAAGTTTTCTGATAAATTCTGTGATAAACTTTCCAGGCACAACTGCTTCGCCTTCTGTTTTGATGTTTGCCTTTATTTTCTTTTCAATTGAAAGTTCTGTATCTGTTGCACTCAAGGTGAGAGTGTCATCTTCTGCAACAATTTTAATGCCTTCTAAAATAGGATTTGTGATTTTGTTTGATATCGCTTTGCTAACACTTAAAAAAGCATCTGAAAGTTCTATTCCATGACAACTAACTAACATTTTTAATCTCCTTTTTATTTCACATTTATTATATCACAAGCGCGCACATTCGCACAACTAAAATTTATAATTTAATTTTATATTTAAATAATATTACTCTTAATAATGGCTGTGGAAATGTGTATAACTTTTTGAAAAATTTTTTATATCACAAGATGTAGTAGAATTTAACGATTTACATGTCAAAATAAAGTAAATTTGAGTCCCTTTATTTTGTGGACAACTCTGTGGAAAAGGTTTGAAAGTTATGCACTTTATAAAATAACATGTGGACAACTCTTTAAAGGAAGTTTATAACATCTTTTTTATTTCATTAACAAGAGTTTGTGTTTTTTTGTTGTTTTTAAGATCTTGTGAAATTTTATCTCTTGAATGCATGATGGTTGTGTGATCTCTTCCACCAAAAAGTTTTCCTATGTTGACAAGTGGAAGACTTAACATTTCACTTATAAGATAGATGGATATCATTCTTGGTTCAACAATTTCTTTACTTTTTTTCTTTCCAACAATATCCTGATAAGAAATATTGAAATAATCACAAACAACAGAGATGATTTTATCTGCAGTGAGATCATTTTTGTGTTCTTCTCTTTGATTTGAAAAGATGTCTTTAACTTCATCCATTGTTGCAATTTTCTTTCCAGACAATGTTGCCAAGAAATAAACTTCTGAAAGTTTTCCTTCCAATTCTCTTATGTTTGTGTCAATATGTTCTGCAATATAGTTGATAACCTCATCTTCAGCATAATATTTTTCCAATTGACTTTTTTTGTGCAGAATTGCGATTCTTGTTTCAATGTCAGGTTGTTGAATGTCATGAATAAGACCACTTGCAAAACGAGAACGAAGTCTGTCTTCCAAAGTTGGAATGTCTTTTGGAGGTCTATCTGAACAAATGATAACTTGTTTATTGCTCATGATAAGTTCGTTGAAAGTGTGAAAAAACTCTTCTTGTGTTTCTTTTCCACGAGAAATAAACTGAATGTCATCCACCATCAAGACATCAAGATTTCTATATTTTCCTCTAAATTCCATAATTGCTTTGTTTTTTGTTGGAGAATAGAGGGATGAGATATAGTCATTGGTAAATTGTTCACAAGTTGTATACTTAATATTAAGATTTGGTGAAAATTCTCTTATATAGTTGCCAATAGAATGCAACAAATGAGTTTTGCCAAGACCAACTCCACCATATATAAAAAGAGGATTATATCTTTTCCCCGGATGTTCTGCCACAGTTCTTGCAGCAGCATAAACAAATTGGTTGCTTTTTCCAACAACAAAATTGTCAAAGGTAAATTTTTCAATAAAAGGATTTTTTTCTTCTTTCGCTGAGATGTTTTTTTCATCCACCTTGTTGTTTTTAAGATATTCTATTTCTTCATTTTGGTCAAGAACAACAATTTTAAGAGGTTTTCCTACAATTTCAAAACAGCATTCTCCAATTTTATCAATAAAGTTTCTGAGTATTTGGTTTTTTGCTGAAACGGATTGTGCAGCGATAACAAAATTGTCTTTATCGTCAATTTCGATTGGTTTAATGGTTTTGATCCAAAGCATAAATGAAACGGACGAAATACGAAGTTCCAATTTCTCCAAAACTTGTTGCCAAACAATTTGTATATCTTGCATAATAATCTCCTAAACAGAAATTAGTTTAAAATAAAAAAAATAAATTGTCAAGCAACTTTGAAATATTCTGATTTTGTGGTAAAATACTATTGATGAAAATAGAAGAGTTGACAATAAAGAATTTCCGTAACTATGAAAACCTGAAAGTTAAATTTGGTGATAAAGTCAATGTTTTCATTGGAAAAAATGCTCAAGGAAAGACAAATTTGCTTGAGAGCATTTATTATTGTTGCATTGGGAAAAGTTTCAAGTCTTGTAAAGATAAAGAACTTATCAAATGGAATGAAGAAAAAAGTTCTATCAAGCTTGTTGCGAAGAAAAAATATAGAGATATTGAGATTGACATAAAATTGAACCAATCTCAAAAAAAAGTTATTCAAATAAATGGTTTGCCAATCAAAAAAATTGCTGACCTGATTGGAGAGATAAACATCGTTTTCTTTTCTCCACAAGAACTTCGTTTGGTCAGAGAAAGTCCAGATGAAAGAAGAAGATTTATGGATATTGACATTTCTCAGAACAACAAAAGATATTTTTTTCAACTTGGCAGATATGAAAAAATTTTGGCAAACAGAAATAAATTATTGAAAACTTGCCAAACGTTGGAAGCTCTTAAAGAGACAGTTGATATTTGGGATAGAGCTTTAATTACAACAGCAAAGTATATTGCACTTGAAAGAAAAAAATTTGTGGAACAAATTATTCCATATGCACAAAAAGCCCATTCATATATAAGTGGAGGAAAGGAAGAACTTGAGCTTGAATATAAATGTGGATGTGGCGTTTTGTTGGATGAAAACTTTGAAAAGAATTTAGAAAAACTTTTAAAGAAAAATTTGGAAAAAGATTTTAAATTGGGCTATACATCTGTTGGAGTTCATAGAGACGACATTGACATTTTTTTAAATAAAGTTGAAGTCAAAAGTTTTGGTTCTCAAGGACAACAAAGAACGGTTGGTTTGTCTTTGAAACTCGCAGAACTTGAAAATATGTATAGTTTAAACGGAGAATATCCAATTTTGCTCTTAGATGATGTTTTTTCAGAACTTGATGTTGACCGACAAAGAAGGTTGTTGAAATTTGTGGACAGAACTCAAACATTTATAACATGCACAGATGAGAGAAAAATTGAAGGAACAATATTTAATATAATTGATGGCAAAATAAGAAATTAAGCAAAGTTTGACAAAAAGTTATCAAATATTTATTGTCAAATAGAAAAAAATATATTAAAATAAAACAATCAAGGAGAAAATTATGGAAGTTTATTTTTTGTGGGGCTCAATAGGACTTTTAGCATTGTTTTTGCTGATTGGTCTTTTAAGTGGACTTATTAGAGGTTTAAAAAGATCCTCACTTCACTTTATATTTTTGATTATTAGCATTTTGATAGCTTTCTTTGTGACAAAGACTGTGACCAATGCAGTGTTGGACATTACAATAACGGCTGACGGAACAGTTTATACACTTAAAGAATTTATTGTACACATTGTTCAAACAAACTTTGATATAACAAGCTTTGAAACAGCAACAGAATTCTTGGCACAACTGCCTAATGCAATTGTATCACCTATTTTGTCCATCTTCTTGACTCTGGGATCATTCATTGTTATGGACATAATATATTTGATTGTTGCTCGAATTTGCTTTGGTTCTAAGAAAAAAGATTTTGCAAATCACAAAGCTCACAGATGGTTTGGTGGACTTGTCGGAGCTGTTGAAGGATTTGTTTTTCTGTTTATTCTTTTTGCACCTTTAACATCTTTGACTAAGACTTATGCTGAAATAGTTGAAGTTTCTTCGTCAGACGTTTCAACTCAAGCAGAAAATTCCAACAAACTTCAAACTATTGGAGAAAAGTTGTCAGATAAAATTCCTTCGATAGTAACTGAAATAATAAACGGATATAACAACAGTGTAATTGGAAAAATTTCTGGTGCAGGTGGACTGGATGATGCTCTTTTTGATTATCTTTCTAACTTTGATTTAAACGGAGAAAAGATAGAGTTTAGACAAGAACTCGTTTCAATAACAAGCATTTACGATGAATTTGTTGTGGTATACAACAATGCAATTGATAAAAATTACACCAATATAGATTTGACAACATTGAAGCAAAACTTGGAAGAATTTTTAAATAAAGGTCTTTTTAAAACAGTTGTTGCAGACACAATCAACGATATTGTTGTGAAGTTTGACACTATAAAAGACAAACTTAACTTAGATTCCCTTCCACAAACCTTTTTGGATGTGATAAATGATATACAATCTGTTTTTGCAGCAGAAAATTTCAACACCTATGAATATTTGAAACATGACATTTTGAAAGTGGTTGATATTGCAGACACAATATTTAAGAATGAAATAATTACAAAATTTGAAGGAGTTGATTCATTTGTCAAAGCTCTGGAAGTAATTGATCAAAACAACACAGCAGTAAGTGCTGTTGCCAAAGATGTTTTGAAATTGAATTTGGTTAAAGACAGCTTCAACACAATTGGAAAACTTGCTTCTGAAAAAATTGAAGAACTTATAGACAACAGCCAAAACCTGGAAATAGCATTAAACATGAATGTGGAAAACAAAGAACAACTTATCGAAGATTTGTTGGATGTTGTGGACAATTTTATTGAATTAAACAAACTCGTAGACATTCCAAAATTGTTGGATTCAACAGATTTTGTGGCATCAATAACAGAAATTGAAGATTTGGGTACAGCACTTACAAAAGCTGGCGAAACTCTTGACAGCATAAGAGAACTCGATATTTTAGTTCTTCCAGTTGAAGAAGGAAAGAGAGAAGAAAAAGTTTATGTTTTGGATAACATTTTGAAAAACTATGATTTTGATATTCTTGTTGATGAAGTTTATTTGACTGCTGACTCAACAGAAAAAACAAAACTTGACACTTACACAAAATTTTTCAACTTTATAAAAAATCCAATTGTAAAAGCAAAGGAATTGGGCTTTACATCAATTGAAAATGGTGTCACAGATTTTGATGTTATTTTGGACAAGGTGTTGGTGGAATTAAAAGTCAATGAAGATATTTTCGCAGATGTGTTGTTGCCATTCTATCAACTTTCTGCCATGGATTTGAAAACTCTTGTGTTTGATGAAGTTTTCAATCAATTGAGTGATTATATAATGATCGATGTTGAAGAAGTTAAAACTGCTGACTCAATCAAACTTTGGGATGCAGAACTCAAAAACTTAGGAAAAGTTATCAATCTGCTTGATCAAGGTGAAATTGAAATAGAAAATCAAACAAAAACTTATTTGAAATATTTGCTTGATGTAAATTATGATCTTGAAACTCTTATGAAGGCTATGGTCAATGACAATAAGCTGAAAGAAATCTTAAATCCAATACTTTCAGCAAAATTCTTCAAGACACTAACTAAAGAAGTTTTTGATAATATTGACAATTCAATTGAATCCTTGACAAATGTTAAGCCTACAACTTTTGCAACATTGGCTGACTTGGCAGTCCTTGAAGATGAATCTGTGAAAGTTAAAACAATTGATTGCATCCAAGATTTATTGAATTTGACTTTGAATATTGATATGAACAACTTATCTCTTGCTGATGTTGGAACAATACTTGATATTTTGAAAACTAATGCATACAATGACGGAAATAAAAATGGAGTGTTCAACAACATTTTTGCAAACATTGTTTGGTATATGACAGGAGATAATCTCAATTCGTTTGACTATACTGGAAAAACACCATATGAGAAAGAAGTTGGTGAAAAAACTTATGAAGATGTGAAAGCTTATTTGAATGTTGAAACATTGGATGGCTATTATACAATCAATTATCAAGCAAAATTTGCAGAACTTGAAGCAGTGATTGAATTTGCTGATAGTTTGAATGGTGAATTAAAAGGGATTGTCTTGTCTGACAGCACATTAGAAGCTTATATAAGAGGTGTTGAAAAATCTGTAGATGAAATGAAACAAACAACTGAAGAAGAAAAAGTAAAAGTTTTGGAAAATATGAAAACTTTGATTGACAGTAATGGAAAAGATTTGCTTACTTCAGATGAAATTACAACTTATGGAAACACGATTTCTTCTGCAATAAATCAAAAATATGGTGCAGATTCAGCACTTTCGGCAGCACTTAAAAACTTGTTTGGTGTTTAAATAAATAAAAAAAGTGAGATGAAATTCTCACTTTTTTATTTTAATTTGATTTTTCTTTGTTTGTAATTTCATCAATGCTTGTGGAACTGGAATGTTTGATAGGTTTCCATTCAACTTTTTTAAATAATGCAATAAAGCAAATAGGAATCAGAACAATCATGAAAATTGGGTAAGCAAACATAGATGCAATCTTTTTCCAAGTGGAAGTTTTTATTCTTTTCCAATCTTTTATTACAGCAATAGATCCATAAACAAACATGCCTGCATAAAGAGTTGCAAAAAATTTTAGTAGAGAAACTGATAAAAGCAATAACTCTGTTATGATAGATGCTCCACCCAGAATTGCAAATAAACTCCGAACAATGGCTATAAGTCCATTTAACAAAGCCCAACTTGTTGAGAAGAGTGGCAAAGGAAGAAAGAATATCAGAAAGTCATAAAATGCAAAATTGAATTTTGTTATAATTTTTAAAAACAAATTTAATGCAAAGGCACTGAAACATTGATAAGTTCCTTTTTGCCAACGAAGCCTTTGTCTGTAAGTTTGTTTGATTGTTGAAGGTTGTTCGTCATAAAAAATAGCATCATCGCAATAAGCAACTTTGTGTCCCTTAATGAGGTTGTCACAAGAAAACTCCAAATCTTCAGTCAAGCAACCATAATTCCAACCTTCTTTGATGTTTATTATTTTGCTTGAAAACAAAAAGCCAGTTCCTGAAACATGAGTAGATAAGTTGAAAAATGCTCTTGGGGTGTGGATGAAACGGCATTCACGGATAAAAGCAACAGATGCACCCATTGACAACAAACTATCACCAAAATTTTTGGAAGCTCTGTACGACGTGATGATTTCTTCACCACTGTCAAAAGCTTTGTTCATTTCTTTTATATAGTTTAAATCTAATATATTGTCTGCATCAAAAATAAAGAAACCGTCAGGGTTGTAATCTGGGAAATTTTTGGTTATGTTTGAAAACAGAAAATTCAATGCATAACTTTTTCCTATTTTTGTTGTGTCTTGTCTTTCATAAACCACTGCACCCATACTTCGGGCTATTTCAGCAGTTTTGTCTTCTGGACT
Organism: uncultured Christensenella sp.; assembly: GCA_949841595.1. GTDB lineage: Bacteria > Bacillota > Clostridia > Christensenellales > UBA1242 > Caccovivens. Next base: position 2,606 of record CATKZB010000015.1, on the reverse strand, counting down.
GCAATTGTCTGCACAAACAAAAATCTTAATTTTTGATTGATCATAATTTTGTTTTTTAATAGAATCTAAAAGTTGACCAATAACAGCCTCTTCATTTCGGCCTGCAATCAAAATCCCATAAGAGTGTTCATTATTTGTTTCTTTATATTTTTTCTTCACAAACAAGCCAATTATTATGTAAATTGTTTGATAAAACACAAGTCCAGCTAACAGAGCCGACAAACAAAAGCTCAGGATGCTCCAAAATCCCCCCCCGCCATTTTATTCTCCTTTGTTATAAATGTTTTTTATATGTTAATACATTTAGTAATTTTTGTCAAGGCAAAAATATGGCAACAAAAAACTTCTCTTAATGAGAAGTTTAATTTTAAAATTTAATTTTAGCTGAAATATAGCTTAAAAGATCGTCGATTTTCAAACGTTCTTGTTGCATCGTATCTCTATCTCTTATTGTCACAGTGTTGTCGTCCAACGTATCGAAATCTATAGTGACGCAGAAAGGAGTTCCAATTTCATCTTCACGGCGATAGCGCTTGCCAATAGAACCAGCTTCGTCATAATCACACATAAACTCTTTTGAGAGAAGAGAATAAACTTCTTTGGCTTTTTCAGACAGATTTTTCTGAAGAGGGAGTACTGCCACTTTGAAAGGAGCAATTGCAGGGTGGAAATGCATAACTGTCCTTGTTTCTCCATTTTCCAACAGTTCTTCATCATATGCTTCACAAAGCACGGCCAAAACAAGTCTGTCTGCACCAATTGAATATTCAATGACATTTGGAATGTATTTTTCATTGGTGACAGGGTCTGTGTAAAGCATTGACTTTCCACTAAATTCTTGATGACGTGTCAAGTCATGAGTTGAACGATGGTGAATGCCGTTAAGTTCACTCCAGCCCATTGGGAAAAGATAGAAGATGTCGCAAGCAGCTTTTGCATAGAAGGCAAGCTTGTCGTGATCATGAAATTTAAGATGTTCTTCTTTGAAATTCAAATCCAACAAAAAGTTTTTTGCTTGCTTTTTGTAATCCTCATAGAATTCAAAAGAATTTTCTTCCTTACAGAATTTTTGGAGTTCCATTTGTTCAAATTCAATCGTTCGAAAGATAAAATTCCCTGGGGTGATTTCATTTCGGAAAGATTTTCCAATTTGTGCAATTGCGAAAGGAACTTTTGCTCTCATGCTTCTTTGTACATTTAAAAAATTTACATATTCACCTTGGCAAGTTTCAGGACGAAGATAAACAACATCTTTTTCCCCATCCAATGTCCCACGACTGGTCTCAAACATAAGTTTAAATTGACGAATAGGGGTCCAGTTGAAATTTCCACAATGAGGACACCTGATCTTGTTGTCAGAAATATATTTCTCCATTTGCTCGTTTGTCATTGCTTCTGCTGAAACAGTGCCTTTTGAGTGATCTTCAATCAAATTGTCTGCACGGAAGCGTTGTTTGCAAGACTTGCAGTCCATTTTTGGATCTGAAAAGTTTTGAGTATGACCACTTGCGTCCCACACTCTTGGATTCATCAAAATTGCAGCATCCACACCATATGTGCTTGGATTTTCTTGCACAAATCTTTTCCACCATGCTTTTTTTATGTTGTTTTTAAGTTCAACACCAATCGGACCATAATCCCAAGTGTTGCCCATTCCACCATATATTTCACTTCCAGGGAAAACAAAACCTCTTGCTTTGCTTAAGTTTACGATTTTGTCCATTGTAACTTTTGTTTCGTTCATAATATTCTCCTTGTTTATTTTTTTGGCTAAAAACAAAAAATCCCTATGCAGATTGCATAGGGGCGATTTATTGGTCGCTGTTCCACCCTAATTCATAAGAGAAAATCTCTTATCTTTTTTATATGCCTTTACGCCGACAAGCGTTTGCTCGGGAGTTGCCAATTCCGTCATTGCTGTTTTAATTATACAAATGAAATGCAAAAAAATCAAATATTTTTGATTATTTTATTAAATTTTTATAATTTATATAGGTTTTTTAATAAAACTTGATAATTTATTTAAATTAAGTATTGAAATCGTTTTGTCGAATATGATATAATATTGTCGTACAATAAAGGAGAATAATTATGAGTAAAATTATTTTGGATGAAAAATGGAGAAGAATTGTTGAATCTTTTGACGGATCAAAAGAAACAATGCTTAAAGAAACTGCCAAAATTTTAAGATGTTTTGAAATTTCAAAGCAATGTGAGAAAGGTATCACAAAGATTTTTTATGGTTCAGCAAAATTGTTGGACGAAAACAACGATGAAATTATTGCTGTCAGATTGGAAGAAGACCATGGTAACAGAATTGAAGTTCAAGAAAACAAAAAAAGACTTATTTTATATAAACCAAACAGTGAAGTGTCAAAAATTTTCAGATTTGAAGACGATAGAGTTGAATTGATTAAAGTTGATGGAAATGAAGGATTTGAAAAAGATAAAAAATCTTTTTATACTTTTCAAATTACAGGAAATGATGTTAAAAAATTAAAAAAAGATAATTCAAAAATGCCAAAATTAAATGCAATTCAAAAATCATTAGAATTAAATGAAAAAATAAAATAAATTAATTAATACAGAATTAAAATAGAAATTAA
>CATKZB010000014.1 GCA_949841595.1 uncultured Christensenella sp. | reverse complement strand
AAAATTTCTTTTGTTTTTTATTTGATAAATTTATTTAATAAGTGGTAAAATAATTTTGAATATAGGTGTGGTTTATTGCAAAAGAAAGGAGAATTTCTTATGAAGAAGTTTAATTTGTTTGTTCTGTCAATTTTAACGGTTTTTCTCACAAGCGTTTTGATGGCTTGTGATTTTAAAAAAGTGGAAGCAACTTTCAATCAAAATGAAGTTGTGATTTCATTGCAAGATTCAATAAACCTTGATGATTATTTGAAAGTGAAGGAAGTTTCAAAAAATGATATCGACTTTAAATTTTCAAATTCTTCTTTGTTTGAAATTGACAATCACACACTCACAGCAAAATCTTCAGGAAAATCTTTTGTTTATGCTACATACAAAAACAACGCTTTATCTTCAATGCAAATTGTTGTCAGAAAAAAATTTGATGCTCCTTCAGACTTTTCTTTGGAAGAAAATGGTTTGCTGACATGGAATAGGGTTTCGGCATTTTATGAAAATGAAAACAATCCTACATTTGCCACAAGTTATTTGGTTGAAGGGACTTGCACAAAAGTAGCTTCAGAAAACAATGAACAAGTGGAGAATGCAAAAACAATAAATCAAACGGTTTCCACAAACAGTTTTCAACTTACAGAAGTGGGAATTTACAATTTGACAGTTTCTGCAGAGAGAAATGGATATTTTGATGCTAGCAACAAGTCAAAAGTTCAAACTCTTTATTTTGGTTACATGCAAAAACTCACAAAAGAAGATTTAAACTGGGATGCTGGGGTTTTCTCTTGGAGTGCTGTTGCTGGCGCAAAGTATAAGATCAAGATAAATGGTGTGCTTGTTGATGATTTTCAAACAACAACATCTAAAGATTTGTCGAGCTATTTTGACAAACTCTCAGCTGGCAATCATACTGTTTCCGTTGTTGTTTATGATGAGCAAAATGTTAAAATTGCAAACGAAAGCGAAATTTTGACAATAGAAAAGTTTTCACAGCCAACAGTAAATTATCTTTTCTCAGAATCCGAAGGTGGAAAAATTGAGATTGCTTCAATGAAAAATGTAAATCATTTCAATTTTGTTGCAACGAATGTTCACACTTCACAAAAACGATTAATTTCTTTGGATGCCCAAGACGATAGCGTTTTCACAACTTTGAATGGATTGGAAACAGGCGTTTATGAAATTTCTGTGACGGCTGACTGTGAAAGTGGAAATTTTTATAAAAGTGATGCGAAAAATTTTGACAAAGTTTATAAAATGCCAAAAGTTGTTGTAAGTGGATTGGGAAACAATCAAGATAACGGAAATGTTTTGAATTTAAATGTTGAAACAAATGCAAGTTTAACAGCCTCAAATATTTTGTTTGGTGGAGTCAATTTCAATTCGGTGGAAAATGGTTTTGCTATTAATCAACTTTCAAAACAATTAGGCTTGCAAATCAGTGAAGCAGGGGGATATCAGTTGTTTGCGACAAATGCTCCAAAAAACAGAGAAAATATCGTTGAAGGAGAAGGAGTGTTTGTTATTAACTCTGACCTTTCCGAACAAATCAGCCTTACAAAAGTTAATCCGATCAATGGTGAGATAAAACATAGTTATGTTGGTGAGAAATCTGTTTTTGAATTTGATAAAGTTGAAAATGCAACCTCATATAGTTTGTTTTTGAATGAAAATACTTTAGTAAGTGAAGATTTCCAAGTTATTGAAGATAAAATTCAATTTATTTTGAACGAAAGAATAGAAAATTTATTTAAGAGTCAGATTTCAAACGGAAATTTAATTTTTCAAGTTGTAGCCAAGACTGATAATGATGCTTTTGCAATAAACTCTTCAGCAACAAAAATTATGAATGTTCTTTTAGCTCCTGTTTCGGCAGGAAGTGGAAATTCTACAAACAAGACATATACATGGAACGGAATCCAAAATGCTGATAGATATAAATTGGAAATTTTTACCATAGACAAAGATACATATTTGGCAAATGAAGGTGAAATAAATATTGACGAAAGTTTGTTTGAAAAACAAGAAATTGAAACAGAAAACAATAGCTACACTTTTGAAAAAGTTGGGTATTACTTTGTAAAAGTTTATGCTTTAAGTGACGATGAAAACCGATTTGTTTCTTCAATTGATTGTTTGAAAGAAGTCATCTTTATTGCCGAGAAACTGGAAACACCAGAATTCAAATTCGGTTTTAATGAAGATTATAAGAATGCAACAGGCTTTACCCAAGCAACGGGTTACTTTTTGGAAATTACAAATCAAGAAAAAGTTGCAAATTTTGAAGTGTTGATTAATGAAAACTCAAACGGACTTTACAAGCTTTCCGATCAAAATTCAACCATTTATCTGCTTGCTGAAGATTTTGAAACAGCACAAAAAGAATTTGAAATCTCTGTTGTAGCTCATGCTGAAGATGAAACTCTTTATGTTGAAAGTGAAGCATCTTTGCTCAGTATAGAAAGATTGAAAAGTGTTGAATATTCTGATCTTGTGATTGATGATCTTACCAGTTATGTTTCAATTCAACCTAAAGAAGGAGTTGAATCAATTTTAATCAAACAAAATGACGAAAACTATGTTTCAACTGAAGTTGGACAAACTGCAAAATTTGATATTTCAAAACTTTCTAACTTCGCTTTGGAATTCACTTTGAGAGGAACTAAGTTGCAAAACAATTTGTTTGCAGATAAAAATAACAAGGTTTATCTTGACAGCAGAAGTTCTTCAATAAATTTTGTCAGACTTCAAGCTCCTTCACAATTGAGATATTATGATGGAAAGCTCACTTTTGAACACGATGCAATTTTAACAACAAATTATTATGTTTTGGATATGTTGTGCAATGATGCAAACGGTGAAGTAAACAAATTCAGTGTCAAATTTGACAATCAAGTGACTGTAAAATTTGGAAACTTTGCAGAAACTATTGGACAACAAAGCGAATTTATTGATTTCGTAGGAAATGTTGTCAGCATCAATCTGATGAATCTGCTTTCTTTGGTGAAAGAAAATCAAGGTCTTTCATCAATTTACAACCAAACTACAAATATTGAATTTTCAGTTTATGCATATCAAAACAGAAATGAAACGTCGTCAGTGATTTTGTCTTCACCTTATGCAAGTCTTTTTGGAGGTTCAAACAAGACAGCTTTGAAAGTTGACAAAATGGCAGAAACAAACTTGGAGTTTGAGTATACAACCACAGATTACATTTTGAAATGGTCTGCTGTCAGTGATGACGTAGATATCTCAGCAGAAACTAGTTATCAAGTTTATCTGAATGGTGAAGAGCAAGGATCACCTATAAAGTCTGTTTTGACAACAAGTTTTGCTAAAGGAAATTTTGAAATTTCAGAATACTATGAATTTTATGTGAAAGCCACAAATCCAAATTTCTTGGAGTCTAACAACTCAAATATAATAAGGATTTATAAACTTAGACCAGTGACAAGTTTAAAACTCTTTTCTGACGGAACTCTTGGATACGAAATTTTGACTGCAGAAAAAGATTTCTGTGATTATGTTTCAGTTACCACATCAAATGGTGTAGAAAAAAACAGAGACGGAAAAATTGTGATTTCTGGTGAAGGAAATTTAAATTTGAAAGTCATTGGAAAAACAGAAAAAATGGACGGCAAAACTACTTACTATATCGATAGTGAAGAAACTGGTTGGACGTTGCACGATATGCAAATTTTGAAGCCGTCTGATGAAAGTTTGGTTTTTGAAAACAATTTGCTTTCTTGGAATAAATTTGCAGAGGGAAAAACTCTCAACAGCTTGATTTATGAAGTTATCTTTAAGGATCAAGAAAATAACGCAGTTGTCTTTAAAACAAAAGATACAAGCATAAATCTTCAGACAAATGTTGAACTTTATAATTCAATTTCAGCCCTCGTTGCTGGAGACATCACTATTGGTGTTTCTGCAAAGTTAGAACCTTACAGTGTTGTAGCTGGAGATATTTATTATGCTTTGGGGCAAAATTTGCTTGATGGCAGGGTGGAAAACAATCATTATGTATACAACCAAACTGCAACTATCAAAAAACTAACAACTCCTGAGATTAAGTCTGTTGATTTTAAGTATTCAGATTTAGAGTCTGCTCAATTTCCAGATGTGAAAATTTCTTTTGCGGGGAATTATGGCTCTGATGCAAAATTTGAAATTTTGTTGAACGACAATTTCTGGAAAGTTGTTTCAATTTCTCCAGTTGATGAAATATATTCCATAGAATTAACAAAAGACGATTACAACAATATTATCACTGCTGGCGAAAGGGTAACAGTAAAAATTGGTGCCTTGAGTGAATCAAACATCCCTTCATCTGCAGGAAGTGTGACACTTGAAAGGGCGACAGAACTTGATTCTGTTGAATTTAAAGCAGAAGAACAGCTTGTTGATCACATTTTGGTGATAAATCAAAATGCAAACAATTTACAAAAAAACTTAGGTGGATTGATTTTAAAAATAGAATCAACAGAAAACGGCTCTGTTCTTAAAACTGAATATAAGCAAATAGAAATCAATTCAGCAACAGAAACAATAGAATATGATTTATCAGATTATATTTCAGTCAATTTGTCTTTGGGTGGAACTATTAAAGTTTCTGCATTTATAACAAACTATAAAAATGACGAATCAAAATCGTATTATTTGGCTTGTCCAGTTATGACTGAAAGTGCTAATTACAATGTTTTAAAAAGTGTGGCCGAAGTGACAAAACAAGCTGGAGGATTTGCTGTTGATCCAACATTAAACAATGAAACAACATTGTATGTGATTGAGTATGGCGCAAACAGATTTGAAGTGGGGAAAACTGAAAATTTCTATTTTGAAATTCCAAACAATTGGGTGAATGGAACTTACGATTTGACAATTTATGCAGTTGAAAATGGATTTATGTCATCTCCTAAAAATGTTGTATCATTTGTAGTAAACAGAATTGGAAAAGTGGAATACGTGACAATGCAAAGAAACAATCCAGATGATTTGTCAGAAGTTTCCATTTCTTGGAATTCGGTTGAAAATGCAGATAGTTATATTTTGAGAATGTATGATGAAAATGACGAGAAAAGAGTAAACTTGTTATATGAATTTTCTGCAATAAAAACCAATTACACTCTTCAAGAAATTTTTGGAAAAGGATATCAAGAGCTTTTAGGTTTTGGAAAAGTTGATTTGTTTGATCTTATGTCAGACTTTAATGTTGTTTTTGATGTTATCGCAGTTGGACAAGAAGGTTCAAACAATTCACAAGCTTACACTTTTAATGCAGTTTTAAAAGGAAACAATTCTGACGTCACAAATTTTGAAGTTGATGAATTTGGCAATGTTCATTTTGAAACGCAAATTGGGGTCAATTTTATATATAGGTTTGTAAGTGCTGATGGAACAGAGCTTCAAGCTTGGAAAAAATTGACGGCAACGGAAACTAGCACAAAGTTGGAAGTTGATTCTATTGAAGCAGGAGTGATGTTTAATGTTGAAGTTATTATTCTTGGAAGTGCAGAAAATTCTGCTGTTACATCAAATGACTATACATTTGAATTAGATTCAATTTTGTTCACCTCTGTTGGCAAGGATTTGGGTTTTACTGTCAATGACAAAATTATTGAAGTTGGTTACAATCTCCAGATACCTACAAAAATAGCTATAACAGCAATATCAAACAGTTTCACAAAGATTTATATTGGATTAAGTGAAGATGCAATTTTCACAGAGAATGTTGTTGAAATAAATGTTGAGGAAACTTTGCCTGGAAACAGCAGTGTTGAAACAATTTATGCATGCAGTTTCTCTGATATATTTGACAGTTTCAAAAAAGCAGGCTTGGAAGTTCAACCTTCAGATGAAGATGTCAAAATATATTTCTGGTCATATCGACAGACAGACGATCGCAGTGTTTCTTATGTGATTTCAAAACCTTATGAATATATTTTTAGCTTTGTTGCAGAGTCTGGTTTTGAAACAATAACAAAGTTGGGAGAAATGCAAGAAGGTTCAACATTTGCAGAAGATTATGCAAACACGTTTGCTGTCTTCAGCAAAATGGATACAGCAGGATTAAACTCTTTGCAAACAGTAGGCTTCTTTGTAAAGATCAGCTCTGAAGATTTCGAAGTGACAAAATTTGTTGAGTTGGCAAAACTTAATTCAGATTATTTCACAGATAAATATGTAATTAATCTCACCTCTTTGTTTGAAGAAGATGATTTGGCATCTATGTTAGGAAAATTCTCAGTTAAGTTTTCAAGATTGCAAGTTCAAATAAACCTGGCAAGTATGGAATATAGGTTTGTCGTTTCTGATTGGCTCAAACAAAATGGTGGAAAAAACTTTGAGTTTGAAAGACTTTCAGAAGTTAAAGAGTTGAGATTGTCATCGGGAAATTTATTCTGGAATGCAAATTCTGATTCGACAACAAAATATTATGTTTATTTCATCGAAGATTTGGTGGATGGAAAACTTGGTGAAAAATATGCTTATTTTGCAACAGTCAACAACTATTATAATGCATCAGACTTTGTTGGAACAGAAAATGGATATTATTTAGCAGTTCAAGCGATAAATGAAGACCCATATGTGATTTCTTCAAGAAAAGTTTTTGTTTTAAATGAGACAAGCGAAGATTCTCAACCAACAAAAGTTTACAAAAATCAAATAAACTCTAAATTAACTTTGAAGAATGGTGTTTTGGCAATAAATTGGAGCATTGAAAATGATTTTTATAAGACAATAACAAAAAGTGGAAATTATTCTGACATAGCTGATGAACTGTATAATAGTGTTTTCACAGGACCTTTTACTTTCAATCTTCAACAATTGTTAAACAATAATGTTATTATGAGATTTAGATTTACTTCAATGACAGCTGGAGTTGAAGGGAAGCGACAAACATTTGACATTAATGCAAAATATCTATTGACAAATCTTTATGAATTTGGTCAAGAAAATGGCTTTGATATAAAAGAAAGATTGGAACTTTTAAGAGAAAATGCCAGAACAACTGCAATCAGAGATGCCATCACAAGATTGTGCAATTTGATTGAAAATGGAAGTTATGGAATTGCAAACTTTACAACTCTTTTTGATGACAGTTTTGAAGCCGTTCAAGTGGGTGGTTATAAACTTGAATATTGTTTGGTTGGAAATAGTCAAACATTAAATTCAGCGTGGTATGACTTTGAAAACGTTGACAGTGAAAATATGCTGTATGTAAATGATCAACCTTATGTTAAGACAATGAAAGTTGAAGATCAAACTGACAAGGCAATCAATTCTTACAAAGTTGTTCTTAAAAAGAGCAAGATATTCAATTATGTTGGTGGAAATTATGTTGAAGAATTGGCAGAAAACTATGTTTTAAAAATTTATGATTCTGTTAAATCATATGTTTTTGCGATTTCAAAAGGAACTAGCAAATATAGCCTCACACTTTTGGGAGAGTCAGCAGACAATTCCGTAACGGTTTTTGAATGTGACGCCAATGGAGAAGAACAGATTGGTGGAGAATATTTGATGTTCTACATCAATCACAACAATGGAGATTCGTTGTTAGGAATCTTCGGAGATGATATAAGCAAAGTAAGTTACAACATGCAGATATATGCAGTTGGAAATGATTATTCAACATCAAGCAAATCAGAATTATTTAACATAACATTCCTTGGATTTGGCAGCAATTTTGCAATCAATGAAGGTGTGTTCTCTTGGACACCACAAATAAACAGAAAAACAAATGTTGTTTTCAAAAGAAACACAAGCACCATTGAAGGGGAACTTGAAGTTGATGGAAGTGTTGAAACATCAAGATTCAGTTTGGCAGATTTGGGATATGGACTTTTTGATTACATAAAATTTGTAGTATTTGGAGAAATTAGAGGCAACTCAACCTTTGTTGACAGTGAAATCTACGAAATTGATAATGTCTATAAACTTGCTCCACCTGAAATAAAAAACACTTTGGGTTATATTGCAATTGACGATTCAATCAATCTTGATATGCTCTCAGAGAGCTATTCTGACACTAATATTTACAACTATATGTTATATAACAATGTTTCCACTGAAAATTCATATATAAAATTTTCTGGAAATCAAAATTCAATTAACTACTACGAAGCAGGAATAACAGGTCTTGCAAATGATAATCCTGATTATAATTATAAACTGACAGAACAAAGTGCATCACAATTTTTTGTGGCAAGTTTGGGAACAACTTCTGAAGTTTTGATTGAAAAAGTTTCTGACAACTATGCTTTAAGAAAAATTTATTGCAAAGACAAAACTTCACAAACTTCCAGCATGAAAAGTGTTGCAGTGAGAAGTGAATTTGCCATGGTTGAAGCAAAAATGTTGGACACTGTTTCAAACATTCAAATTAAAAATGGAGTTTTAACTTGGGATGAAGTTGCTGGAAGAACAGAAGATAGCTTGCTTACACTTCCAAATTCAAACGAAACACAAGTTGTTTACAAAGTTTCAGTCGTGCAATATATTTTGACAAACTCTGATCGTGGTGAAGTGGAAACCAATGTTGGAGATGAGTTCTATTATTACACAACCAACAACTATTTTGATTTTGCTCTTTTGAAAGAGGATCAACTTGAAGTTACAGAAGAGAAATCTTATTTGAAAGCAATTGTTCAAGCTTTGGCTATGGAAGTTTCTGACAGAGAACCTGCAATTAATTATGTTGAGTTGATTGAGGGTGGTTATGGTTACGGAAATGTGCAATTTGCTGAAACAAACACATATGTGATTATGGGCAATGGATCGACATTAAAACAAATTGACAGACTTGCACCTATCGTTGACAATTCTTTGGAAGTTATAGACGGGGATCTGTATTGGGATTATGTCACAGCAACAGGTGTGACAGAAAACAATTTCTTTGACACATATTCCTTTGTTGTTACTGACGTAAACAACAGGCAAATAGAAGGTCAGCTTTCAGTTAAACTTTCTGAAACTTCTTCAACAAACAAAATTTTCAAAATCAAATTTGAAGAAAACAAAGGTCAAATGATTGAAGGCGTTCAAATTATCAAAGTGTTTGCAACACAAGGGCTCTTGAATCAAAATGTTGTCATTAAGTCATTTGCAAAAGAAATTGAGTTAAACAAACTTAGGACTTTAAATTCTGACGACTATATCATCACTTCTGACTCAAACACAGAAACTTTAGATTTATCTACTTATTTTGCAGATGGAAATTCAAATACCGTTGTTATGTCAATTGTGAAGTTTGAAAATGGAACTCAAACTGAAGAAACTTCAGTTGAATTTAATAAATTCAGAAATAAGATGTTTATTCTTCGTTCTCAACAAGAGTCGCATAAAGACGGATATATCAATGAAAACCTTATTATCAATGACAATCAAGTTGTTAAATTGGTGTTTAAAGTCATCAACGACAACACTGGAATTTTGTATAGTGATTTAAGTGACGAATTTTTGCTTCAACGATCAAGTTGGGGAGAGAATGGTTTTGTCAATTGGAATGAAGAAACTCAAGAGTTCAACTGGAATTACGATGGACTGTTGACTTTCAATAAAGATGTTCAAGTTGAAAAAGTGGAAGTTCAAGATCAAGAGTTGATTAAAATTGAAGACGCAGTATTGCATGTTGGAGATTTATTTAAAGTTGAGCAGTCTTTTGATGACTTTTCTTTGATAGAGTTCAATGGAGAATATTATAAAGTTTCAACTGCTGATATTGTCAATCCAGTTTATATCTTGGAAGTGAAATATGGAGACGGAGTAGATTCAACAACAAGAATTTATACAACAACAAAAACTTCATTCAAACCTACAATCATTGGCAAAGTTGCACTTAAAATAAGAATCAAACTTGGCAATGGAAATGTTCAGTCTGAAGAACTCTCGTTCAATTTTGAAAAAGACGGACAAGTTACTGAATTTGCTGATTTCAATCTGTTTGCATCAGGGCAAGGGACAAGCGAGAATCCTTATGTTATTTCAAATTCTGGCGAGTTTGCAAATTTGAAATACAGAATGTCTAAGGATTCAGATTTGTCTAGCTATGTTGAGAATGGCAGAAATGTGACAGAAGCAGAACAATTCTATTTTGAAATAGACCAAAACATTGATTTAGGCGATATTGATGGTGTTTTGCTCACTGGCACTTTTGATGGTGTTTTAGATGGAAAAGACCACACAATTTCATATGTTGCAAACAGTGTTTCAAGACTTAGCAAAGGCATCACAGTTTCTGTGGGAAATGTGCTTGGCTCTGGAAACGAAACTTCAACAACTTTTGATTTTGGTGTTGCGTTGTTGGAAATGACATCTTCAAGCTCAAATATCAGAAATATCAATATTGATGTAACATATAAAACCAAAATCATCACAAGCAATGCACTTATGGCAGGACTTGTTTTGCAGAACAGTGGAAAGCTTGCAAATGTGAATTTAACAGGCTTTACAAGTGGTTTCACTGGTTACAGAAGCCCAACAGAAAGAACTATGATGATTTACAGTGGAATTGCTTCAATAAACTTTGGTGGAGTTGCAACAATTTCGAACTGCAGCGCAAAGACATCTATGACAATAAACGACAACAACCAACCACAAATAATTTTTGTCAGTGGAATTGTTTACACAAACTATGCAACGATTGAAGATTGTGTGGCAGGCGAAAGTGGACAAACAATTAATGTGGTTTGTGAAAGAACAACTTCCACAGTTCAAGTTGCAGGAATTGCCATTACAAACTCTTCTCTTGCAACATTGAGAAATTGTGTCAATAACTTCGATTTGAGAGTTGAAGGAACTCATGAAGAAAATGAGAATCTGATTTTGGTTTATCTTGCAGGAATTGCTGATCTGGGACTGGGTACAATGACCAACAATGTGAATAATGGTCAATTGACAGCAATTAACATTGGTTCGAGTTATTTAAATAAGGGTGACATATTTGCATCCAACAGATAAAAGCATATATTGATTAAAAAAAGAGTATAAATAGAATGTGAAAAAAACTATTTGTGCTCTTTTTTTTGTTTTTATATGTCTGTTTTCAACGTTTGGTAGCTGTAATGTAGCAAATGCTGAAAATGATTATAAAACAAATGTATTTGAAAAAAATGCGTTTAGAATTGTCAGAAGAAGTGATGAAAATGACAAAATTTTGCTGTCATATATTTTTCCTGTCAACACAAAATTGTTGGAAGAACAAAAGTTCACTGACAATGAAATAAAGACTTACAAATTTTATTTGACCACATATGTGAATGCTCTTGCCAAATCCAATAAAGAAAAAGAAACTGAAGGGGTAAGTATTGGCAGCTGTGTTTATTTCACTGATGTGGATGGGCTGGGGTTTACAATCACTTTTGATGATTTGGAAGCGCAGAAAAGATATTTTGGCGTTGAAGATAAAGAAGAAAATGATAAAAGCAAAAACAAAACGACCGGCTTTTTTATGAAGAAAATGGAGATAAAAACCACATTTCCAATTTCGTCTACAAAAAGCGCTGGGGATTTAAAATTGATATGTGTTATGGCAATCACTTCTTGGTGCGACGACAACAACATTTCAAGTGACAGGAAAAGTGTTGCTCTTCAAAATTTGAACGATTCACTTTTTATTTATGATTTTTCAACAAATGAAAACAGTTTAAAATCTGAAGTGATGTATCAGTCAGGCGAAATCATGCACAATGTTTTTGTAAAAACTTTATCGGATATAGAAAGTGACAATCAAATAAAATTTTGGATTGTTGTTCCAAACAGACCAGTTTGGTATTTGTCAGCACTTTTCTGTGTTTTGGTTGGAATGGTAGGGGTTTTTGTATTTTATAAAAAGAAAAACTTAAATAAAATCGCAAAAAAACAATAAATCTTTTTGTCGGAAAGAAAAATTTTTTGTTGTTCTATTGTCTTTTGCAATAAAAAGTGTTATAATAGTCAAGTTATTTATTGAAAAGGACAAGAAAAAATGGAAAATAAAAACATAAGAAATGTTGCTATTATTGCTCACGTTGACCATGGTAAAACTTCTTTGGTTAACGAACTTTTGAAACAAGGAAATGTTTTCAGAGAAAACCAAGTGGTGGAAGATAGAGTAATGGATTCCAATGCTCTTGAAAGAGAAAGAGGAATCACTATTTTGTCAAAAAACACCTCTTGCTTTTATAATGGAGTAAAAATTAATGTTATCGACACACCGGGACATGCTGACTTTGGTGGTGAAGTTGAAAGAGTTTTGAAAATGGTTGATGGTGTTCTTTTGGTTGTTGATGCCTATGAAGGTCCAATGCCACAAACCCGTTTTGTTTTGGAAAAAGCTCTTGCACTTAAACTTAAAGTTGTTGTTGTCATCAACAAAATAGACAGAGCAGATGCCAGAATTAAAGAAGTTGTTGATGAAGTTTTGGAATTATTTTTGGAACTTGACGCAGATGAAGATCAACTCAATTCTCCATTTGTTTTTGCTTCAGCAAGACAGGGTATTTCTTCAACAGACATGAATGTCACCGGCACAGACATGAAACCATTGTTTGAAACCGTTATCAAACACATTCCTGCTCCAGAAAGCGAAGATGGAAAACCAGCGAGATTGTTGGTTTCTTCAGCAGAACATAATGACTATGTTGGAAAATTGGCTGTTGGAAAGATTGACAGAGGAACAATCAAAGTTGGACAAAATGTTGTTGTTTGCAACTATCATGATGAGAGTAAAAAAGTCAGATCAAAGATTGTAAGCTTGTTTGTTTATGAAGGGTTGAAAAGAATCCCAGTTGAAAGTGCAGAAGCAGGTGAAATTGTTTGCGTTGCTGGGCTTGAAAATGTGACTATCGGCGACACTATTTGCGATGAAGCATCAGTTGAACCAATTGAATTTGTTAAGATTGCAGAGCCAAGTGTTGAAATGACATTTATGGTTAATGATAGCCCTTTTGCTGGAAGAGAAGGTAAGTTTGTCACATCAAGACACTTGAGAGACAGACTTTATAAAGAAGCTGTGAAAGATTTGTCATTAAAAGTTGAAGACGGTGACACTGCTGACAAGTTTAAGGTTCGTGGAAGAGGAGAAATGCACCTTTCAATTTTGATTGAAAACATGCGTAGAGATGGTTATGAATTTCAAGTGAGCCAACCAAAAGTTTTGATCAAAGAAATCAATGGCGTGAAATGCGAACCTATTGACAGACTTTTCTTGGATGTGCCTGAAGACTGTGTTGGCACAGTTATGAACAAAATGGGCGTTCGTAAAGCAGATTTGCAAAATATGACCCCACATGGAAACCGTATGAAAATGGAATTTTTGATTCCATCACGTGGACTTTTTGGTTTTAAGTCTGAATATCTCACTGACACTCGTGGGGAAGGTATTATCAATTCAATATTCCATGATTACGAACCTTATAAGGGCGAAATAAATCGTCGTGAATTTGGTGCTTTGATTGCTCATGAAGAAGGAAAAGCTATTGTCTATGGTCTTTACAATGCTCAAGAGCGTGGAGAATTGTTTATTGGCGCAGGTGTGCCAGTTTATGCTGGTATGGTTGTGGGAACAAACCCTAAAGGTGGAGATATTGTTGTTAATGTTTGCAAAACAAAGCATCTTTCAAACTGCCGTTCATCAGGTTCTGACGATGCTCTTCGTCTCACTCCTCCAAGAATTATGAGTTTGGAAGATTGTATTGAATTTTTGGGTGATGATGAATATTTGGAAGTTACACCAGAATCTATCAGAATAAGAAAAATTATTCTTGATCACAATTTGCGTTTAAGAGAACGTGGAAAAGCTTTAAGAGGGGAAATCTAAAAGATTTCACCTCTTTTTTCTTTCAATAAAAGACTTTAAATTGACAAATGAAAGCTTTGCTGTTATACTTGAGTTATAAAGGGGACAAGTTTGAAAAATTCAGAAAAACAAGAATTGAAAAAAAAGATAAAAAGGCTGGGACTTTTTTTGCTTATTGTTTTCATTCCTGCACTTGTAGTTTGTGTTTTGCTTATATGGGCAAAAGTTCCACAATGGCTAAATATTTTGGTTTTAGTCATACTTCTTTTTGTTTTATTCTTTATTTTTACTTATGTTTGTGCTAAAATGGATGATAGAAAGAAAGAACGTATGAGCAAACGAAAAGACCCATTTTCAGATTAAAGGAGAAAAAATATGGCAGATTATAAAATTTTACCAAACAGTTTGGAGGCAGAACAAGCTTTGCTTGGCTGTATTTTGTTGGACAATGATGCCCAAATGGACATTTTTGCCAAATTGAATCCTGCTGATTTTTATTCTGAATCTCACAAAAACATTTATGACAGCATGATGAAGATTTACAGCAAAAGCATCCCTGTTGATTTTGTGACTTTGACAAATCAGCTTGAAGTTGAAAAGAAACTTGAAGCAATTGGTGGAATTGACTATATAACCTATTTAACAAATGTGGTTCCTTCTTCAGCCAACTTTCAACATTATCTCAATATCGTCAAAAACAATTCTGTAAGACGACATTTGATTGGAGAAGCGCAAGATATCATCAAAACTGCTTTTGATTCTGATGATGGAAGTTTTGCAATGCAAACGGCTGAAAAAAAGATTTTTGATCTTTCACAAAAAGAGACGGCTTCGGATTTGGAACTTGTTGGAAAACCGGGTGGAACACTTACAAATGTTTTGAAACAGATTTCTGAACTTGCTGAAAACAAAGGCAAAATGAGAGGAATTCCAACTGGCTATAAAGATTTTGATGCAATAACAAATGGACTTCAAAAAAGTGATTTAATTTTGCTTGCTGCACGTCCTGGTGTTGGAAAAACATCTTTTGCAATGAACATAGCAATAAATTCTGCAGTGAACGAAGGCAAAAGAATCGCAATCTTCTCACTTGAAATGTCCAAAGAACAACTTATGCAAAGAGCTTTGGCATCTCTTGCCAAAGTGAATTTGGGACACGTGCTCCGTGGGAATATGGATTCTGAAGAGTGGAAGCGTGTTTGGACTGCAGAAAAGAAACTTGCACAAAGTGGAATTTATGTGGATGATTCTTCAATGGTCACTCCATTTGATATCATTTCAAAATGCAGAAAGTTGAAAATGACAGAGGGGCTTGATTTGATTGTTATAGACTATCTTCAACTTATGACAATGGGAAAAAACAACAGAGAATCAAGAACTCAAGAGGTCAGTGACTTGACAAGAACTTTAAAAATTGCTGCAAAAGAATTGAATGTGCCTATTATTTTGCTTTCTCAATTGTCTCGTGCAGTTGAAGTGCGTGAAGATCACAGACCAGTTCTTTCAGATTTGAGAGAATCCGGATCTATCGAACAAGATGCAGACATTGTTTTGTTTTTGTATAATCCAGACAAATATAATGATGTCATAACTGAAGACGAACCAGGAACAGTTTATCTTCTCATTTCAAAACACAGAAGTGGAAGCACAGGAGAAGTCAAACTTAAATGGGTGGGAGAATATACAACCTATCTCAATCATGATGAAAAAATCCAAGTAGAAACACAAGAATAAGGAGTTTTTATGAAAAAGAAATGGTTTATTGCAATTTTGATTTTGGCAGTTATTGCAGTTGTGCTTGCGATTGTGTTTATCAATCTTTTCAGAGAGAAAGATACAAAACAACTTGCACAAGATGTGCATCAAAGTGTGGAAAAAGGATATCTATCAAAAGACAGTGACGAGTTTACAGTCATTGATTCCTATCTGAAAGACATCTCTTCTAAGTTGACAACAGAAGCAGAAAAATCAGAAGTTAGAAATTATCTAGATGGTTATAGTGCATATGTTGTGGTTGGAGAATTTTTTGATAGACAAATAGTTTTCACACAATTTACTGAAGTTTACAAAAACAACAGAAAAAAGGTTGCAGACAATCTTTCTCATGCGCAGGACAAAGCTGATGCTTTGAAAGATTATATCAATGCAAACAAAGATTTAACTCATGGAAGCGATTATTGGCAAGCAAACACATGGGCTAATTGCAAACAAGATATGAAGGATTTAATGAATTATACAATTCAAGCGTTCAATTTGCTTGGTGATATTTATCAGGCTTCTGTTCCATCAAAATTGATGAACAATGGCTTGACAGACGTGATCTTTGACGAGATTGAAAGAAATTCAAAACAAATTCTTGAAAATGCAAGTGAAAGTGATTTATATGGTTCAAAACTTTTTAGTTTTGTCAATATTTATCTCACAAAAAGTGGAGAACAAGTGATTTTAAATTATCAATATAGCACTGTTGCAAAAAGTAAAGTTGAAGATATAAAGAAAAATGGAACAGAAAGTTCTTATTATTCTGATTTGTTGACGGGCAGAATTGCAGGATAAGGAGTGAGTATGAAAATAAAAAGTTTGTTATTGAGTTTTGTCTTAGGACTTACAGGTTTGTTGGCAGTTTTAGGACTTGCTGGCTGTGGAGATACAAGTTTGGCAACAATAAAAGAAAATTATCAAAAGCTAAACGAAACTTATGCACATTATGCTGAAGTTTTTAAAACAGGTGTTTGTGAAGGCTTAAACACAAAATATTTGATAAGTTATGGAAGTGTTGTAGACAATTATGTTGATGCCAACAAATCGGGATATGTTGAGCTTGAATCAAGATACAACATGATGCTAGCAATTTCCAATGATTATATCGACAACAACATTGCATATGTCACAAACTTTGAAGAAAAAGAATTAAGTGGAGATTCAAAAAGTGCAATAAACAAATTGAACGAGAATTTGGTAGAATACACAAATTCAATTTCAAATTTTGTAAATGCCAGAAATTCTTTCGTTACTTATTTTTCTGAATTTAATGGACAACTTAATGAAGAGGCAGATGCAGCATATTTGAGAAGATTTAAAAAATCATATGGCGATTTGGTAAGCAAAAATATCAATCTTTCAATGAGTTTGGCAAAAGCCATTGAAACCACAGAAATTTTCAATTTGCTCAAAAACACTGAGCCAACGGAAAATGACACAAATATTATAAAAGAATATATAAGAGCAAAAATGCTTCCAATCTTCAGTGAATTTATGGTTACTGAAATTGAAAATAATTTGAATTGGAGTGCAACTCCAGAAACAGAATCAAAATCAAAAATTGATGAGTTGTTGAGTAGCTTGAGCACAGCTTTTGATAGCTATAAACAACATTTTGTCACATCCAACACAAATTCAAACAAAATGACAACAAAAGAAGTTAATGATTTGTTTAAGATGATTGAAGAGTTTTTTGTGGAAACGGACAGTTATTATAAAGCTTTGAAAGAACTTAACATCAGCACATTTGCAATTAATTTTGATTTTGACATGAAAAAATATAAAGAACAAAACCAATTGGCTGAAGTTTATCTTGAAAAATTGGAACAATTTATAAACTTTACATTAAACAATTTCACAACAAATGCTTTGACTTTATTAGGAGAATGAAATGGATTATAAAAAATTGGCAGATTTGTTGTTTCCAGATAACAAATTTACCGTTGAAGAAATAGAAAAAAAATATCCAAAAAGAAAATTAGAAAAAAATGCTTATGTAACAAGATTTGCTCCTAGTCCAACGGGCTATATGCATCTTGGAGGTTTTTTTCAAGCACTTATTGACTACAATTTGGCAAAGAGAAGTGGTGGCGTTTTCTATTTGAGAATTGAAGACACAGACCAAAAAAGAGAGATAGCAGGTGCAAGTGCAATTATTTTGAACATTTTGACCAGTTATGGTTTTTTGCCAGATGAATATCAACTCAAAGGTGGAGTTACTGTTGGTGACTATGGTCCTTATTATCAAAGTGAAAGAAAAGAGATTTACAAAGCTTATGCAAAAAAACTTGTAAGCGAGGGCAAAGCTTTTCCTTGCTTTTGTCGTAAAACAGAAGGTTTGAGTGACGTTAAAGAAAAAAGAGAAAAGAAATTTGCAGTGGGAATCAACGAAGATAAAGATCCTTGCAGAAATTTAACTTTAGAACAAATTGAAACAAATTTGAAAGAAGGAAAAACTTTTGCTATTCGTTTGAAATCAAAGGGTGATGGTGTCAGAAAGATTAAATTCCATGACGGGGCAAAGGGAGAAGTGGAAATTTTGGAAAACAGCATGGATGCTGTTCTTCTGAAAAATGACATGATGCCAACTTACAATTTTGCTCACCCAGTTGATGACACTTTGATGGGCACAAATGTTGTTGTTCGTGGTGAAGAATGGTTGCCATCTTATCCTTTGCATGCCGAAATTTTTGAAGCTTTAGGTTTTGAACAGCCTAAATATATTCACTCTCCACTTATTTATAAGTTGAATGAACAAGGAAACAAAAACAAAATCTCAAAAAGAAAGCATCCAGAAGCAGATATGAGATATTTTGATAAAGAAGGGTATGACAAACAGGCTGTTGTTGAATATCTTATGAATTTGATCAATTCCAATTTTGAAAACTGGCGCAGGGTTAACCCTGATGCCGATATTATGGAATTTCCGTTTGACGGATTCAAAATAACAGCAAATACGCCAATCTTTGATTTTGTTAAACTTAACGATGTTTCAAAAGAAATAATATCTCACTATTCAGCTGAAAAATGTTATGAAGAGCTTTTGTTGTGGGCAAGAGAAAATTCTTTGGAAAACGTTGACTATCTTGTGAAAGACAAGGATTATGTTACAAAGGTTTTAAATATAGACAGAGAAAAGCCAAAACCAAGAAAAGA
This sequence comes from uncultured Christensenella sp., assembly GCA_949841595.1. Lineage (GTDB taxonomy): Bacteria > Bacillota > Clostridia > Christensenellales > UBA1242 > Caccovivens. The sequence goes on along the minus strand of CATKZB010000014.1, from coordinate 1,536 downwards.
TATTTACAAATGGAGCATGTTTTTTGATGTTTTTGATTATATGTTCAGTGCTCCAGCAAAATTTGAAGTTGAAGAAGAGAACAAGAAAGATTTTGAAGAAGTTTTGAAAACTTATAAAAAATATATTGACTTGTCTTCAAAAGAAAAGTGGTTTGAAAACATAAAGAAAATGGCTGCAGAACTTGGTTATGCGACTGATAATTCTGATTTTAAGAAAAATCCAGAAAAATATAAAGGCAATGTTGCCAAAGTTTGCGAATATATCCGAGTTGCAGTCACTGGAAGAAAAAACTCTCCAGATCTTTATGAAATTATGATTCTTCTTGGAGAAAAACAAGTCTTAGAAAGATTGGCTCAATTTGCTTAATAAAAATTTTTATATATTTTTAAGAAAAATTGGGAGAATAGAAATGAAGAAAATTATATTAACAGGCGACAGACCAACAGGAAATCTGCATATTGGACACTATGTTGGTTCTATTGCAAATCGATTGAAACTGCAAAACGAAGGTGATTTTGACAAGTTTTACATCATGATAGCAGACACCCAAGCTTTGACAGACAATGCAAACAAAGTGGACAAAGTGAAAAACAATATAGTTCAAGTTGCATTGGACTATTTGGCTGCTGGGATTGACCCTAAAAAAGTGAACATATTCATTCAGTCACAAGTTCCTGAACTTGCTGAAATTATGATGTATTTTATGAATCTTGTCACTGTTTCAAGGGTAAATAGAAATCCAACTGTGAAAGAAGAGCTTAAGCAAAGAGATTTTTCAAACTCAATCCCTGTTGGTTTTATGTGCTATCCAATAAGTCAAGCTGCAGACATTTTGGCATTCAATGCAAATTGCATTCCAGTTGGGGACGACCAATTGCCTATGATTGAACAAGCAAGAGAAATTGCAAAAAGTTTCAATAACACTTATGGAAAAGAAATTTTGGTTTATCCTGAAGCTCTTTTGTCAAACAACAAAGCTTGTGTGAGACTGGTTGGAACTGATGGAAAAATCAAAATGAGTAAGTCTGCAGGAAATTGCATTTATTTAAAAGATGAACCAGAAGAAATAAAACAAAAAATCATGAATGCTTACACTGATCCAAATCATATAAAAGTGAGTGATCCAGGCAAGGTGGAAGGCAATGTTGTTTTCACTTATTTGGATGTATTTTGCAAGGAAGAACATTTTGCAAGATTTTTGCCAGAGTATAAAAATTTGGACGAACTTAAAGCACACTACAAAAAAGGTGGCTTAGGCGATGTCAAAATAAAGTTGTTTTTAAACGAAATTATGCAAGAATTTTTGAGACCAATCAGAGAAAGAAGAAAAGAATTGGAAAAAAATATCGATGAAATTTACAAAATGTTGTTTGAAAACAGTAAAAAAGCAAGTGAAGTGGCTCATGGAACTTTAGAAAAAATGAAAGATGCAATGGGCATAAATTATCACAAATTTTTAAGCTAAATCAAAAAAACACATAAAAATCGCACTTTTTATGTGTTTTTTTATTAATTTTTCTTGTTTTTCTTTAAAT
>CATKZB010000013.1 GCA_949841595.1 uncultured Christensenella sp. | reverse complement strand
ATATTTAAATAAATCTTGCAAAAACATAAAAACATAATCAATAAGGGCTTCTTCTTGATAAGAATACATCAAACTCATACTTAACTCAAATTTATGGAATAATTTTCTGTGTTCATCGTCTAAAGCTAAATAGATTGTTTGTGACAAATCGCCTACTTCTTTAAACTTTTTTATAAAATCTTCACATTGCTCCGATTCATAAAAACTTTGCATAATAATCTCTTTTGCATTAATTTTTTCTTTCATCATTACCTCCTTGAGTATATTATAATTGTTATGAAAATAAAAAAGTAAAAACACAGTTTAAAACTGTGTTAATTTAAAATTTAGATAAAAAAACTAAAATTACTCCTTATTATTTTTGCGACCACCAAGATTGATAATACCACGAGAAATGATTGGTGAAATCACAAGCCAAATTGCTGAAAGTGCAATCACAACATAAATGGCAATTGCCCATGGAGTTCTGTAACCAGCACAAATGAAAGTGACAAGGTCAAAATTGAAAATCCCAACAAGCCCCCAATTTATCGCTCCAATCAAAGTCAAGATAAGTGCAACATAATTTGCAATAACCATATAAATCTCCCTTTATATGGTGATTTTTGCTTTTATTTTGATAAAATAAACATACAAAAAGAAAAAACATGAAAATTTCATGTTTTTTCTAATAGCCATATTGAGTGATATTTCTGTTTCTCCAATCTTTGTCCACTTTCACAAAAAGTTTGATAACACATTTTTTTTGCAAAAGTTCTTCAACATATTCTCTTGTCTCTTGCCCAAGTTTTTTAAGTACGCTTCCACCTTTGCCAATGATGATGCCTTTGTGTTGTTCTCTTTCACAGATAATTTCAATATCAATGTTGACAACATTTTCAGTCTCAACAAAATCTGTCACAACAACGGCAACTCCATGTGGGATTTCTTTGTCTATGTTGTTAAGCAAAAAGCCACGCACCTTTTCACTGATCAAAAATGAAATGCTTTTGTCGGTGTATAAGTCTTCGTCATAGACAGCTTGATTTTCTGGCAAAAGTTCAACAATTTGCTTTAAAAGTTTTTCAATGTTTTCACCTGTTGTCACAGAGATTTTCAAAGCTGACAAATTATGCTCAACTTGTTTTTTGTCACTCTTTGTTTGCAACAAAATCACATTTTCGTTTTTTGTTTTAAGCATGTCGATATAGTCATGTTCTTCGTCTTCCATTGGTTTGCTTCCGTCAAACAAATACAGCACAACATCTGCTCCGGCTATGGCACTTCTCACATTTTTCATCATAAACTTGTCAAGTTGATTTTTGCTGTGATGAACTCCTGGTGTGTCCACAAAAATAATTTGATAACCTTCACCATTTTTTATGCCAAGAATGGAATTGCGAGTGGTTTGTCTTCTGTGAGATACAATTGCAACTTCTTCCCCCACCAAAAAATTGACAAGACTGCTCTTCCCTGCATTCGGTTGACCCAAAACTGCAACATATCCACACTTCATCTGTTCACTCCAAACTTTTTCAAAATTTTGTCAGCTGTTTTTTGCATCAATTTTTCATCTTCTGCATCTATGTGGTCATACCCAAGCAAATGCAAAAGTCCATGCAATGCCAAAAAGCAAACTTCTCTTTTTTTGCTGTGTCCATATTCTTTTGCTTGTGCATATGCCACCTTTTTGCAGATGACAACATCTCCCAAAAACAACATGCCGTCATCAACATTTTTCTCTCCTTCAAAAGCCATCAACTTTTGTTTTGGAGTCTTTTGCAAATTTGGAAAAGACAACACATCAGTTTCTTTGTCAATTTCCCTAAACTTTTTGTTCAACTCTTTGATTTCTTCGCCTTTCACAAAATTGACAGAAATTTCAACTTTTGAAAAGTCTTCTTTCAAAACTTCGCCTGCAACTTCAAACAGTTTGAAAATTGTTTTTTTATAAGGAAAAATTTTACCTTCAACCAACATCATAAACTCCTATTTCTTCTTGCGTAATAATGCAGTAGTTGACAATTGTGACACCTGACAAATGACGCAAGGTATAAAACTCTTCAATTATTGTATCACAATTTTCACATTTTTCCAACGCTTTTGTTTTGGCTTTTTCAATATATTCTTCTTTCACATCTTCAAATTTGGTTTGAACCACTTTTTCTTCAAGTTCATAAATCTTTGTTTTGTGCATTTTGAAGGGCAAAAAGATATTTTTGATCAAATCCACATCTTCATATTCAGTTTCATACATTTTGAAATTGATTTCATCTTTAAAACTGTAGATTGTCAAGCCAAACAACGTGATTTCATTTTGTTCGCACACACGTCCAGTTCTGTTGATTTCAATAAAATTTTCATAATGATCCACACTTCCTTCGTTGTAAACGTCTGCCCAAATTTTTGCTTTGGCTTCCACTTTTTTAATCACACCAGAGGTATCGATGGTGTAAGGCTCAACCAAAACATCCCCAGCTCTGACAATGTCCCCAACCTTAACTTTCACCGTGCCTGAAATGAGTTCTATTTTTGTTATTTTCCCACTTTTGTGGCTCTTAATTGGCTTAAAATCACCATATATCTCATCTGGCAACAATTTTTCTTTGATGTTTACGACAAGAGTTTGACCTTTAAGCATGCAAGAAACAAAACTTATCTCTTCAAAGTTGTCAACGAGTGCAACTTCCACATTTTTTGTGTTTATCTCACTTTTTCTGTTTGAAAAATTTTCTTTCAAAAAAGAAACAACTTCCACTGCTGGCAGTTTGTCCACACCTTGAACATCATATTGCCAAACAAACTGACTTTGAAGGAAATAAAAAACAGAAAACACCACAATTGCACCAATTAGACCAAAAGATGTTGCAATTTTTGAAATTTTGCTTGCCATGCCTTGATGTTTGATATATTTGATTTCAATTTCTTTTGTTTTCAAAACTTTTTCAATTTTTTTATATTCAAAATAAGAACACTTAAAAGTAGTCTCATTTTTAGATAATCTGTTTATTTCAAAAAGAGTGAAAGTTTTTGAAAGTTCGTTAAGAAGTTTTTCTTGGTTTAGAGTGTGAATACAAAATTCTGTCTGATTTTTGACATTCATCAAAGTTGTTCCACCTTTTTTATTGTTCCACAAATTTTGATTGTGTTTTCGTTCAGTTCAGCCAAAATCATATCAACACCTTCCACCATAACCACACCCTTTTTAACTTTGAAAGAGATCAATTCTTTGGAAAGAGTGACAAGCCCCAAATGTCCTTCCACATACAAAAGTCTGCCGGAAATATTTATCATATTGAAACTTTCAAATCCCAATTCTTTCGGAATTTTGATGTTCTCTTTAACTTCATTCAAAAAATTAAACATAACTTTCACCTAAAAATATTGTATGAATAAAAATTGTTCAAAAGAAGAGAAACATAAAAAAAGATTAAGTCAAAATCTCAATCTTCTTCATCATCATATTTTTTTCTTGTCAAAATTTCTGACATCATAATTTCTTGAACTTTTGGAGGAAAGTGCTTTATCATGTCGGCAATTTCTTCTTCACTTTTCCCTTTCAAAGAGTCAAAATCAAAATTGGCTAACGAATCAATCTCGCTGTTTGTTGACTCTGATTCTTTATCATTCATATCCATATCATTTTTCAGAAAGTCTTCATAGTCTGCAAAACGCTTTTTAAAATCTTCGTCATCTTCCCAATTATCCCAATCATCATCGTCGTCATCTTCCAACGAATCAAAAACTGTCTCTCTTTTGAAAGTTGGCTTTGCAGGCTCTTCTTCTGCCAAAGAAAAATCTTCCATTTGGGCGTCAATAACATCATTTTTTTGTTCTAAAAGCTTTTCTTTTGGTTCTTCTGCAGGAGTTCCTGTTTCTACCGAAGCAACTTCTGTCTTTGACATTTCTTCCGATTTAAACTTGTCTAAATGTTTTTTGTGACGTACAGCTCTAGCAACAAAAAATGATATTATCACAGCACAAACACAAACTATTGCAATTGAATAAAAAATTGTTCCCATATTCACCCCTTATTGATTTTCAGATTTGGAAGATTTGCCAATTAAATGCCTGCGCATCTCAGTGTCTGCTTGTAAATTCTGTAATTTATAATAATCTACAACATTTTTAATTTTACCTTCTTTGATTGCTTCAACAACTGCCTTTGGAACTTCTGCCTCGCTTTCGATCACTTTTGCTCTCATCTCTTCGGTTTTGATTTTCATCTCTTGTTCTGCAGCAAGCGCAGTTAAACGACGATGCTCCAGTTGATTTGCTGCCAAAATTCTGTTCTTTTCAATTTGGTCTTTTTCCAAAATCAAGTTTCGGTCTGTCCCTAAATCAACATGAATGACATCTGCTGAAACAAGTTCATATTTGGAATCTTCATCAATTCCAGCATCAAAAATAGCTTTATCAATAAGTTGTGGTTTTGAAAGTATTTGCATTGCCTTTTCAGTGTTTGCAACTTTTGTCACAACAGCTTCAACTGCTCTTGCAGAAATAGTTTCGTCAGTGACACCTCGCAAGAAATTTGAAATGTTTGTTTTTAAAGTCAATGAAACTTTTACATGAAGTTCTTTGTTGTCTTGTGCCACACCAGTGATTAAAGGAAGTTCAATAAGTTTTGGATTAACACATTCTCTGACAACTGCCAATATGTCCATTCCAGCAATATCAACTGCCTTTGCAAATGCGAAATCAATAGGGAGTTTTGCACTTTGTGCTGCAACCAAACCTTCCACAATTTTCGTTGGATGTCCACCACTTGTTGAAACAATTTCCATATCATATAAAGTTATTCCCAAATGGGATTTTTTGGATGTGATGTAGGCATTTACAATCTCATACACATTTTCTTTTCTAAGTTTCATGCTTATAAGCTTGAAAAGAGAAATATAAGCGCCAGAAAAAAGAGCCGTGAAATAAGCTTTTCTCGGCATCAAAAGCACCAAAGTGAGCAAAAACAAAAAAATCAAACTTGCCAAAACAATGGCGAAGATTGCTCCTGCACTCATACTTTCTCCTGTTGGACTTATTTTAACACAAAAATTGTATTTTGTCCATACCATTTTAAAGTTTTGAAAACAAAAAAAGAACATTTCTGTTCTTTTTAATAAACTGATTCTTCAACAGCGACTGCAAAGAGCCCAACTTTAAAGTTGTAACTGATTCCTGAAACGCCTTTTTGTTTCACAATATCAAAATAAACTTCAATAAAGTCGCATGCGTCTTCACCTGCGTTATTAACAGAAAACATGCTTTCATTCAAAGTTCCAAAAGAACCATATGAAGAAGAGTCGTTGAGTTTGTAATATTTTCTGGCATCATCTGTTCCCGAAATGACTTTTGAAGCAGTTGCTCCATTTTCATCAACTGTTCCACTTGCAAATGGGTCAATCGCACCATTGCCGATATTTTTGTTGAAACCTGTGTTCACCTTTAAATCTTTTGGCAAAATGATGTCATCAATTTCAGAAGAGTCGCCAATATAAACCCAATATTTATCTGGATTTTCGTCTTTTCCAAATTGCCCATCTTTCACATTGTCGACAACAATTTGTTTTTCTCCAGAAAAGACAATTTCTCCATTCCCATTGTTTGCCTTGCTGTTGAAATATCTGAAACCAACATTGATCGTGATGGAATCTGCCATTCTCAAATTTGGATTAGGATTGTCATAATATTCAAAGCATAGCACAATGTTCGTTAAAGCTTTGCCAACATCGTCAGTTTTTGGAAAGATCACCATGCTTTGATATTCAGCAGCCTCAATATGATCAAATCTGTGTTCGTCTGAGTTGTTACCGTTTGAATCTTGATAGTTCATAAAGAAATAATCTGCATCATAATCAGTTATCTTTGAAGCATTGTAATTTTGGTTCAATGTCAAAGCATTATCATTTTCTACATCCCAACCAATTGGAGTTTGACTACAAGCATAATCAACGATGTTTTTCACGATTTGATCATAATTTCTGTTGAATTTGAGTGGATCTTGTTGATTTGTCAAATCTTGACTAGGAATGTTTGATGCATCAAGTTTTTCATTGACTCTGACAACTTCAAATTTGTTTTTTGCATAAGCATTTCCCCCAATAACTTTGTCAATCACAAACTGTGCAATTTGTTGTTTGTTTTTCTCAGTAAGTCCAACAAAACCACCTTGTTCTTTGTAAATTTTCTTAACTTCATCCAAAGCTTCCACAACAGAAACTTGACTTCCATTCCAATTTACTTTAACATCTTCAATTTTGCCAGTATTTGCATTAAAATCGGTTGTAAAGTCAAAATATGGAGCATCTGCCGGAATTTGATAGTCATAGCCCAAAACAAACAAATATGTAGCATATTCAAGAGCATCTTGATAATAATTTTCAGTTGTAACTGCAGTTTCTTCAACTTTATCTTGATAATAAGGAGATAAGTAATAATCAGTTATGTCCGAATCAGCTTCATTCTTTTTGCCTTCACCAAAATAATAAATATCTTTAAACTCTGGGTTAGAATTATATTCAACTTGATATACCATTGTCCAATCATCTGTTAGATAATCTACAAAATTATCTGTAAAAGTAATTTTATAATTGTTGTCATTTTGCTCACATTTATAGTGTTCTTCAGTCCCGTTGAAAATTGTTTTAATAAATGCAATAGATCTATCTCTTATTTCATTTTTAGCTGGGATTGTCCAATTCCAACCACTCAATTCCAATTCCAAAACTTGAGAAACAACATTTCCACTTGAATCTCTTGTTGTTGTCAATTTGTTTATAGTATAACGAAGGCTATCGTATAAATAATATTTTGTCTTTTCATCTACGGTTGATAATGTTAATCCATTTTCTTTGTCAATTGGATCAAAAATATTTGGGATTTGCTCTGCTTTTACACCCAAAAATTGATCTTCATAAGCACCATATAATCCATATAAAATATTTCTAGCAAACAAATTATAATAATTTTCTGAATATTTACCAACTGCCTCAGAAAAAGAATAATCTGAAGGTCTTGACAAAACCTTTGTACCTGCAAGTGACTTTTGAGCTTCATCTCCACCAAAGCCACCCATGCCACCATCACAGCCGGCAAATAACAAAAACATAAAACATAGCAAAATTGATAAAAATTTATACTGTTTTTTTCTTTTCATATGTTTATGATACCACAATAACACAAAAAAAACAATATTTTGACAATAAAAAAACTTGGATTATTTCCAAGTTTCTTATTATTTTTTCAATTCATTATCTTTAGATTTCCTTACAGCAATTCTCTTTGATGATTTTTGTGTTGCAGCAAGTGTTTTTGTGTTTTCAGCTTCTTGATAAAACACTCTGCTGTCATCAATTGACTTTCTTTCAATTCCTGCTATCATCCAAGTTTTATCGGTGTTATTCAAAACATTTTCATATTCATCTTTTGCACCATTTGACAATGTAGTCACAATACCAACTCTAATATATTCCAATTTATTTTTATCATTAAATAATATTAGATACAAACTCCACGACTTTATTTCTCCTAAGCCAAAGCCTACATAAGAGTCCGATGTTTTACCTTTAAAACCAAAAATGAAATTAGTACGATCAAGATTTGCAAAATCAGTCACTTTTGTGCCTTCATTGCTTATATTATTTCCTTGATAACCTGTTGTTGCAAGTTTGTTAAGAATGTTATTCATGATAATCTCACATTTTTCATCCATTTCGCCAAACTTTTCGTCAATTTCAATGCCATCTGGACATGAATATTTAGTCTTCTTAATTGAATTAAGGTATTTCACAAAGTCGTCTTTAGTTTGATACTGTCCTTGTTCAAAACCTGCAAACAATGCAGTATCTTGCAATTTAAATGTTCCAAAAGCATGATATTTATCATTACGATACAAAAGTCCCATTTCTATTTTTTCTTTTGACGCATCAATATAATAAATCCCCTCTGAAACAAGCGTATCATTATAGTATTTTTCAGCCAAAACATCTTTTCCAAATTGATTGTCACCTTTCATCCAATTTTCCATAACTTCTTTCATCAAGACAATGTTAAAGTTATACTTCCCGGCTTCGTCAATTGTGTAAATATATTGTTCGTCAACTGGAGGCTTTGGATCTGGAGTCTCAACAGTGTGATCAACATAATCTTTTGGCAAATTCAAAGTCGTTGTTCCAATCTTTGAATATTGAGCCTCTCCTTCAAGACCGTCAATATAAACTCCAGAATCTTGAAATCTTACATTATAAATTGGAGTTAATGAAACTTCTTTATCACTACTAAACTTAAGACTATACATATTTTCTTCTTTATTATATCCAGTCCATTCTCCATTAAGTACCAAATCCAAGAATAGTTCTTGTTTAACATCAAAAGCTGCTGTTTCGTTTTTGTGCCACTTTCCATCTTCCTTGCTGAAAGCATAAACATAATGTTTATCACCTTGTTTTTCATAAATTGTTCCTACATTATCATTAAGTTCATAAACATGATAATTTTCACCTTCAACTTCAAGTCTTGTATATTTCCCATAAATATTTTGTTCTAATGTAAAAGACTTAGTTTTAAGATCATTCAAAAAATCATTAATTGTTTCCATTGGGATTTCTTTACAAGTAAGATCAACATATTCTTTTGGATATTCGATTTTTGCAGTGCCGATGTTTAAAATTTCTAAATTTTCTGCTCCAGACATCAAAACTCCATTGGATGTAAATATAATTGAATAATTTAAACCATCTAACGTAGTTTCATACTTATTTGTTTCCACATCGAAAGAATTCCACTTCATTTTACTTAATTTGTTATAAACAACATCTTTTACATTAAAAATTTCAGCAGCTTCATCTTTATACCAAACGCCAGAATTTAAATCATAAGTGAAAATGTATGGAATCTTATTTTCTACGATATTAATGTTTCTATTTAATGTTTTATGATTTAAAATTTTACAATTATTTCCTTCAATTGTGTAAGTATCAATAATTACCCCATTAGAATTTTTTGTAGTAACAGTATAATTACCACCTTCAAGTTTGCTAAGAAGATCGTTCACCTTTTCCATAGGGACTTTATCTGGTTCTGGTGGTTGTGGAATCACAACTGGTGGTTCTTCGTTTTGTACTTTACAACTTGCTAATGTCACTAAAGCTGAAAATGATACAGTAGCCAACATAAGTAATCCTGTTTTCTTTAAAAAGCTTTTAATTTTCATATCTTTCTCCTTTTTCTTTCAAAACTTATATTTAAAAAATTTGTGAAAGTTTTTTGTTAATATAATTATATCATATACTTCAAGCATTTGCAATAGATTTTTTTGTAAAATTTCATTCTCCTGCTCTCATGAAGAAAAACAAATATTGTTGAGCAAATCCTGCAAGTTCTCCAAATTCAGAAATTAAGTTGTTTCTTATTTTCTCTCTGTTATCTTCACTTGAATAAAACCTGTTATACATTTGATGAATCCAAGTGTCCACAGGAAAAACATCTTTTCTTCCATAACCAAAAAGCAAAACACAATCTGCCACTTTTGGGCCAACACCTGAAAGTTCAATCAATTTGTTTCTTAGAGTGGTTGTTGGCAAACTTTGCCATTCTTGCAATTTAAACTCATCCACTTGTCTCAACACTTTGTATAGATAAGGTGTACGATAACCAGCCCCAATATCAGCAAAGAAGTCAACTCCCACGGTCAGCATTTTTTCTTGGGTAGGAAAATCATAAAAATCACCTTTTTTCTCACCCAATCTTTCCCTCAATCGATTGAGAATTAGTTTTATTCTTTTTATGTTGTTGTTTGCTGAAATGATAAAAGATATCAAAGTTTCAAACAAATCTTGTTTCAAAATTCTTATTCCACTTCCATATTCAATCGGTCTTTTCAAAATAGGAAAGTTTGATAACTCTGATTTTATTTTTGAATAATCTGTTTTAAGGTCAAAAAAGTTTTCAAAATAAGATGGATTTTCTGTCTTGATCAAAAATCCACTTTCATTTTCAACAATAATCGCTTTTTTATCTCTAGAAAACACAATGTAAGATTCATCTTGTTTTTGAAAAGAAAAAATTTGCCCACATTCCAAAATGTGTTCTGCATTAAAATCATCTTTTCCTTCTATTTCAATAAAGTTTTTCCCAATCGTATATTTCATCTTCTTCCCGTTTTCGACACTAAGTCATAAAAAATAACAAAAAAAAGGGGTTGATCCCCTTATTCAGCAACAACTGAAACTATATTTTTGCCATTGCCCTTTCCAAAGACAACCTTACCATCTTTGAGTGCAAAAAGTGTGTAGTCTTTTCCCAATCCAACATTAGCACCTGGATAAATCTTTGTGCCACGTTGTCTAACAATGATTGAACCTGCAGTCACAACTTCACCTGCATACGCCTTAACGCCAAGACGTTTTGCTTGAGAATCTCTGCCGTTCTTAGTGCTTCCACCACCTTTTTTATGAGCAAAAAGTTGTAAATTAACAAACATTTTCTTTTACCTCCATTTTGACATATCGAGCATAATTTTTTGCAATATCTTCAAAAGTTTTTTCCATAGCTTGCAAAATTGATTGAGCAGAACTGTTGTCAAAATCCAAAAGTTCAACATGCAAATAAGCATCTTTCACATCATATTTCACATTCAAATGCAAAACCTCATTAAGTCCAATCAGTGCCATTTGTGCAGCAACTGAAATTCCACTGCAAACAATGTCACTTCCTTCTTCTGCATAACCACTGTGTCCTTTGATTTGATATTCACAAATCATGCCATTTTTTTTGAAAATCGTAATCCTGGTCATATTACATCTTTATAGAAACAATTTTGATTTCTGTCCAAGGTTGTCTATGACCTTGTTTTTTACGCTCGTTTTTCTTAGGCTTATATTTGAAAACAACAATCTTTTCGCCTTTGCCATGAGCGAGCACTTCAGCAACCACTTCAGCATTTTTAACTGTAGGTGTTCCAGCAACAGTTTTGTCTCCATTTGAAACAAGCAAAACATCAAGGTTGATTTTGTCACCAACATTGTTGTTGAGTTTTTCAACTTTAAGAACGTCGTTTTCTGTCACATTATACTGTTTTCCACCTGTGTGAACCACTGCAAACATTCTAACTTACCTCCTCTATCCAAACTCGCTGTCATCCAAGGTGGGCAAAAGCCACTTCAACCCGATACATGCGGATACGCTAGTTATTCTAACAAAAACAATCTTTTTTGTCAAGAGAATTCAACAAATTTTGCACAAAAAAGACTGATTTCTTTTCAATCAGTCTTTCTTTAAGTTTATCTTAAAAATCCTTTGATAATTTCATTTTGTGCTTCTTCTTCGCTTAAACCCAAAGTTTGAAGTTTGATCATCTGATCACCAGCAATTTTTCCTATTGCAGCTTCATGAACAAGAGTGGCATTCAAGTCCTTCGCCACAATCTTTGGAGTGGATTCAATCACTGCCTTGTCCATCAAAATCCCATCACATTCCACATGTCCAAAGCACTCATTTTGTCCCTTTATATTAGAAATAAATTGCTGTTTTGACTTTCCTTTTGCCACGCTTCGGCTTATCACTTCAACACTGGAGTTTTTGCCCTTTAAAACAACATTAAAAACTGTTTTTGCAATTTGTTTGTCAGTTGTCAAAATTTTTTCTTTAATCACAAGTTTGGCATCGTCTTCCAAAACTGCATCAGTTTTTCGATTTGATTTTGATACTCCACCAAGTTGAATTGTCTCCATTTCAAATTGGCTTCCTTTTTTCATTTCAACAACAGTGGTTGGATTCAAAATTTTTTCACCACTTCCAGTTCCTATTCCTAAATGTTTTTCAATATATTTAACTTTAGAGTTTTCGGCCAAATGAAATGAATGAATCCCATCATGCTGACTTTTTTGATTGCTTGGATTATGGATTCCACACCCTGCAACAATCAAAACTTCTGCATCTTTTCCAATGTAAAAATCGTTATAGACAAGATCATTAAGGTTTCCAACAGTAATAATAACAGGAATATGAACACTTTTGTTTTTGACACCCTCTTTAACAATGATGTCAATTCCACTTTTATCTTTTTTGGATATTATTTCAATATCTTTTGTTGATTTTCTGTCAAGGCTTTCTCCGTTTTTTCTTATGTTGAAACTTCCTTGTGGGATTGTGTGAAAATCTGCGATTTGACTTAAAAGTTCTTTATCTAACTTATCCATTCACAAGCCCTCCCAATTTTCTGCAACTTGGTTTCTCCAAAAGTGGAAGAATTTCTTTTTTCTTGCCAAGTTTGACATCATTTGCGCCATTCAAAAGCAAAACAAAATCTGCGCTTTCAAGCACTTTTCTTTGGTGACTGACAATAACAACAGTTTTGTTTTTTAAGTTGTCAAAAACATCGACAAGAGAATCAAAACTCCACAAATCGATGCCTGCTTCAGGTTCGTCAAACAACATAACTTTTCCACTTTTAGCAAGTGAAATCGCAAGTTCAATTCTTTTAAGTTCTCCACCTGACAAACTATCGTCAAGTTCTCTGTCCATATAATCTTTTGCACAAAGTCCGACTTTAGCCAAGAATTCACATGCGTCTGGGATTTTATTATGGCTTTTGCTTGCAAGATTAAGCAAATCTCTCACAGTCAAGCCTTTAAACCTTACAGGCTGTTGCAGAGCAATAGAAATCCCTAAATTTGCTCTTTCACTGATGCTTAAACTATTTAAAGCTTGTCCATCCAAAAGAATTTCACCTTCTGTTGGCAACAAAATACCCATGATAAGTTTTATCATGGTTGATTTTCCACTGCCATTGTGACCAGTTATGACTGTCACTTTGTTTTCAGGGAAATTTATATTCAAATTCTTTAATATATATCTTTCTTTGCCAGTTTTTTCGTCGACAACTTTGTAACTGACATTCTTAAATTCCAACATATTCCCTTCCAATTTATTGTTTTTTTAGATAATTTTCAAAATAATCTGGTAATTTTGCTTCAAATTTCATAATTTTTCCTGTACGTGGATGAGTAAACTCAATTTTATAAGCATGCAGAAGTTGTCCAACCAGCCCCTTAACTTCCTTCCCATAAAGCTTATCTCCCACAACTGGATGATTTAAATGTTTTGCATGAACCCTAATTTGATGAGTTCTCCCTGTTTGAAGCGAAAATTCCACAAGACAAGTTTTGTCAAATCGTTTCAAAACTTTATAGTCTGTTATTGCCACTCGTCCATCTGATTGAACACTCATCTTTTTTCGATCTTTAGGATCTCGTTTAATGTAAGTTTCAATTCTGCCCTCTTCACACTTCAAGTTTCCTTCCAAAAGAGCCAAATAGTTTCTATGACAAGTTTTGTTTTTGATTTGCTCTGCCAAATTGACATGAGCAAAATCATTTTTAGCGATAAGCAAAAGTCCACTTGTGTCTTTATCTAATCTGTGAACGATGCCTGGTCTTAACTCACCATTAATTCCACTTAAATCCTTAATTCGATATAACAACCCATTCACCAAAGTTCCACTTTTTGTTGACGAACAAGGATGCACAACAAGCCCCTGAGGCTTGTTTATGACTGCCAAATCTTTATCTTGATAGATAATTTCAAAATCGACATCTTCTGCTTCTGTTGAAACTTTTTCAGGTTCTTGCACTTCAATTGAAACAAGCATATCTTTTTTAAGTGAAAATCCAGCTTTGCGAGGTTTTTCGTTTACCAAAACCAAGCCTTTTTCAATCAAATTTTTGATATGCGAACGTGTAAACTCAGCAAAATTATCCAACAAAAACATATCCAGTCGTTTCCCAACTGATTTTTCATCAACTACAAAGTTTCTAGTCATTTTTGTCATCATCCTTTGGTGGTTTTTCTATGTTGATTTTTTTCTTACCTCTGACATAATACAAAATCAAGTAAACAACAAACAAAACCACTCCAATACTTAAAGCGACATCGGCAAAATTAAAAATAGGAAAACTTTGCCAAAAATCAAATTGAATGAAATCTCTTACATAGCCAAGTATCAATCTGTCAAAAAGATTTCCAACACAGCCAGCAAACAAAAAGCCAAATGTTATGTTCAAAAGCCATGTTTTATTCTTTTCTTTTATATAATAAACAACAAAGATTATGATAAAAATCAAACTTAAAGCGATCAAAAAGACTTGTTTCCCTGCCATTATTCCCCATGCGGCACCATAATTGTGAACCAACTTGAAATTAAACAAATATGGAATGACTTTTACCACACTTCCATCGGCAAGAGATGCGTCAAAAACATATTTTGTCACCAAATCAAGTGTCAAAATAGCAACAAAAATAGTCATCATAACAGAAAATTTAATCCAAAATTCTTTTTTCACATTTTCTCCCTAATCTCTTTCAATCTCCATGTTTTTTGGCAAGAAAAGATACAAATTTTTATCAACAAGCTCTTGACTTGCCCCCAAAACATCAATAACACCACTGTAATAGTCCAAAGTTTTGTTTCTGTCAGCTGTTGGGCAAGCTCTAAAATCAATAAAAAAAGGGACATCTTTCTTCAACAAGTCAATTTTATCTTTACATTCTTCAAAATTTTCTGGGTAAAACACTTTGATTCCATCAATTTCATCTGGCAATTTTTGTGTCACCTTCAAATTGTAAGATGCCTTTTGAGTTGTTTTTTTCTTTGTAACAACTTTCACATCATCACCTTCAAAGCCAAAAAATCTATAAATATAATTCATTATTTTCATATTTTTCTCCGTTTATTAATGATATCACAAAAATATCAACATTTCAAAATAATTTTTTAAACAAGAAGCATTCCAAACGCTCAAACTATATTTTCTGTGATAAATTTCCTTAAAAAATAAAAAATAAGGTAAAAATTTTCATCTTTTTTAAAAAAAAGTTGACAAACTCCCCCCCCGTGTTAGAATCAAGTATCAAAAAAAGGAGATGGATATTATGAACAAAATAATAAATAAATTTATATTTGTTTTATGTTTAATGTTTTTGCCTATTGGAATCTTGTGTGTAGGTTGTGGAGAAACTCAATCACCTACAGATCCCAAATATCAAGTAACCTTTAATCAGAGTCAAGACTTTGAATGGGATATGGGATTTTATGGAGAACATATTCATGAAGGAGAATTTTATTTTATTTCAAATGGATGGATAATCCGAGACACAGAAAATCCTTTGTACTTCTTTTTATTTGATACAAATATAACTGAAATATTGATTAATGAACAAAATATCGACTTTTTAACATTTACCAGTCAAGAAATTAAGAATTTATATTTCAAACCCAATGATCCAAACTACATTTTTAATGATTTATATGGCAAAAATGAGATTACAGGCAATTTAGGAGATCAAGAAGAAAGATTTATGCCAGTTTCTATGTCATATCATGAAAAAGTTATAATCGCAAAAATTGGAATTGTAAACACAGATATAGATATAGTTGTAAACTAATAAAAGTCCACAAAAAAAAGATTGCAAAAGCAACCTTTTTTTATTATTGTTATTATTCAATAATTTGAGAAACAACACCAGAACCAACTGTTCTTCCACCTTCACGGATAGCGAAACGAAGTCCTTGTTCAATAGCGATTTCTTTGTTAAGAGTGATTGTCATCTTAATGTTATCGCCAGGCATAACCATTTCAACACCTGCAGGAAGTTCGATAGTTCCTGTAACGTCTGTTGTTCTGAAATAGAATTGTGGTCTGTAACCATTGAAGAATGGAGTATGACGACCACCTTCTTCTTTCTTCAATACATACACTTCAGCAGCAAATTTTGTGTGTGGATGAATTGAACCTGGTTTACAAAGAACTTGTCCTCTTTCGATTTCTGTTCTTTGAATACCACGAAGAAGAAGACCAACGTTATCTCCAGCTCTTCCTTCGTCGAGAAGTTTTCTAAACATTTCAACGCCAGTGATAACTGTTTGTTTCTTAGCTCCCATACCAACGATTTCAACAACGTCATTGATACGAACAACACCTCTTTCTACTCTTCCTGTAGCAACTGTTCCACGACCTGTGATTGTGAAAACGTCTTCTACTGGCATCAAGAAAGGTTTGTCAGTGTCTCTTTCTGGTTCTGGAATATAAGAATCCAAAGCGTCAAGAAGTTCTTGAATTGGAGCACAAGCTGCGTCGCTTGCGTTTCCTGCTTGAGCAGCTTCCAAAGCTTTAAGAGCAGAACCCTTAATAATTGGAGTTTTATCTCCTGGGAATCCGTATTCAGAAAGCAAATCTCTGATTTCCATTTCAACGAGTTCCAAAAGTTCTGGATCGTCAACTTGATCAGTTTTGTTCATGAATACAACGATGTATGGAACGCCAACCTGTCTAGCAAGCAAGATGTGTTCTCTTGTTTGAGGCATTGGACCATCTGTTGCAGCAACAACAAGGATAGCACCATCCATTTGAGCAGCACCAGTAATCATGTTCTTTACGTAGTCTGCGTGTCCTGGGCAGTCAACGTGAGCATAGTGACGTTTGTCAGTTTGATATTCAACGTGAGCTGTGTTGATAGTGATTCCTCTAGCTTTTTCTTCTGGAGCCTTATCAATTTCGTCATATCTCATCTTTTGAGCAAAGCCCTTTGCTGCGCTATACATTGTGATAGCAGCAGTAAGTGTAGTCTTACCATGGTCAACGTGGCCGATTGTACCAACGTTTACGTGTGGTTTAGATCTATCAAATTTTTCTGTAGCCATTTTAAAATCTCCTTATTTAAGTTTCTTTGTTATTTTAGCATATAATCTGAAAATATCAAAACGATTTTTATAGTTTTTTCATATTTTTCAAATTATTTAAGCTTGTTTTTTACGCTGTCCAACGATTGTTTCAGCGATATTTCTTGGAACTTCAGCATATTTCAAAAATTCCATAGTAAATGTTCCACGACCTTGTGTTTGAGAACGAAGATCAGTTGCATAACCAAACATTTCTCCAAGAGGAACTTCTGCGTTAACGATTTGAACGCCTGGTTTTGTTTCGTTTCCAGTCAAAATTCCACGACGAGATGTCAAGTTACCCATAACAGTTCCAAGATAATCATCAGGAACTTCAACTTGAACTTTCATAATAGGTTCAAGAAGAACAGGATTTGCTTTCAAAGCACCATCTTTAAATGCCATAGAACCAGCAATCTTAAATGCCATTTCTGAAGAGTCAACTTCATGGTAAGAACCATCAAGAACAGTAACTTTGAAGTCAACTGTTTCATATCCAGCAATAACACCGTTTTTGCTTGCTTCCAAGATTCCATTGTTGATTGGTTGAATATATTCTTTTGGAATAGAACCACCAACAGTTTTATCTTCAAACACATATCCAGAACCTGGTTCAAGTGGTTCAATATTGATAACGCAGTGACCGTATTGTCCCTTACCACCTGATTGTCTAACAAACTTCCCTTCTGCTCTTGTAGCATTTCTGATAGTTTCTTTGTAAGCAACTTGTGGTTTACCAACGTTAGCTTCAACTTTGAATTCACGCAAAAGTCTGTCTACGATGATTTCCAAGTGAAGTTCGCCCATACCAGCGATAATTGTTTGGCCTGTTTCTTGGTCAGTATATGTTTTGAAAGTTGGGTCTTCTTCAGCAAGTTTAACAAGCGCAAGCACCATTTTTTCTTGCATCAATTTAGTTTTAGGTTCGATAGCAACCTTGATAACTGGTTCTGGGAATTCCATACTTTCCAAAACGATAGGTTTCTTTTCATCACAAAGAGTTTCTCCTGTGATTGTATCTTTAAGACCAACGATAGCAGCGATGTCCCCAGCGCCAACTTCTTTGATTTCTTCTCTTTGGTTTGCATGCATTCTGATAAGTCTTCCAACTCTTTCTTTTTCGCCTTTGTTTGAGTTGTAAACATAAGAACCTGCAACAAGTTTTCCGGAATAAACTCTGAAGAACGCAAGTCTTCCAACAAATGGGTCTGTCATGATCTTAAATGCAAGACCAGCAAATGGAGCATCTTCACTTGGAGCTCTAGACTCTTCTGTTCCATTGTCAGGGTTTATACCTGTGATGTGGTCAATGTCAAGTGGAGATGGAAGATATTCTACCATCGCATCCAACAACATTTGAACACCTTTGTTTTTGTAAGATGATCCACAAAGAACTGGAACCAAAGCTCTTGAAATAGTAGCATTTCTCAAGGCTTTTTTAAGTTCTTCAATTGAAATTTCTCCACCTTCAAAATATCTTTCAAGCAAAGCATCGTCAGTTTCAACGATTTTTTCAATCATTTCATCATGAAGTTCTTGAGCTTTGTCTTTATATTCAGCAGGGATGTCAACAACATCATATTTCAATCCCATATCATCTTCATAAATTTCAGCTTTCATTGTCAAAAGGTCAATAATTCCTCTGAAAGTGTCAGCTTCTCCAATTGGCATTTGAATGGCAATTGGGTTTGTTTTAAGTCTGTCTTTAATTGATTCAACGCAACCATAGAAATCAGCAGCATCTCTATCCATTTTGTTCACATAGATGATTGTTGGAACTTTATATTTTGTAGATTGACGCCAAACAGTTTCAGTTTGTGGTTGAACCTTATCACGAGCAGAAAGCACCAAAACAGCACCATCAAGCACTTTCAAAGAACGTTCAACTTCAACTGTGAAGTCAACGTGTCCAGGTGTGTCAATAATGTTGATCTTGTGACCTTTCCACTGACATGTTGTACAAGCAGAAGTGATTGTAATACCTCTTTCTTGTTCTTGAGCCATCCAGTCCATTGTGGCAGCGCCATCGTGAACTTCACCGATTTTGTGACTTTTTCCAGTATAGAACAAAATTCTTTCTGTTGTGGTAGTCTTACCAGCATCGATGTGAGCCATAATTCCGACATTTCTGGTCATCTCAAGGTTTGTAGCCATAATTTTTCTCCTATAATAATTTTTCCATTTTAAGTTTTTCTAAACTTTGGTAGAATCCAAAAACAATTTGTTTTGTAAAATGCGATAATCTTAGTTATCAGCGATATTTTACCATTTATAATGTGCAAAAGCTTTGTTAGCTTCAGCCATTCTGTGCATTTCATCTCTCTTCTTGATTGAAGCACCTGTGTTGTTATATGCATCCATAAGTTCACCAGCAAGTTTTTCATTCATATTTCTTTCACCAGTTCTTTTTCTTGCATTTGCAACAATCCAACGAATAGCAAGAGTTTGTCTTCTTTCTGGTCTGATTTCCATAGGAACTTGATATGTTGCACCACCTACTCTACGACCTTTTGTTTCAAGCATAGGTTTAACATTTTCAATAGCTGTAAGACAAACATCAAGTGGTTCTACACCAGTCTTTTCTTTCAAAATGTCAAAAGAACCATAAACAATTCTTTGAGCAAGACCTTTCTTTCCACTCATCATAACTTGGTTGATAAGTTTTGTAACAACCTTATTGTTGTAAATTGGGTCTGGCAAAACATCTTTTTTCACAGCACTATTTCTTCTTGGCATTGTGTTTTACTCCTTTTAATAATTTTTGATTTGTTTGAGTGTTTCATTAAATTGCTAGTTCTCAATTATTTACCACTCTTTGGTCTCTTAGCACCGTATTTAGAACGGCTTTGTTTTCTGTTTGCAACACCAGCAGTATCAAGTGTTCCACGAACAATGTGATAACGCACACCTGGAAGATCCTTAACACGTCCACCACGAACAAGCACAACACTGTGTTCTTGCAAGTTGTGTCCGATACCTGGAATGTAGCAAGTTCCTTCTTGACCATTTGAAAGTTTTACTCTGGCAATTTTTCTCAAAGCAGAGTTAGGCTTTTTAGGAGTTGCTGTTCTTACTGACAAGCAAACACCACGCTTTTGTGGGCATTCGTCCAAAAGTGGAGCCTTCTTTTTCTTTTCAAAAGTTTTTCTACCATTTCTAACAAGTTGGTTAAATGTAGGCATTTTTTTCTCCTTTTCTTTTATATTTTCAGTTTTGAATCATGAATTGGATTTGTCTTTTGTTTTCATAAAACAAAAATGACACGAATTTGAGTTCGTGCCAATGAAAATGCTTTTTAAACGAAACATGAACAACACAATCATAATCTCTATGACTTTGGAAATTCTTCCAAATCGGTGGGGTTTGTTTCCCTTTTCCTGTCCGTTTGAATTTCAAACTTGCTGAAATCTTTCATCAGCTTGCCACCTGTTGTTTGTTTATGCTTTTGTTAAAGCATTGTTTCCGACAACGAAACACGATAATGATTATAATCATTTTCCATTTAGTTGTCAAGCATTTAACTTAAAGTTAACTAAAATTTTTATAAAAAATGCAACTCACAAAAAGTTGCATTCTATGAATATATTTTTATCTTTTCCTTTTAGAAGGTTTTGGAGGATAAATACCAAGTTCTCTTGCAATGAAACTCTTTGGTTCTGGTCTGTTGAGTACATTGATTCTAAACCAAAACTTGTTTCCTTCCTTAAAACAGCATCTACACTCTGGATTTAAGCAAGCCCAATAAGTAGCTCTGCCAGAAGCTACTATTGCACGCAAGCCAGATTCAACAGCATATCCAATAGCAGGCTCGATGCCGAGTTTCGAAA
Source organism: uncultured Christensenella sp. (assembly GCA_949841595.1). Taxonomy (GTDB): domain Bacteria; phylum Bacillota; class Clostridia; order Christensenellales; family UBA1242; genus Caccovivens. The sequence continues at coordinate 6,531 of CATKZB010000013.1, read as the reverse complement.
CATCAACTTCATTTGTCAGTGGTTTACCACATTTCGGACATTTGTAAGTTACCATAATTTTCTCCTATATTTATAATAACACAAAAAGATCAAATATTCAATTCTTTCATCAAATTAAACATCAAATTTCTCAAAAAATTCTTTTTCATTTAAAACAGGGACACCGAGGGAATTAGCTTTTGAAAGTTTACTCCCTGCTTCTTCCCCAGCCAAAACAAATGAGGTCTTTTTTGAAACAGAATTTGAAGTCTTTCCACCATTTTCTTCAATAAGCTTTGTCATGTCAATTCTTGAATAATTTGGCAAAGTTCCAGTTATAACAAATGTTAAGCCTTTTAATTTTTCGGATTTTTGATCGTTGTCATTGAAAGGAACAACTCCCACTTCAAACAATCTTTCTATTTCTTTTAAATTGTCATCGTCACTAAAAAACTCTACTATATTTTTTGCAATTACTTCGCCAATATCATCTATATTTTCAAAATCTTCATATTCTGCGAATCTGATGTCATCAAAAGTTTTAAAGTTTTTTGCCAAATCTTTTGCAGTTTTAATTCCAACTTCACTTATGCCAAGTCCATAAATAAATCTGAAAAGTTCAATATGTTTGCTTTTTTCAATGCTGTTTAAAACATTCTCTGCCTTTTTATCTTTAAATTTCTCCAATCCAACAAGCTGTTCTTTGGTCAAATGATAGAGATCCGAATAATGTCTTAAACCTAAGTCATTATAAAATTGAATTATTGTTTTTTCAGATAACCCTTCAATGTTAAACGCCTCCCTGCTGACAAAGTGAGTAAGCCTTGCCACAATTTGTTCTCTGCAGTTGTCATGATTTGGGCAGAACACAAGTGGTCCTTTCTTTATCAGTTTTGTGTGACAACATGGGCAAAGCGTTGGTTCTTCTATTGGCAAAGAATCATCATATTTTTCAGCCAGCCCCAAAACTTCTGGAATCACTTCATTGCTTCTTCTGATGAAAACTCGACTTTTTAAAAATACATTTTTCTTTCTTATATCTTCAATGTTGTTGAGTGTTGCACGAGAAATTGTTGCACCAGCAAGTTCAACAGGCTCTAGGATTGCTGTTGGAGAAACTTTCCCACTTCTTCCCACTTGCCAAACGACATCGTTGAGCATGGTAGAAATTTCTTCTGCCTCAAATTTATAAGCTCTTGCCCATTTAGGGAATTTGTTTGTGTAGCCAATTTCTTCTCTTGGAGCTACTTGATTGAGTTTTATAACAACTCCGTCAATCATAACATCAAGATCATTTTTAACTTTGTCAATTTGATTGATAAGTTCCTCAATTTCAGTTTCAGTTTCAACAACCTTAAAATAATCACCTGTTTTGAATCCATTTTCTTCTAAAAAAGTGTGCATTTCTGCTTGTGTTTTAAATTTTTTACCTTCAGAAAGCAAAACTGCATAACAAAAATAATCAAGTTTCCTTTTTGCAGTCTCTTTTGGATCAAGATTTCTGATTGCACCTGCCACACCATTTCTTGGGTTTTTCAAAGGTTCTTCTGCTTTGGCATTATAACGCTTGAAGCTGGAATTTGTCATCATTCCTTCCCCTTGCACAATCAATCTTCCTTTGAAAGGAATTTCGAGTGGAACGCTCTTTATGGTCTTCACTTGTTCTGTTACAACTTCGCCTATTTCTCCATTTCCACGTGTAACAGCATTAATAAATTTTCCATTTTCATATTCAACAACAATTGTCAAACCATCAAATTTATATTCCACTGCAAATTCTGGTTGTGGAACAAATTTTTTCATATCAGCAAAAAAATCATTAAGTTCTTCAAAACTTCTCACCTTTCCCATGGAATAAAGCCTTATTACATGTTTTTTCTTGACAAACTTATCTAAAACATCTCCACCAACTCTCTGCGTCGGAGAATTAGGTAAAATCACCCCGAGTTCTTTTTCCAAGTCAACAAGTTCATCATATAATTTGTCGTATTCTTTGTCAGAAATGGTTGGATTGTCAAGTTCATAATAATTTCTGTTATGAACTGCAATAATTTCGATCAACTCTTTCATTCTGTCCATTTTATTCATCATCTTTCACTTTCTCCAAACTAGCCAAATTCAACATCAAACTTTTTCTTCCAACATCTTCAAAATCAATATCTGCCACAAGCCCATCATCAGAAATATTGACAATTCTTCCATTTCCAAAACGAACATGAAAAACAACATCTCCAACGGCATAACCACTTTCAAAACTTTCATTTTCATGGTTTTCAGAAAACTCTTCATTCAAAACATTAAAAAGTCTTGGTTTTGACTTGTCAACAATTCCAAGTTCTTTCAAAAATCTACTTTCTGTTTGATAATTGCTTTTTCCGTACATATATCGTTTGCTGGCGTGAACCAGAAAAATCTTCTCCTCTGCACGAGTGATTGCCACATACATAAGCCTGCGCTCTTCTTCCATTTCACTGGAAGAAAAAGTTGCTCTTGCAAGTGGAAAAATTCCTTCTTCCAAACCCACAACAAAAACCACTTTAAATTCAAGCCCCTTAACAGCATGAATCGTGGCAAGTGAAACAAAACCGTTCTCTTGAATGTTGTCACTGTCACTTTTAAGCATGACATTTGCCAAATAATCACAAAGTGTTGCTTCTTCGTTTTCTTCTTCAAATTCTTGAACACTTGCAATCAAACTGTCTATATTCCCAAGTTTGTTGATTGATTCTTCATCTCTTCCAGCAAAAGCCTGGTCAATTCCAAAATATTTGACCACTTTGACAACAAAATCAGAAAGTGAACAAGCGAGCATTTCTGCATTTAATGTTGCAACATTTTCCACAAATTTTTCGAGTTTGTTATAATATTTTGAAAACTTAAATTTTTCGCTTAAAAGATATTCAAGCAGTGACATTTCTCCTGCCTCTTCTTGCAAACTTCGGATTGCCACATCACCAATCCCACGTTTTGGGAAGTTGATAATTTTAAGTAAAGAAATCTCATCCTTAGGATTAACAAAAATCGATAAATAAGCCAAAATAATCTTTATTTCAGCACGTTCATAAAACTTGAAGCCACCATAGAGTTTGTAAGGGATTTGAAAACACATCAACCCTTCTTCAATTGGTCGGGACAAGGCATTGATTCTCATCAAAACAGCAAAGTCGTTGTAAGAATAACCTTCTGACAACAAATCTTCTATCGTTTTTGCAATATACATCGCTTCATCACGTTCGTCAAAAGCATTAAGAACAACTGGACCATCCCCGTTGTCTTTTTCCGTCCAAAGATTTTTTTTGTAACGCTCTTTGTTGTTTGAAATCACATTGTTTGCAAGATTCAAGATATTTTTTGTGGAGCGATAATTTCTTTCCAACTTAAAAGTTTGCACATTTTCAAAATCTTTTTCCAAATTGAAAATATTGTGAAAATTTGCACCACGCCAAGAATAAATGCACTGATCTTCATCGCCCACAACAAACAGGTTTTTATGGACACAAGAAAGAAGTTTAATAAGTTTATATTGCACAAGGTTTGTGTCCTGAAATTCGTCCACCAAAATGTAACGAAATCTGTCAGCATATTTCATCAAAACATTTTTGAAATTGTTGAATAAAAACAAAGTTTTGTTTAGCAAATCATCAAAATCAAGAGCGTTGTTTTTGTGCAAATAATCCTCATATTCGAAACAAATTTTCTCATAAATTTTCACATTTTGGCTTTTGTCATATTCTTTTATTGCACCAAAATATTCATCAATATCAAGCCCCTTGTTTTTGATGTTGTCAATATGAAAACTTACTTTGCTTTTGTCATCGTCTTCGCCATTATATTTCTTGACAAGTTCTTTCAATATTTTATCTTTGTCATTCTCATCAATAATAGTGAAATTTCTGGTGTAACCATCAATATAATCAATATTTTCTCGCAAAATTCTGACACACATAGAGTGAAAAGTTGAAATCCAAATGTTGCAATTACACATTTCAAAAACACGCTTTTTCATCTCATTTGTGGCTTTGTTTGTGAATGTGATTGCCAAAATATTATAAGGCGAAACACCTTTCTCTTGAATCAAATAACAAATTCTGTGCGTCAAAAGTCTGGTTTTGCCACTGCCTGCACCTGCAGTAACCAAAACCACACCTTCCGTTTGAAAAAGAGCCTTTTTTTGTTCTTCATTCAATGAGTTGACGTCATAACTATTCATCGTTTTATTATAACACAAAATCTGATATACTGCAAACATACACCAAACAATTTTAGAAGAAAATAAAACAAAAAAAGTGAACACAAAGTTCACTTTTCATTAAGCACGTTTTCTTGCTCTTTTTCTTGCTTGTTCGCTTTTTTTCTTTCTTGCAACACTTGGCTTGTCATAAGCTTCTTTCTTTCTTATATCGCCAATGATACCGTCTTTTTGACATTTTCTTTTGAAACGTTTCAAAGCACTTTCAAGAGATTCATTTTCGCCAACTTTAACTGTAGTCAATCTTCTCACCACCTTCCAAGTTCATTTTTCTGCATTATGATATCATAAATATATTCAATTTGTCAATCATTTAATGCAAATTAAATTTGATTTTTTATTGTGCAAAGCATTCCATCTTTATAAGGTTTTTCCAGTTCAACTTCCACAATATCCCCAACTTTTGCCACTCCTTGGCAATAACATTTGATGTAATTTTCTGTGTAACCTTCAAAATAATCTCCCACTTTTTCTTCAATCAAAACCTTTCCTGTTTTGTTTGCAGACAAAAACTGAGATTTGAGTTTTTCTCCCAATTTTTCCAATCGCTTCAATCGATTTGTTTTCACATTTCCTGAAAGATCTTTATAAAGCTTTGCAGCAGCTGTTCCATCTCGCTTTGAATAAGGGAAAATATGCAACTGAGAGAATTTTACTTTTTCAACAAACTTCATAGTTTCTTCAAAATCTTCTTCTGTTTCAGTCGGGAAGCCCACAATTATATCTGTGGTTATTCCTGCCAACGGAAAATATTTTCTTATCAAATTTACACTTTTTTCAAAATCAGCAGTTGTGTATTTTCGATTCATCTTTTTCAGAACATTGTCACAACCACTTTGAAGTGACAAATGAAAATGTGGGCAAAAATTTTTGGTGTTTTTAAGTTTTTCCAAAAACTCTTCATCAATCAAATTGTCTTCCATGGAAGAAAGCCTTAAACGCTTTCCAAAAACATCCAATTTTTCCAAAAGTATGCCAAGCCCATTTTTCCCATCTATTTTATAATCTGCAACATCAATCCCAACAAGCACAATTTCTTTGACATTATCTGGCAGTTTTGAAACTTCAGCAATCACACTTTCTGGATTTCTGGATCTGCTTCTTCCACGAAGATAAGGAATGATACAATAAGTGCAAAATTTGTTGCATCCATCTTGAATTTTTATAAAAGCTCTTGAAAGTGTCTGTGCAGAAAACAAATCATCTTCATATTCTTGTGGAATTTCATACAATTTTTGCCCCTGATTTTCAAGCTCTTCCAAAATTTTTTTCTTGCTCGCTGTCCCAATAACAAAATTCACATTTCGGTCAGCAAATTGAATGGGTCTGTTTTGGCTTGCACATCCCATTACATAGACCTTTGCAGTTGGATTGAATTTTCTTGCTCTTTCAATCATCTGTCTTGACTTCTTTTCTGCTTCATTTGTCACAGCACAGGTGTTTATTATGTAAGCATCTGCTTTTTCAAGCTTGTCTGTGGTTTCAATTCCCTTGTTTGAAAGTTCAAAAATGAGAGCATCGCTCTCATATTTGTTTACTTTGCAACCTAGTGTTAAAACAGCAACTTTCATATTAATTTCCACTTAAAATTGAAACTAAACTCATCATTGCAACCGAAGCAGTTTCACATCTATAGATTCTTTTGCCAAGAGAAAACGAAGTTGCACCGGCACTTATAAATTTTTCTTTTTCTTTTTGAGAAAACCCTCCTTCAGAACCAACAACAATTGCAATGTTGTTATATTTGTCTAAATTTCTGACTTTTTCTCCTATATCAGCTCTTTCATTGGCAAACAAAACAAGGTCATAATCTTTGAAACACTCAGCAACTTCATCCACAGTCATTGTTTTTTCAATAACAGGCAAAATTGTCCTTTCACATTGTTTGCAAGCATTCAAAACAATTGATTGAAGTCTTTCTTTTTTGTTTTCAGAAACTTTTGCAATGACATATTCACTGACAAAAGGAACAATTTTTGAAATGCCAATTTCAGTTGCTTTTTGCACAATAAACTCAAACTTTTGCCCCTTTGTGATTGCCTGAAAAATAACAATGTTTTTTCTTGGATTTCCAACACACTCATTTTTGCCGTTAACCTTGCAAATTGCAGTGTTCTTTTCAAATTTTTCAACTTCGCAAATATATTCAAAATTGTCGTTTAAGCTGACAAGAACTTCTGAACCTACACCCAGTCTCAAAACATTTTTAAGATGATTATATTCTTCTCCTTCAATCACAATCTTGCCATTTTTTTCTAAACCAAAAAATCTTCTCATAAATTCTCCTATAAAAGAATATTACA
>CATKZB010000012.1 GCA_949841595.1 uncultured Christensenella sp. | reverse complement strand
TTTAAATAGGAGAAGTTTATGGATGATAAAATTATAACTAGAGTTAAACAAAAAATTAGATTGCTTGTAGAGAAAAAGGGAATGTCAATTTATGAACTTGCAAATCAAGCAGATATTTCTGATCCTTGCATAAGGAATTGGTTTAGCAAAAGAAACTATGTTCCAAGTTTGACATCTCTGATTTCAATATGCGAGGTTTTGGATATAACTTTGGCTCAACTGTTTACAGAGGATGAAGAACTTTATCCACTAAACAATGAAGAAAAAGAGCTTATTGAGTGTTGGCAAAAACTTGATGCAAAGGAAAAACAAGCAGTTTTGACTGTAATTAAAAGTTATTGTAAGTAGGGTATGGAAAAGGATTTAAAAGAGTACATAAATGTTTTAGTTCAAAGAATGACAAAAGGTGATGACGATGCTTTTGTCGAACTTTATAATTCAATGAAAAGAGAAATTTATTGTTTTCTGAAATCAATGTGGAACAATGACGATTTGATTAAAGAAGCAATTGAAAGAACTTTTACGACAGTTGTTGATAAGTGTGAAGAACTGATAAATTTTGATAATTGTTATAGTTGGATTTTGACTATAGCCAGATTTCAATATCTCAACAAATTAAAAATAGAAAGAAGAGCAACAAGAGATAATATAAGTTTGGATGAACTTATGGAGTCATCTTATTGTGATTTTCATCTTTCTGACACAACCAATATGTTGGAAGAAATGTCATTTCGTTTGGTTTTTCAAAGTTTACCTATTGTGTATAGACAAATTTCTATTCTGAAACTATATGGTTACACAAAGACTAAAGAGATTGCAAAGATTATGCAAGTTTCTGAATCTACTGTGAAAAGACGAATCAAAGAATTGGGTGATATTTTGGGAGTTAATTTAAATGAAGACTGAAGAACAATTAAGAGAAGAAATCAGAATTTTATGCGAGGAAGAAAATGTTCCAGAACTTGAAGCAGATGTTTTGGAGCGTTTGAAAGCAAAAGTAAGAGAAAAGAAAGTTCAAAAGCGAGTGCAAATTTCTTTTTGGAAGAATCTTGCAGTGGCAGCTTGTTGTTTGCTTATTTTGATTCCTTGCATTGTTTTGCCGATTGTTTTGAGAGATGATGAAGAAAAGTATTATTCTGAGAATGAAGTTGTTCAAGAAGAAATTTCAAAAGATTTTTTGACTCAATATTTTGCAGAAAACTATTCTCAGTATAGTTTTGTTTTAAATGAATGTGATGTATTATTTTCTTATGGCTATTATGATAATGAAAACAAACAACTTTTAGCTGTTAGTTTGGTTTTAGACAAACAAGATATACCTTTTACAAAGATAGAATTTGATTTAATTTTAAGTAGGAAATATAAATTTAAAGGACATGATTCCTATATTAAAGATGCTAATATAAGCAAAGGGCAAGATTATATTTTATATCAAAAAGTTACTGAATCTTTTTATGATGAAGAATTTCATGGAATGTTAGATTATTATAAATATAAATTGTATATTCATATGAATCTAAATGATACAGAATTTTTTGAAAAATTTTTATAATTTTTGACCCGATTTTGCACCTTTCTATACATTATTATTTATAGGGAGGTACAAAAGATGATAAAAAGTGCAAGTTCTTTGGTTTTTGCATGCCTTATGGGTTTTGTAGGTGGAAACACCGGTTTAGCTTGCCCACAGGATAGTTACTATTGTGACACCACTTATTTTGAAAGTGGAGAATCTGGTGAAACTTATGAAGTTGTTATTAACTATGACAATTATGACATGTTTGATGTTCATTTAGATAAGTTGTGTCCAATTTATCGAAATTTGACACAACTGAATTCTTGTGCTCCATTGGCAGGAAGTATTGTGATAGGCTATTATGATGATGAGTTCCAAAACTTAATTCCTGATTATGAATCTGGTTATACATATAATGGAAAATTTTATTTTAGACCACAAAATGACACCGTAATTGCTATGAAAGAATATCTTTATGAACTCATGGGCACAAACAGCATCAATCCAGGAACATCAGTTTCGCAATTCAAAAGTGGCTTAACCAAGTATGTAAACCAACAAGGTTACAGCATTGCATATAGTTCTTGTGGTGGAAGTTTCAACATTGAAACAGCAAAGAGTTATATATCTCAACAAAAGCCTATTGTGTTGTTCTTAAATTCTTATGAATATTATGTAGACGCAGGAATTAGTCAAGATTCAACTCATATGTCTTTGTTGGGACGAAGGAGTTCTAATGGACATGTGTTGGTTGTGTATGGATACAGAGAATTTAAGTTCTATACCAACAATACATTGACAAGAACTGAAAAGTTTTTGATTGTGGCTTTTGGAGATGGAACGAAAGGTTATTTATCAGTCAATAGCACAAACTGCATTGACGAAGCTTATGCAATAAGCATTTATTAAAATATTTTACCTATACAGAGTATAGGTTTTATCTATTGGAGGGAAATATGGGAGTGAGGTTCAGCAATGACGGAATATTGTACTGCAGCACCATAAAATATAATTGGAAACAAGCAAAAAATATGTTTGTGGATTTAGTTGAAAACAACAAAAATTTGATAAGCAAAGATGAAAACGAAGTGGGTTACAAAAGTGGCTCAAGTTTGAAGATAGGTTTTAAGGATGCTCTTTATCAAAGTGTTTCAAATCTTGAGAAAGGACATCTTTATTACATATCTTTCAGACATCATATTTACAAGAAGATTTCAAATGCCTTGATTTGTGAAATTTGTGGAAGCGATGGAAAACAACTTTTTAAACAAGAAATTGAAAGTTCTTCAGCAGACTGGACTTTTTCAAGTCTTGATTTTGTTTCGCCTAAAAGTTGTAAAGATGCAAAATTTACGATATCAATAAGAGATAATGAAAAACACGGAATTCATGTAAGCAGATTTATCATGATTGATTTGACGGCAACTTTTGGTGAAGGCAAAGAACCAACAATGGCGTGGTGTGATAAAAATATAAGAGAACACGAAATTTACACAAATTTTGGAAAACTGCCAAAAAAGATGAACAAGAAAAGTTCTGCGAAATTAGACAATGGCATAACTGCTGAAGCATATTACTTTCAAGTGGACACTCCAGTTCAACTGGTTAAAGATAGTCAAGTGGAAGTTTTGAATGAGTCGGATGGTTTTGAAAATGAGATTTTTGCAAAAAGATTAAGTTTTTATGGAAGTGATAACAGTTTTACAAACAAACCACTGTCATTTGAAGTTACAAATACAGATGCTGACACAAATAGTTTAGGGCTTATCAGTGTCGGCTCACAAGTTTTGCAATATAATTTTTATAACGATACAAAAATTGCACTTTATGATGTAAACAAAGAATGGTGTGACAGATGGATTGAATGTAAAGGCAATTTCATAATACATATCAAAGATTCCGGCAATCCTGCAATAAAATTCAACAGAGATTATGATGTTATCTGCAATGATATAGAAATCAGACCTGAAGTTGACAAAGTTATCTTCGATTATGAAACAGGAACAATAATTTGCAGAAAACTGATTCAATCACAAAAAACAGTAAAATTATAGTATCTTGAGAAATCAAGATATTTTTTAATATTTTTTCTTAAACATCTTTAAATTGGATTTTGTTTGTGATATACTCATCATAGATGAGAAGGGAAAGTTTATGAGAGTTAATATATCCACAAGGTCAGTTTTGAAGAGATTTGTTCAATTAAAATTTAACAAAGGCATCATTCTGAGAAAATATTATAAAGATGATAAAGAAAAAATTGTTTGGTTTTATGTGCCAGAAAAAGTTGTATTCAAAAATTATAAAACAAGTAAATTACGTTATCAAAGTTCAGTTAAAAACTTAAGAATGATGAACGAACTTATTTGTACAAAACTTGCTGAGCAGATCGGACTGAAATCGGCTGTTTATAAACCAGCAAGTTATAAAGGTGTCAAGGGACTTGTTTCTTATAATTTCATACGGACAAATGAAGAAAAATTAGATACAATCGCAGTTGGATCTTTGTCTGAGCTGGAAGCTTATCTAGATGATCGAAAACAATTTGGCTATAAATTTGATTTAAAACAAATAACTGATGATTTTTTCAGACTTATAATATTGGATTGCTTAACTCTGCAGGTTGATAGACATTGTTTTAATGTAATGTTGCTGGCAAATAAAGAAGACAAAAGCGTCAGACTTGGAAACGTTTTTGATTGTGAATTTGCTTTTGGTGCAGATATGTTTTTTGGCATAGAAAAAAGCACTTTAGAAGATTTTGGTGTTTTTAATGATAAATTTAAATTTGAAAAAGTAATTGACAAATATGATTTATCTTTGATTTTTAAAACTATTATAAGTGAAGGTTATGATTGTTTAACTTGTGTTCCAATGGAACATAGTGATAAATATTTTAAAAACAGAGTGTTTGATTGTTGCGAATATGCAAAATATCATAATGCTATGGATGTTTTGCTGGATGTGCTGAAAAAAGTGGATGTTAAAAAAGCTATTGAAGAGCTTAAAAAAGAGGGTGTAGAAATTGGTGAGTATGCAAACTATGTCCAGGGCTTTGTTAGTTATACAAAAAAGCAATTTGGCAAGCAATTGTCTTTAAAAAATAACAAGACAAACTCAAAATCTAAAGAAGGATTAGAAAAATAATAGCTATTTAATTTTGTTTAACAATTTGATTGTTGTATAATAAGTGTATGTAAAAGGGAATTATGAAACGTTTATTTAGAATTGCAAGTGGTTTGTTTATATTTTCTTTATTTCCAGTTGTTTCATGGCTTTTGTTGGGGTTGACGTTAGACAAGTCTTTGGTCAACATTTTTTCTCTTACATATCCCATTCAATTTATTTGGGCAATTTTAAAGTCAATTTTTGCAACGGGTGCAAATATCAAACAAATCAAAGAGAAAAATCCAAATGCCGTGCTGAGCAGTATGACAATAGGTATTGTTGTCAGTGCAGTTGTGTTTGGAATTTTGGCTGTGTTTGTTGACAACTATATTGGCTATATGAATATGGACGTTGAAACTTACAGAGATTTCACACTCTATTCAATTTTATCTTTGTTTGTTCAACTTATTTTTGGCTTCGTTTTGGAAAAACTTTATTTTGAAGAGAAAGAAAAACTTGGAAACATTCACAGTTTTGCTTTTAACAGTTTGAATCTGGTGATTTTGATTGTAACCTCTCTCATAACAAAAAATCCAACTATAATCATTGCAGTGACTTTGGTTTCCATTTCCGTTTATGTGATCGGACTTCTTATTTGGCAATATAGAAAGTTTAAGTTTGATTTTAATATTCTATCAAATTTCAAATACGAATCTATGACTATTTGTTCCAATTTGTTGATGTTTATAATATATTTTCTTGGATTTAGCAATGCTTTCCAAGCAGGGAATGAATATATTGTTGCATTAAATTTTGAAGTTCTTGTCACAGACTCTCAATGGGATGCATGTGTTGCCATTTCAACAGCTGTCAAGATAGATATTTCTTATGATAAGTTTGATTACAAGAAATCGTTAAAAAATGCTTTTATGTTTATGGGAGTGGTTGTATTATGTGTGCTAATACCATTTTTCTCACTATACAATATCTATCAAGTCAATCTACAAATTGCATTAATTTATCTAAGTATGGATCTTTTGGATATGGCAATCACACCATTCAACTATATTTATAAACCTTTTTATCAACTCAAATTTTCAGCTATTTTTACCACTATTTTTGCAGTGGGAGAGAAAACTTTGAGAGTGCTTCTGAGCGTCTTTTTGTATTCTGCTTTTTGCACTGGGATTGGTCAAGTTATCGCATCATATATTCAGGTGATTGTTTATTTGATAATTAGGTTTAAGCTTTTCAAGATCAACAAAGAAGGTGTGTTAGAGCGTAAGACTGTAAAACAAGTTGAAACAACTTGACAAAAGGAGACAATATGAAGACTATTATTTTTTCAAATATTGTGGGAGATGTTTTTGCAAACAAAAAGGTCTCTTTTTTGCCAAAGATGAAAGAAATTATTAAAAGCTGGAATTTAAAAGATTTTAATCTTGTCTATGTGGAAGCGACAATGAAAGGTTATGACGATGAAATCGTGTTTAAAAACATTATCAAATGTTTTGATGATGTAGGTTTGTCGTTTAATCAGGTTGTAAGACTTGGACTTGAAACCGAAAAGGTTAAAATACTAAAGAAAAATGTGCTCTATTTTTTGACGGGTGGAGACCCATTGGAGCAGAAGAAAATTATTGAAAAATTCGGATTGGAAAGTGTTCTTAAAAAAACTGAATACGCGATCGGATTCTGTGCAGGTGGAATCAATTTATCAAAATACGGAATCATAACTAGCGATGAAGATTTTGCCGAGCCATTGACTTACAAAGCTGTTGAGAGAGTTGATTTTTCTATTGAGCCACATTTTAATTATGAAGAACAACAAAAAAATTCTCCTGTAACTTACAAAAAGAGAATGAAAGAGTTGAAATCTTTCATCAAAAAATTGAATGAGCCTATTGTAGCGATTCCAGATAAGTCTTGCATATATGTGGATGACAATGAAACAACATATTTTGGAGAAATAAAAATTTTGAAATAAAAAAACACCAATTTAATTTGGTGTTTTATTTTTGACTTAAATAATATTTCAAAACTGCTGAGTCCCTTAAAATGATAAATTTTGTCATATAGATATCTGCATAAGGTGAATCATGTAAGTTGTTGAAACAATTTTCAATCTTGGCTAAAGCATCTTCTGGTGTAAGCCACATAGTTTCTGTGTTTTCGTTTAGTTCTTGTTCGGTGTAATGAGTTTTGCCAGATTCTGCCAAATCACAAACATAGATGTGTGAGCGTTGCAAGAAATTGTTTTTGGTTTTATGTTCTTCTGTTATTCCAAGTTCTCTTATGTTTTTAACTGTGCAACCAACTTCTTCATAAATTTCTCTTTCAAAACCTATAACAGGAGATTCATATTTCTCCACTCCACCACCAGGAAGTTTGTATTCCCCTGTTTTTTCTTTATGCACAACGGCGATCTTTCCATCTTGCCTAACCACGATCCCTCGTGCTGCTGTTCTTGTTATAGGGTTGTGCATAGGTTTGTTTTCTAGTCCTAAATCTTTGTCTGAAATTATTGCAATAATATTCATTTTTATAACTCCTTTTTAAATTATATAAATTATTAAAAAGTTTTCAAAGTGATTTGAACTAATTTATATTAAGAAATATTTAAATTTATTTTTGAGTAATAAAATTTTGTTATGCAAAGTTTTCTTTTTATGTTATAATATTAAAAATTTACAGGAGAAAATATGAAACACATAGGACAAAATGTTAGAGTTGCTATTGAAGAAGATAATGCTTCAATAAGAAGAATTGAAGAATTGTGCATGAAGTGTGGACAATGTGCAAGAGTTTGCAATGCACTTGTAAGTGTCAACAACAACTATGATTTGTGTAAAACGGGAGATAATGCAATTTGTGTTCATTGTGGACAATGTATAAAAAGCTGTCCATTTGATGCTATTGTTGGTGTGGATGAGTATAAGCAGGTTGAAGAGTTGATTAAAGACAAAAACAAAATTGTTATTGTTTCAACTTCGCCTTCTGTCAGAGTTGGACTGGGTGATGAGTTTGGATTTGAAAAGGGAAGTTTTGTGCAAGGTAAAATGGTTGCACTACTCAAAAAACTTGGATTTAAATATGTTTTGGACACAAACTTTTCTGCAGATTTGACAATATGTGAAGAAGCGACAGAGCTTATTGAAAGAATCACAAAAAAAGAAAAACCACTTCCACAGTTTACAAGTTGTTGTCCAGCATGGATAAAGTTTGCCGAGACTTTTTATCCAGAAATTTTACCAAATATCTCCACTTGCAAAAGTCCAATTGGCATGCAAGGAGCAATTATAAAGACTTATTTTGCAAAAAAAATGGGTATAAACCCAAATGATATAGTTAATGTTGCATTGACACCATGCGTCGCAAAAAAATTTGAAATAAGAAGAGAAGAAATGAACATTTCTTCCAAAATAAACAAAGTGCCAAACATGAGAGATATGGATTATGTCATCACCACAGTTGAACTCGCAAAATGGGCAAAGGAAAATAAAATTGATTTGAATGATTTGGAAGATGAAGAATTTGATGATTTTATGGGGCAAGCAAGTGGTGCAGGAGTGATTTTTGGAAACACAGGTGGCGTTATGGAAGCTGCTGTGAGAACAGCTTATTCATACTTGACAGGCAATCAGCCATGTGAACTTGTTTTAAATTTTAAGCAAATAAGAGATTTTGACGGACTTAGAGATGCAGAAATTGACATAAATGGAACAAAACTTCGTGTTGCAGTTGCTTTTGGGCTTGCAAATGCCAGAACGCTTTTGGAAAGCATAAAAAATGGTGAACACTTTGATTTTGTGGAAATTATGTCTTGCCCGGGTGGTTGCATCGGTGGTGGTGGACAGCCAAAGCACTATGATGAAGATGCAGATTATCAAAAAGCCAGAATTGCTGCCCTTTATAAAAGAGACAGTGAGCTCAAGTGCCGAGCTTCACATCAAAACCCACAAATCATTTCACTTTATAAAGAGTTTTTAGGAAAACCTGCAAGCAGTCTCGCTGAAGTTTTGTTGCACACCACATACAAAGACCGAAGTTCTGATTTGAATGTTACAGAGACAAAGTAAGCTATGATTTATACAATTATCGACAGAAATTTTCTGTTGATAATTTTTTTGTTGGCACAAAAACTTTACATTTTCTTAAAAAAAAATTATACTTAATTGTGAATAAAAAGGAGATTGAAATTTATGAAAATTAAGCCTATTTTCGATAGAGTGGTTTTGCTTCCAAAAGAAGCTGACAAAGAAACAAAAAGTGGAATTATTTTGCCTACAGCATCTGCAGAAAAATCTCAGATAGCAAAAGTTGTTGCTGTTGGCAAAGGTGGCGTTGTTGACGGAAAAGAAATTGAGATGCAAGTCAAAGTTGGGCAAGAAGTGTTATACACAAAATATAGTGGAACTGAGTTTACTCTTGACGGAAAGAAATATATTGTCATGAAACAAACAGACATTTTGGCTGTTTTGGAAGACTAAAAGGAGATTGTATTATGTCAAAAATGATGTTGCAAGGAGAACAAGCAAGAAAGAGTTTGGAAGCAGGTGTCAACAAACTTGCTGACACTGTGAAAATCACACTTGGACCAAAAGGAAGAAATGTTGTGCTTGGCAAAAAATATGCTTTGCCACTTATCACAAACGATGGTGTAACAATTGCAAAAGAGATTGAACTTTCTGATCCTTTTGAAAATTTGGGAGCTGAACTTATCAGAGAAGTTTCTGTCAAAACAAATGATGTTGCAGGGGATGGAACAACCACTGCTTGTGTTTTGGCTCAAGCGATCATCAGAGAAGGTCTTAAAAATTTTACTGCAGGTGCAAATCCAATAATTTTGAAGAAAGGAATTTTCAAAGCTGTTGAGGTGGCTTGTGAAGAACTTAAAAAACTTTCAAAACCAGTTTCAAGATCAAAAGATATCGAACAAGTTGCCAGCATTTCTGCAGGTGACGAAAATGTTGGAAAATTGATTGCTGAAGCTATGGACAAGGTTGGAAGCGACGGTGTTATCACAGTTGAAGAATCTCAAACAATGAACACAGAACTTGCAGTTGTTGAAGGAATGCAATTTGATCGTGGTTACCTTTCTCCATATATGAGCACAAACACTGAAAAGATGATTGCAGAGCTTGATAATCCATACATTCTTATCACTGACAGCAAAATTTCAAATTTAAATGAAATATTGCCTGTTTTGGAACAACTTGTCAAAGTTGGGGGAAAACTTCTTATCATTGCTGATGATGTTGAAGGGGAAGCATTGACAGCCCTGATTTTAAACAAACTCCGTGGTTCACTTTCTGTGGTTGCAGTCAAAGCTCCAAGTTTTGGGGATAAAAGAAAAGCAATGCTGGAAGATATTTCAATTTTAACGGGAGGAACTTTTGTTTCTTCTGAACTTGGAATTGATTTGAAAACTCTTTCTCTTGATGACCTTGGCCGTGCAAAGACTGTGAGAGTGGACAAAGACACAACAACAATCGTTGAAGGTGCTGGAGATAAAAAAGTCATTGATGGAAGAGTTAAACAAATCAAAGATCAGATAAAAGTCACAACAAGTGACTATGACAAAGAAAAACTTTCTGAGAGATTGGCTAAACTTGCTGGTGGAGTTGCTGTCATCAAAGTTGGCGCTGCAACTGAAGTGGAAATGAAAGAAAAGAAACTTCGTATTGAAGATGCCCTTTCTGCAACAAAAGCAGCTTCTGAAGAAGGTGTTGTGCCAGGTGGTGGAGTTGCATTGTTGAAAACCACGCCAGCAATAAAGAAGTTGGTTGAAACTCTTTCTGGAGATGAAAAAACAGGTGCAACTATTGTCTTGAGAGCAGTTGAAGAACCTATCAGACAAATTGCTGTAAATGCAGGAATTGATGGTGGTGTTGTTGTCAACAAAATTTATGAAAATCT
This sequence comes from uncultured Christensenella sp., assembly GCA_949841595.1. Lineage (GTDB taxonomy): Bacteria > Bacillota > Clostridia > Christensenellales > UBA1242 > Caccovivens. Next base: position 23,451 of record CATKZB010000012.1, on the reverse strand, counting down.
TTCTGCACCAGCATTTGGATTTGATGCACTAAATAATGAATATGGTGATTTGATCAAAAAAGGTATTCTTGATCCAACAAAGGTTTCCAGATCGGCACTTCAAAATGCAGCCTCTGTTTCAGCAACGCTTCTTACAACTGAAGCACTTGTGGTTGAAATTGAAGATAAGCAAAAACCAGATGAAAGAGACGTTTATTAAACAAAAGTGGCAAACAGCCACTTTTGTTATTATGTTAAACCAGAAATTTGGCTTTAAAGAAAGATTATTGACGTTTTGATTTAACTTTAGTCATTTTTTTATAATTATTTTGTTTAATTTAAAGGATTTTTCACCTTGTTTGTGGTATATTATAAAGAAATTAGTTTTTTCAGGAGTGATGCATGCAAGGTCGAGGCTTTCCAGTTGAATGGCTCAGTGAATTGAAGCGTAAAAACGATTTAGTGACTATTGCTTCAAATTATTTGAAACTCGAGCAAAAAGGGCGTAGATTTTGGGCTTGTTGTCCATTTCATAATGAAAAAACACCATCTTTTTCAATTACGGAAGATGGAATTTATCATTGTTATGGTTGCAAAGAATCGGGGGATGTTATCACTTTTGTTGAAAAAATGGAAAATGTTGATTTTATGGATGCAATCAAGATTTTGGCTGACAAAGTTGGTATGCAAGTCCCTGAGTTTCAATCCTCTGACAAAAGAAAACAAAGTCAACAGCTGAAAGAACGCGTTTTGAGTGCTTTGGATTATGCCTATAAGCATTATATGGAAAATTTATATAACAATGATGCCAAGGCTGCACAAGAATATATCAAAAAAAGAAAATTCACAAGAAGAGAACTTGAAGATTTTAAAATCGGCTTTTCCAAAAATTGGACAGACATAGTTGATTATTTGAAAAGCAAAGGTTTTTCGGAGCGAGAAATGCTTGCTGCTGGCATCTGTCAAAAGAAAAATGAAAGGGTGATTGACTGCATTGCAAACCGATTGGTTTTCCCAATTTTTAATGCTTTTAATGAGTGCATAGGTTTCAGTGCCAGAGCATTGGAAAAAACTGATTTTGCAAAATATAAAAACACTGCAGAAACAATTGTGTTTCAGAAAGGTAAGATTGTTTTTGGAATAAATCTTCTTAAGGCTTTAAAACAACAACAACTTTTGTACAACATAATTATGGTGGAAGGGCAAATGGATGTCATTGCGATGCACAAGGGTGGCTTCAAACAAACGGTGGCTTGCATGGGCACCGCCATGACAAAGGATCATGTTTCAGAATTAAAGCGCTACTCAGACAACATTGTTTTGTGTTTTGATGGTGATGGAGCAGGTGTTAAAGCAACTTTAAGAGCAATAGACATGTGGCGAGATGAAAATGTAAATTTGAAAGTCGTTGCTTTGCCAGAGGGGAAAGATCCAGATGAGATTCTAAATATTTATGGCAAAGAAAAGTTGCAAGAGATGATTGATAATGCTGTTGGATATATGGAATTTTTGATTGAATATTATCATTCAAAATATAATCTTGAAAATCCAGAGGAAAAAGGTAAATTTGTTAAAGAGATTTTATCTCAAATTAAAAAACTTGGCAGCCAGTCACTTTATGAACCATACTTGGAAAAAATCAGGGATTTGACAAAAATACCACTTGATATTTTGAGAAGAGATATCAATGCTGAAGGGGTTTTGAAGTCTTTTGCAACAAAAGAACCTGAAGCGTTGCCTGTCGCCGAAAAAAAAGATGACAAAGCTGTGAAATTTATTTTGGCTTCGCTTTTGCATAAACGCAGTTTTGTGGATGAGAGAATTGATTATCAAAAACTTTTGAATGGTTATGAAAAATATTTGGAAATGATAAACCAAAATTTGCCACTTTCTGCGATATTTGATTTTGAAGGTGCAAGTGAAGATAAATTTTTGATGGATATTGTAAATTTCAATTTTGCATCTTTTGAAGAAGATGAGGGAAGATATTTTAAAGAATGTGTTTGGAAGATTGCTGAACAAAAGCTGAAGAAAAATCAATCAGAATTAAATGAAGAATATAAAAATTGTGAAGATTTAACTCGAAGAGCTGAAATTGCAAGAAAACTTGGAAAACTTGCAATTCAACTTAAAAACAAGAGTTTGGAGGAATTTAATGTCAGAAGATAAACAAGATTTAGCAAAAATAAAGTTGGTGCATGACAAACTTTTGGCACTGGCTATGAAAAAGGGTTCAATAAACGAAGAAGATGTTTATTTTGCACTTCTTAAAGTGGGCGAAAATGCCAACAATATGGAAAAATTTTTGGACAGTTTAAAAAAGAAAGGCGTTAAGATAATCAAAACAAATGATGAAGATTTGCTTAAAGATAATCTTTCAGAAATTGCACTTTCTGTCAACGTTGATGACCCTGTTAAGATGTATTTGAAAGATATTGGCAAAGTGCCACTTTTGTCTGCAGAAGAAGAAAAGGATTTGGCAAAAAGAGTTGTGCAAGGCGATCAATATGCAAAGTCTGTTTTGTGTGAAGCCAATCTTCGTTTGGTTGTCAGTGTGGCAAAAAAATATGTTGGAAAAACTTCTATGTCTTTCCTTGATTTGATTCAAGAAGGCAATATGGGGCTTTTGAGGGCTGTTGACAAGTTTGACTATACAAAAGGTTTTAAGTTTTCAACTTATGCAACATGGTGGATAAGACAAGCAATCACACGTGCCATGGCAGATCAATCAAGAACAATCAGAATCCCTGTTCACATGGTGGAAACAATCAACAAATATGTTAAGGTGACAAGAAGCCTTATGCAAAAACTTGGAAGAGAACCAACGATTGAAGAAATTGCAAAAGAAATGGATTTGACAGTGGCAAAAGTTATGGAAATTCAAAGAACTGCACAAGATCCAATTTCTTTGGAAACTCCTATGGGCGAAGAAGACGATGGAAAAATGGCTGATGTTATTGTTGACGAATCTGCAAAATCACCAATTGAGTCAGCAACTCAAACTTTGCTAAGGGAACAACTTTTGGCTGTTATTGACACCTTGACTCCAAGAGAACAAGAAGTTATCAGACAAAGATATGGTCTTTTGGACGGCAAACAAAAAACATTGGAAGAAGTTGGAAAAGAGTTTTCTGTTACAAGAGAACGTATCAGACAAATTGAGGCTAAAGCTTTAAGAAAACTTAAAAATCCAAACAGAAGCAAAAAACTTGCAGATTTTGTGGAATAATGCTAAAATAAAAGCACAGTTTGTGCATTAAATGGAGAATTGAATGAATATAGAAAATTTATTGAAATATCAAAAATTGGATGAAGAATTGTTTAAAGTTGAACAAAAACTTGTTAACAGTCCTTATCGTAAAAAAGCAAATGAACTTGCTTCAATTGCAAAAAAAGCTCAAGCAAAATCGACAGAACTTGAAAACGAAGCTGAAAAATTGATAAGTGACATTGCTGATTTGAAGGAAAAGTTTAAAATAAACAAGACAAAAGCAGATGAAATGCTTGAATCAAATTTAGAAGGCATGGATAGCGAAGATATCGAAAAACTTAATGGACTTAAAGGCAAAATCGTTTCAAATTTGAATATATTGGAAAAGATGTTGCAAAAAAGTGCTGAAAACATAAATCATATTTTGTCAGAATTCAATAAGACGAAAAAGTTGTATGATGAAGCAAGAAGTCAATTTGCAGTTTGCAAGCAAAAAATCGACGAAGAAACAAAAACTCTTGAACCAGAAAAAGAGAAGTTTAGAAAAGAACTTTTGGTTTTGGAAAAAGATGTTGAGCCAGAACTTATGGCTGAATATAAGAAAAAAAGAAATGATAACATTTTCCCTGTTATTGTTCCACTTGAAGGAAACAATTTTTGTGGAAGATGCCGTATGGAACTTCCAAAAGTTGCAATTTCAAGAATAAAAGAGAAAGGTGTGATCACTTGCGAACACTGCAAAAGATTTATTTATCAAAAGTAAAAAAATGGACTTGGAAACAAGTCTTTTTTTATTTCAAAAATGTCGAATTTGGGTATTGACAAGCTGGGAGTTTCATGTTACAATCGAGTCATGTAAAGGAGAAATGAAATGACTAAAATAACAAATATGACAGAAGAAGAGTTTGAACAACTTCCAAAAAGAGAAAGCATCTATGCTAATGCAAGAAAACAGGCAAAATCAAAGACTGTTTTGTTGATGCAAATTCCACATAAAAATGGTTTTGCATTTGGATGTCTTACTGTTTATGAAAAGACTGAAAGAAAAACAAAGAAACAAATCAAAAATACTATAAACGATCACAATCCTGATTATTATAATGATAATGTGCTTAAAGGTAAACCTGCAAAAAGGATTGAGCAAATTCAATTTGATAGAATTACAAAGACAGTTGCACAAAGAAGAACTCCAAATGATAGAAGCTGGCAAGCAAAGATGGACAGTAGAAAAAGACATGAACATTTGAAGTTGCAAAAAGCTGAAACTGCGCAAGAAACTTTGGAACAAAACAGATCTCAAACAAGACAATATCAAGCTTTGGAAAGAATGAATGGACTTGAAATAGTTAAATAATAAAAACTCTCCGATTGGAGAGTTTTTTTGTTGCAATTTACGATTGCTTCTTGAGCAAGGTTTTGATTGCAAAAACCAATTTTTCGATTTCTTGATAGGTGTTGTAATAAGACATTGATACTCTGACTGCGCCACCATCCAAAGTGCCGAGTGATTTGTGTTTGAGAGGAGCACAATGATAGCCACTTCTCACACAAATATTCCATTTTTCGTCTAGATAGTTTGCCACATCAGTTGAGTTTACATTTGGGATGTTGAAAGCAAAAACTCCACTTGTGTTTTCCGTTTTTGTGTAGATTTCTATTGGAAGTTTTGATAATTCGTAATGAAGATAGGTTGTCAAATCTTCCAATTTTTCTTGAATATAAATGAAGTTTTCTTCCACGAATTTAATACCTTCTCCAAAACCGAGAATTGCTGGAGTGTTTATTGTTCCACTCTCAAAGCGTTCGGGATAAGTGGTTGGTATAGACAGATCTAAAGAATTTGTTCCTGTTCCACCAAAGCGAATGGGATTCAACTCAAAATCTCCGTTAAGGGCTAAACAACCTATGCCTTGAGGCGAATAAAATCCTTTGTGAGGGGCAAGTGCAAGCATGTTGATGTTCATTTCTTGCATGTTGTAAAGAAAATGTCCACCACCTTGAGCGCCGTCTACAAGAAAAAGTATGTTTCTTTCTTTAAGATGTTTTCCAATTTCAACAATATCTGCCACATCACCATTTACATTGGAAATGTGGTTGCAAATTACTAGATAAGTGTTTTCTTTCAAGCATTTCTCTATATCTTCCCATGTGATTCCTAATTTTCCAGATTGTTCAGCAACAGTGTAAGAAAAATTATCTTCAGTTTGCTTGAGATGTTCAAGTGGACGTAAAACAGAATTATGTTCGTTCACTGTGCAAACAACATGACCATTTGGTCGATAACTGCCAAGGATTGCCATATTAAGAGCGTCAGTGCAGTTGAAATTGAAAATCACTTTTTCTGCAGTTGTGCCAACATGCTGAGCAACTTTTTCTCTGACTTTTTCAACTTCCAAGGCCGTCTTTATTGCTTGCTTGTGTCCACTTCTTCCAGGGTTGGCTGTGAATATATTAAGTGCATTCAAAACGGCTTTTTGCACATTCTTAGGCTTTATTAAGCTTGATGCCGAGTTGTCTAAATAAATCATTTTCACCTTCTAAAATCAAAATTGATTTATTAACAATATAATAAATTAGGGGAGATTTTGTGCATAAGGAGAAAATATGAACTACACATTGGCTATCTTTAAATCTCGTTTTGCAACATTAAATTTTGCAAATCTTCTGCGTGAGAATAATATTCCTGTGGCGATTGTAAACACTCCTCAAAGCATTGGCAGTGTTTGTGGGATATCTGTGAAATTTTTGAGTGATTATTATTCAAAAGTGCAAACGCTTCTTTCAAGAAGGGGAGTGCTTAATAATTTTGTAGGTTTTTACGCTTTTCAAGAACGCAACGGGCGATTAAATTTAATCAAATTATAATAATGATAAAAGAGCATATATTTGCTCTTTTTTCATAAAATAGCCTTATGAAGTGGTTTTTTGCTATTTTTTTTAGTGTTTCGTTTGTTTTTTTAACAATATTTGGAATCAATTGTGTGTATGGTTATTTTTTTCCAATGAAATATAAAGAAGAAGTTTCGAATGCAAGCACAAGTTTTGATGTGGATGAAGCGATTATATTTTCCGTTATTAATATAGAAAGTCACTTTAATAAGAATGCTCTTTCTCCAAAAGGTGCTGTTGGACTTATGCAAGTTTTGCCGTCGACTGCTGAAGAACTGTCTAAAGAAATCGGACTTTCAAATTTTGATTTAAAAAATCCTGAAGACAATATTATGATTGGGGCTTATTATATATCTCAACTTTGTGACAGATTTGACAATGTGGAGACTGCTCTTTGTGCTTATAATGCAGGACCAACAAATGTTAAAGCATGGCTTAATGATAAAAATAAAAGCGAAGATGGAAAAACATTAAAAGATATTCCTTTTCAAGAAACAAGAAATTATATCGAAAAATTTAGAAAGAATTTTAAGTATTATTCTTCTAAGATAAAATAAAAAACAAGGGATTTCGTTAATAATGTTTGAAGATAGCAGTATGATATAATAGTATTAGAGTGTATTTTGGAGAGTTTTCCTAAGGCATGCTTTTAGTTTATTTTATTTTGTTATCTTTGTGTATTTTATTATAAAAACAACTTTCTATTAGAGACTAAAGTTGACTCGATGATGTCTTTATGTTAAAATAAGTATTATTAAATAAGTGGAGATATTATGTTAGATCCGTATTCGATTTTGGGTGTTAGTAGAAATGCAACTTTTGATGAAATTAAAAAGGTTTATAAAAAACTTGTTCTAAAATACCATCCAGATTCAGGAAATGACGAAAGTAGTGATGAAAAAATGGCTGAAATAAATGTAGCTTTTGATTACTTTAAAGAAATTTTCAATGATAAAACAACTTCAAGCAATAGTGATTATTCAGCTAATTCACAACACCAAAATAATTCTACTCGTAGAGAATATACTAGAGAAGAAAAAGAAAAAATGTGGGAAGACATGATGAAAATGTGGGAGGAAAATAGAAAAGACAGATATGCACGATCAGGAAGAAATATGCGTACTAGAATTTCTAAAGTTCTTGAGCCTATTCAAAAAGAAAATAAAATATTTAAAGATAAAATTAAAAAATCTACTTCATATGATGAGTTATATAATTTAAGCAAGAACTATTGTGACAAAATAGAACATATGATTTCAGCAATGTATGAGAATGCTGAAAAATTACATCGTTATGGAATGCCAAATTCTTATAATAAATCGTTTAATAAAGAAATGAGAGAAAATATAAACAAGACCATCAAACTAGAAAAAGTAATTTCTTCAACTATAGAAGGAATTGGTTATGATAATATCTATAATATTTTGTATATCCAATTTAAAACCAAAGCTATATATTGCTATTTTAATGTAAGTGATTATATTTATAATTCATTTCTTTCATCTCAATCTAAAGGGAAATTCTTTGAATGCAACATTAAGACAAATTATTCATATGAAAAAGTATCATAAACAAAAACTATCTGTTTTGCTAACATTATTTATAATAAATAAAAAGAGCTCTATAATAAAATAGTGTTCTTAATTTCTTATTTTAAGAGTTTCAAAGTTTAAGGTTCCTTCCTTGTATAAGTTATCCATTTGATTCTTCAATGTTTTTAATTTTGACAACTATAATGGCGTTAACTTTAAGTTCGGGTGGCAAGTTTTCTGTTTCTTCATAATTTTTTATTTCTTCAAATAAACTGCCTGTTTCATAGATTTCTGCAACGCCTTCGATTTTATATTGCAGGTCGTTTTTGTTTGGCATAAAAACGTTGATAAAGCATTTGTTATTTTCTTTTATATTTTCAAAAGATTTATGCATTTGGATATTAGATATAATTATTTTGTCAGATTCAATCCTGCTTGGTATAACATAAATGCTTCTTGGTTGACCATTTTTATCTGCTGTTGTAAAAATAATGTTTTCTTGTGATTTTATATTTTCAATTTGTTGTTTTGTAAGCATATTCAACTCCTTTACTTTTAATATTGGCGGAAACGGTGGGATTCGAACCCACGTGCCGATTTCTCGACAACTGCATTTCGAGTGCAGCTCGGTGCGACCACTTCGATACGTTTCCATTAAAACTTACTCTTTGATATTATAACACACGAATTATATTTATCAAAATCTATTTAAAATAAAAAATATTTAAAAATGTTTTTGTAAAATATTGAAAATTTATTTTGTTTCTTGTCGTTTTTATGTTATACTCTAGTATGTTTGTAGAAAAAACAATAAAAATGTAGGAGAGTTTTATGATGAATGACAAAAATGTAGAAAAGATTGTTAAGCTTACGCTTATACGTTTGGGAGTGAAATGCGATTTGATTGGGTTTACCTATTTGGCAAAATCAATTTTGATTGCAATTGAACGACCTTTGTTGGTTTATAACTTAAAAACACTTTTCAAAGAAGTTGCAGAAAGTTGTGGAGTCACAAATCCTTTCAGAATTGAGGCAAATATTCAAAATGCCATCAATTCCACTTATAAGTATAAAGGGTGGACATCTTTCAATGATCTGTATGGGGTGGAGGTTTTCAAACCGAATTATAAGCCAACTACAGCTGAAGTTATCATGCTTATTGCCGAATATTACAAACTTGGCATGTATGAAGAAGCTGTATGATTTATTTTCACCATCTTTTAAGGATATATCTTTTTATGTTGAGATTTAGGGAGATATATTCTTTTTTATTTTTTTTTAATTTTTTCTTGACTTTTATATCTTGCTATGATAGACTATTAAAGCGTTTGCAGGTGTAGTTCAGTGGTAGAACACTAGCCTTCCAAGCTGGTTGCGAGGGTCCGATTCCCTTCACCTGCTCCATCTGCTTCCATAGCTCAGCTGGATAGAGCAATGCCCTTCTAAGGCAGAGGTCGAAGGTTCGAATCCTTCTGGGAGCACCATGTGGTGGTCGTAGTTCAGTTGGCAGAACGCCAGATTGTGGCTCTGGAGGTCAAGGGTTCGACCCCCTTCGATCACCCCACATTATTTGCCCTGGTGGCTTTGATGGGGTGTCGCCAAGTGGTAAGGCGTTGGACTCTGACTCCAACATTGCGTAGGTTCGAATCCTACCACCCCAGCCAAAAGCGAAAAACTGCGCATAAATTCGGCTTGCTTTCGCAAGCACTCAGGGAACGCTTGTTTTTCGCGTTACTCGCACCAAGCGAAAATCGCACGTTGTTGGCGATTTTGTGCGACTTTTGGTGAAGATGTTATTGCAAGATATGTGATTTAATGAAGGGGTGTCGCCAAGTGGTAAGGCACAAGACTTTGACTCTTGCATGCGTAGGTTCAAATCCTGCCACCCCTGCCAGTTCCTGTCATGTTTGGACAGGATTGAAAAAGTCTTTGACTTTTTTGCAAAACAAATGTTTTGCGAGAACCTACTTTTCGTAGGCTCGACCGAGTCGAGAGGGGAAAAGTGGTCGATTTGATTGACTCTGAGAAAGAAATCTTTCCGTCAATCAAAAGCAAATTCTGCCACCCCTGCCAATTTAATAATTATGGTTCGCTAGCTCAGCTGGTAGAGCACTTGACTTTTAATCAAGGGGTCCCGGGTTCGAATCCCGGGCGAGCCACCAGAAAAACACCTTTGGTGTTTTTTTGTTTAAAATTGATATAAAATTTTTTCTTGTTATGATATAATAAAAATTATAGGAGAGTGAAATGAAAAAATTAAGATTTTTTAAATGTTGCCATTGTGGAAATGTGGTTGTTAAATTGGTTAATAATAATGTTTCAATTTCATGTTGTGGCAGAGTAATGGAAGAAATTTTTGCAAATACAGTTGAAGCATCTTTGGAAAAACATTTACCTGTTGTGACAGAAAAAAATGAATTTCTTATAGTTAAAGTTGGGTCCGTTCTTCATCCCATGGAAGAAAATCATTATATAAATTTTGTAGCTTTAGAAATGGAGAATGGTTATTCAATTGTTACTCTAACCCCAGGACAAACACCAGAAGTAAAATTTTATATAGGTGATGGCAAAGCTGTGGCAGTTTATGAATATTGCAGTTTACATGGCTTGTGGAAAATTGAGTTACAACAATAATTTTTGCTTATAGTGTAAAATATAATAATATCAAGGAGTGAGTGTATGAAAACAAATTTATGGGAGAAATATTCTGGAGAGAAAAGAACGGAAGTTGAAAGTTTTTGTAAAGATTACAAGGAGTTTTTAAGTGAATGTAAAACTGAAAGAGAATGCATCAAATTTGCAATAAAGGAAGCTGAGAAAAAAGGTTTTGTTTCTTTAGAGAAACTTATGAAGGCAAATAAAAAGCTCAAAGCTGGTGACAAGGTTTATGCAGTGAATATGGACAAAGCAATTGTGCTTTTTGTTGTTGGAAAAAGACCTATTGAAGAAGGAATTAACATTGTTGGTGCACACATTGATTCTCCTAGGTTGGATTTAAAAGCAAAACCTCTGTATGAAAGTCAAGGTTTTTGCATGATCGACACTCATTATTATGGTGGAATTAAAAAATATCAATGGACAGCTCAACCTCTTGCTATGCATGGTGTTGTTGTTAAGAAAGACGGAACAAAAGTTGATGTCGTTTTTGGAGAAGAAGATTCTCCAGTTTTGGCAATTTCTGATTTGTTGCCACATCTTGAACGCGATGATAGAAAAGATATCAAAGGCGAGGATTTAAACTTACTTGCAGGAAACATTGCAGATGAAAAAGAGAAACAAAACAAATTTAAGAAATATATTTTGAATTTGTTAAAGGAGAAAAATATCTCGGAAGAAGATTTCTTTTCTGCTGAAATTGAAGTTGTTCCTGCTGGAAAGGCAAGAGACTGTGGTTTGGACAGCAGTATGATTATGGGTTATGGTCATGACGACAGAGTTTGTGCTTACACTGGTCTTAAAGCTATTTTGGAAACTGAAAATCCTGAATACTCCGTTATGAATTTGCTTGTAGATAAAGAAGAAATAGGAAGCGTGGGTGCAACTGGAATGGAAAGCAAATATTTTGAAAATTGTGTTGCAGAGATTATGAATCTTTGTGGGCAATATAATGAGCTTTCTATGAGAAGATGTTTAAATCGTTCTAATATGCTTTCAAGCGATGTCACAGCTGCAGTTGATCCAAATTATATCACTCCATTTAATGTTGATACGGATGCTCATTTTGCCAAGGGTATCAGCTTTAACAAATTTACGGGGAGCCGTGGAAAATCAGGTGCAAATGACGCAAACCCAGAGTTTATTGCACAACTTAGAAACTGCTTAGATAAAGCAGATGTGACTTATCAGGCAACTGAAATGGGAAAAGTTGACCAAGGTGGTGGTGGAACTATTGCATACATCATGGCAAAATATGGCATGAATGTGATTGATGCAGGAGTGCCAGTGCTTAATATGCATGCGCCTTGGGAAATTGTCAGCAAAGTGGATGTTTATGAAACCTATAGATGTTATAAAGCCTTCTATAAAATGCCGATTAAAAAATAAAATTAAAAGCAAGATTGATTTTCAATCTTGTTTTTTATTTGTTAAGGTTGCAAATTAAAAGGAATTATGATAAACTCAATATATATTTATGCGCATATGGTGGAATGGCAGACACGCTGGATTTAGGTTCCAGTCCGAAAGGGTGCAGGTTCAACTCCTGTTATGCGCACCAAGTGGCTATATGTTCGATGTTATCATTCATATAGCTATTTTTTTTGACACAGCAAATATCCAGCTATTTTGCTTAAAAATCGTACTTTTGCAAAAAAAACTGTGTCAAAAACTGTGTCAATCTAGGTTGTATAAATTATTATATAATTTAAGTATCTTTTCTTTGCTCAAATTATAGTCAACTTCTATGTAGTTTTCGTCGGTAATTTGACTTGTTGTATGTCCCATTTCTCTAGAGATGATCAATTTATCTTTGCCTAGATAATAACAGTTGGTTGCGAAAGTGTGCCTACAGGTTACCAAACTCCCTTTGATTTTTAGTTCTTTTAGAAACTCAGTAAAATGGTCTAATGCTAATCTAGCGTTATATTTGTGAAAGGTGTCTTTGTTGTCATTAATTATTTTGACCATAGCGTCAGAGAGCTTTATTTTTTTATATCGGATTTCCCGGTCGTGGCCTTTTAAGTTTATTGCAGTCAACACGTTGTTTTTGATATTCTGTTCTATGTGCTGAAAGTCAAGTTCGGTTTTTCTTAATCCGGTTGTCAAATAAGTCAGGATGATCGGTTCAAAAACTTTGCCTTTCAAATTCTCAATGATTTTAACTTGTTCGTCATAGTTAAAAGGTGGCTTCGGTTTTCGCTTCTTTGTTTTAACTACAATCGTAGCAAATGGATTTAATTTTATTTTGCCTTCTGCAAGAGCTGTTTTCATCATGGTGCTTAAGAACAGTATCATCTTTTCTTTGGTTCGATTTTCTTCCAATGTTGCAAAGAAGCTTAATAAAATGTCTTTTGTTAGCTGTGTTAATGGGATATGGTGTATCGGCGTAATTTTCCTTCTTACAATTTCATAATCTTCTTTGGTTGATTCAGCAATGAAAGGTTCTTTATTTTCACGGTACCATTTATCCCAATATTGAATAACTGTAAATTTTGATTGATTTGAATTTTGTTGAAAGTTAAATTTGATTTTTCTAACTTCTGCATTTAATTTTTGCAAACACTCAGCTTGAGTTTTTGCATAGACGGTTATTATCTTGTTTAAAATTTGTTTTCGACCAATGTATCTTTTTTCCTTTGGTCGGTATGTAATGTTTCTCATTTCTATATCTCCTTTTGGTTTTGATATAGAAACTTTTGACTTTTTTAACTGTGAAGTATCTTCTCCATTTATCACGGTGATTTTATTTTGATTGATTTTGTAGCTGTCATTTGTAGCGTCCAAATAAGCAATGATTGCTAAAGCTTGGCGCTTGTGAATTGTTCTTTGTTCAATTAATTTATTGTCTAATTCGACAGACTCCATTAAATTTTTTTATTTCTTCCATAAACAACTCCTTATTTTTTCTTTGCGTTTTCTAAAATTTCAGAAAGTGGCTTTCCGTTTATTGTGTCAATATAATTTGACAGAACAAACAATTGGTCTTCGTCCAAAAGGCGAAGCTTTGAAATGACTTCTTGCTGCAGAGGGGTGTAGCTGTCAAGGTGAACAATCCCTTTTGTTTTGTGGCCTAACAAGTAATCGACTGAACAGCCAAAGTAATCGGCAAGTTGGATAAGTGTGTTGTATCTCATTTGACTTCTTCCACTTTCATATTCCTGATAACTTCGTAATGGAATATTTAATTCGGTGCAAAGTTCTGGTTGTGTTTTCTTAGCTTGCAGGCGTAATTGTTTTAAGTTCATACCTTTTTCTCCTTTTTTAAGATTTAATTAATTTTAAAAAAAAATTGACAACAACGCAAAAATCTGCGTTTTTTTGTTGACAACTTCAATTAAGCTGTGGTAACTTAAAATAGATAACGCAGGAAACTGCGCTATATAGGAGGTAAAAATGACAATCGAAGAAGAATTCGAAGCAGAAAGACTTAAAAGACACGAGGAATTATCCAAAGTCTGTGACGCTTTAGTTGAAGCTTACAAAGACGCACCGGTTCTTTCAATAATCACATTAATTGACGAACTCTCAGATAAATATGCAAAGCGAGTAATGAGTAATGCAAAAAGAGACTTGTTAGAGCGAGTTTCAAAAAAAGGAGAATAACAAATGTCATTTGAAAATTACAGTGCATTCTGCATAGACAATCAGATTAAACCAGGACACTACACAAGTTTATTTAAATTCTTAAAAGCCATTGGAGAGATAAAATGAGGAACTCATTTTTGAAAACCAACGGCTTTTTTTAATTAGGAGGTTAAGCATGAAAGATGAAGACATCGGAAAAGTAATGCGCAGAGCTTACGAAAAGAACATAGACGATTCAGAGTTGAAGATGTTGCTGGCAGTTGCAGTTAACACAAATGACCGTGGTTTTTGTGCAATTTCCAATGAAAAGTTTGCTAAGCGATTAAAAGCTTCACCAAGGTCAATAACGGGCTGGCTTACAGATTTGAAAGATAAAAGGCTTGTAAACATCATCCAAAATAAGCACAGACATGAACGCTGGATCTACATTAATGGGTTGAAGTTTACGAAATATGAAACACCAGAACCGGAGGACATGTCACCAGAACAGAAGTTGTTTCATGAAGCATTTCCAAACAAAGCAATTGATTGTGATGTGCCAGAGGAAGTTGATATGCCAAAGCTGATCTCAAACATCAAAAAGAATTGGTTTGTAACAACGGCAGATAACATGAGCTTATATTCTTGTGCAGTAAAGCATTATAAAGCAATCATGACTGGTCGTTGGACAGACGCTAAATACATGCCACAACAAAGCAATTTTTCAACTGGAAGAAACTACACCAAGGAAGAACTGAACAGCTTGTTTCAAAGTATAGACGAAATTGAAATTTAAAAGGAGAAATAACAATGAAAAGAGAATTTATTGTAAACGGTGAAATAACAGAAAAAGAAAAAGAGAAGCTGACTGAAACTTTGAAATATCTAGACACAGAAGAAGTTATCACTTTTGAAATGAGATATAAGAATTCAAGTAAAGAAATTGAAGTTAAAGTCACAGAAAAACAAATTATTGCTAACGTGAAAAAGATATCTTAGGAGGGAACATGGCAAAAGAAAGAAAACAGGTAATTGCAGTACTTATCCTTCTTGTGTGCTTGGTTATGGCATTATTCAATGTTAATTTAGAGACTGCATTTGCAGATGATACAGGTTATACAAAAGTGCTGGAAGATCTAAGTGAAGATACAAACTTCACCACTGAAGATTATCCAGTAAATGAGGATGATCATTCATTGAAGGTGATTCAACTAGCTGAGAGCACCGGAGGGGAAATATTTTTGTATGTTTATCAACCAAGTGGGAATTTAACAGCGACTGAAATAAGAATGTCAACCACAATCGGAGACAATACGTCACCAAAGGACTATGACTTAAGATTGCTAAACACTGAAGGCGTTTTTTCAAAATATAAGATCCAGGGAGTTAGAGTTAAAGAAGATGTCGTACGTTACTATGATCTTATATCAATCTTTAGGGAATTCAATAAAGACATTGACGACAATCCAGACAATGACAATACAATAAGTCAGGTTACATTTAAAGTAGGTCAATTGTGGACAGTTGTGACATATAACGGTGAAACAAGCTATCACATGACAGACTCTAAAGTAATAGAGGTTACGGGCAAATATGCAGGTTTTATGAGATATAGCAATGCAGTCGCATTTAATAATAGCTGGACAGATGCACACTTTGTGGCATTTTCAACAGATTATGCAATTGATACTTTATTACAAGCTGAAGTTTACTATGTTGAAACCTATTTCAAATATGTTGAAGCTTCATTAACAAAGCCAGGATATACAGTTACATTGTCAGGACCAACAGATATGACAAAGGTAGTTAAATACGATGAAGTTGCAACAATGACACCAAATCATGAGTGGTTCCCGAATAAGTACACTTGGAAAAGAATTCAAAGCGTTGAAGAGTTTAAAACACAAGAAAATTTGAAAGATGTGACAACTGAAAACTTGGAAGGAATGCAATGGGTACTTAGATTTGCAGAAACACCATATGAAGGATCCTTGAATTCAACTTCAATGCACACATGGTATGAAGTGAAAGATATATCAATTTTGAGACTTGAATTTGAAACAGAAGGTGAGATATATAATCTTGGTGTTGTAGACAATAAACAATCTGGGGACGATATCCCAGACAATATTGAAAAACATTGGTATGACGGGATAGTGGCATGGTTTAAAAATCTAGGCATGGTTTTTAAGATCTTGGTTGGTATAGCAATTGGACTTGGTGGATTGTTTGTTCTTGGAATTGTGATCAAGATTTTGACTATTGTTTGGAAAATAATCAGTTTTCCATTTAAAGGAGGTAAAAAGTGAAAACTAAAGGAAAAATAATTTGCTTAGGCGTTGGAGGTACAGTCATATTGACTGGTGGAATTGTAAGTGGATATTACATTGGTGAGAACGTCACCACGCAACAGATCCAAAAAGCCAAAGACGAAGGAATTAAAGAAGGATACGATCAAGGGTTGCAAGAAGCTTTAGAAAACAAGATCTTGCTTGAAAAGACGATCGCCGAGTATAAATCAACATGCACCACACAGAAGATCGAGCTTGACGGAGCAAAAGATCAGGTTAAAATTTTGCAAGATAACAACAAAGCCTTGACTGATCAGATCACAGCAGTGACAACTTCACGTGATAATTGGCAACAAAAAGCGAACGATTATGAAATTGAGAATAATAGTCTGAAAGCTGAGAAAACAACATTGCAAACAACAATTGCTTCAGATAAAGCAGAAATTGAAAGATTGAAAGCATCTGGAGAAGATCACACAGCTGAGATTGCAAGGCTGGAAAATAAAGTTGCACAAGATGAAACTTTGCTTGCAAGTTATGAGGCGACAATTCAATCTAATCTGGCTTCTATGGTTGAGGTTAACGGAAAGATAGTAGAATTAAGTAATCAAATTGTGACACTCACTGCACAAGTGAATAACAATAGTTCAATTGTAAGCTCATTGAATGCCACAATTGCGAAGCTTGAAAAGAGTGTGGCCTATTACGAGCAGTTTATCGCACAGCTTGAGAACGGAGATCAAGTTGTGGCAACATTCAAAATGGATGGTTCAATATGGGGATTGCAGATAGTGAAGAAAGGAACTTCTGCAACACCGGCAACACCAACATCCACAGATCATGTCATATTCAATTATTGGATGTTGAATGGGGAGCAAGTGGATCCTTCAACTATGATTTTAAATACAAACACAATGTTTGTGGCGAACGTGACCTACAAATACGACGTCACATTTATGGTAGACGGACAACAACATGATGAAACACAGCTTG
Source organism: uncultured Christensenella sp. (assembly GCA_949841595.1). GTDB lineage: Bacteria > Bacillota > Clostridia > Christensenellales > UBA1242 > Caccovivens. The sequence continues at coordinate 6,334 of CATKZB010000012.1, read as the reverse complement.
TTGTTAAGGATGGTAAAGCAACAGTTCCGACAGATCCAACAAAAGAAGGTTACACATTTGAAGGCTGGACTTTGAACGGATCAACTGTTGTGGATCCTGCAATTATTACAGTGACAGAAGATACAACGTTTATTGCTAAGTTCTCACAACTTTGCACAGTTACATTTGTTTCAGAAGAAATCACGTTATCAACACAATCAGTTAAAGCTGGAGAGTTTGCAGAAGACGTTTCAGTTGAAAGTACGACACATAAAGTGTTCAATGGCTGGAAAGTGAACGGGGCGTTTGTTGATGTCACAACATATCCAATAACTGGCGCCGTGACATTTGTTGCTGATTACACTTACAAATACGATGTCAAGTTCATGGACGGAGAAACACAGCTTGGTGAAACACAACTTGTCATTAAAAATGCGATTCCAACAATACCAACGGCACCAACAAAAGAAGGATATGTATTTGATGGTTGGACGATCAACGGTGTAACAATTGTAGATCCAGCAACAAACAAGATAAGTGACAATGTCACCTATTCAGCGAAATACACAAAGGTTTATGATGTCGCATTTGTTTCAGAAGAAAACGTAGTTTCAACACAATCAGTTAAAGCTGGAGAGTTTGCAGAAGATGTTTCAGTTGAAAGTACAACACACAAAGTTTTCAATGGCTGGAAAGTAAACAATGAAATTGTGGATGTTTCAGAATATGCAATCAATGAAGAAACAACATTTGTAGCCGATTACACTTACAAATACGATGTCACATTTATGGTTGAGGGACAACAACATGGTGAAACACAACTTGTTGTTAAAGACGGAAAAGCAACAGTTCCTACAGATCCAACGAAAGAGGGGTACAACTTTAAGGGGTGGTCAGATGGAACAACAATTGTAGATTTAACGACATATTCAATTAATTCAAATGTGACCTTTAATGCTATATTTGAGGCTCCAACATGGAATGAAATTTACACAACAGAAACTTCGGTAATAGGAGTAAATGAAATAGATGTTGAAGGACTAAATCCAGATGATTTATATCAAGTAACATTGACAAATCTTGCTTTTAAAATTAAGCCTAAAACTATGTTAGGAGGTTCACAATCATGGCACCTTGTAGAAGGTGACAGTGGTCATAGTTGGTACTCAACAAGTATTGGTAAAAGTTATTATGACATAATGATTCCAAAAGGTGAAACAGTAGTTTTTACTTATGGAAGTGATGAAAATTTAGTTACGATTACATTATCTATTGATTGTAATACTGATGGCAAGTTAATTGTAAATTATTCACTTTCAGGAGGAAATGTTACGAACACTTATGAAATAAGTAAGCTTGCTGTTTCAAAAGTTGAAGTATTCAGATAAAAAAATGTGTAATGGGAAGAAGGCACACAAAATAGGCTTCCCACCAAGGGCATGGATCCAATTAGCCCTAGCGTGTTGTTTGTCAGTTTAGAATCAGCGCCAAATGTAAGTAAACTGATGGTCGTTCACTACCGAGTGTGAGAGGTTAAAAGTTAAACCAGAAAAGTAAGCTCTCAGTGGCTACAATCAGAGGATAAACTTGGTAAGCTGAAGCTCAGACTGGTGGGATAACAAGAGGTTAAACCAACCCACCACCAACCCGAGAGGGTGAAATAAACAAAAGGAGGTAGATGGAATGAAAAAATTAAGTGTTGGACAGTCAGTGGCTGGGTTCTTGATAGGCTTGCTTGTACTGGCAATTGTAGGACTAGCTGGATATGGTGGATATGTTTTGGTGAAAGATAACTTGATTAAAGACAACAATCCAGCTCAAACAAAGCCAGAAGACAATAAAGGCGACCAAACAACACCTGAAGAAGATATTGCAGCGACAGCAGTTGCTGAATGCATGGCAAACAACTAACAAAAAAACAACCTATCAAGGTTGTTTACATGATTGAACTGACTGCATGAGGTTGGTTAAATCAAAGATAAAAAACATAACAAGGAGAAAAAATATGAAGAAAATAGTTAAAACAATTAAACCAATTAAAACTCAAAATAGATCTACAAAAGCTGTAAAATCTACAAACGCACCAGTTGCAAAGAAGGCGTCAACAACATCTAAGAAACAGCCAGTAAAGACAATTAAACCACAAGTACAAAAAGAACTAAAGAGAGACGAGTTCAGAAAAAATAAAGTAAGTGGACATCCAGCTTATATTTATAAGAAAGTCGGAAGAAAATATGAATATGTAGGGATAACACATGCTGCAATAACAGATGGTACAAAAAATATTAAATTAGAAAAGAACCCTAATCCGAAAGAGCAGAAGGATGCATACTTGCGACCAAAGAGCGAAAAACAGAAAGAAAATAAATTTTCAAAGAAACCATATAAAGGGTGGAGTTTTACAAAGAACGATAAAATCAAAGTTGAGAAAATTAAGAAAATAAAAAAGAGATAGTCAAAACTATCTCTTAAGAACGATATAGCAAGTGCTATGATTACGATGTATTGAAACTTAATTCACATTTCTCTCAACGTTCAATAACATTATATACACTATTGAATGAAATGTCAATAGATAAACAGAAAAATTAATCATTGGAGTCAAAAATGTTCAAAAAAAGTAAAGAAATTGAGATAAAACCACAGCAGAAGTTGCCAGAACTGAAAGAAGAACCAAACATTGTTGTTAAACTTGCACCAACATTGGACGACAAGCTTGAGGTGTTGGACAACTTCTACATGTGGCTATATTCAAACAACTACGACGCCAACAATGCAGCAGTTCTGACAAAATATAAACAACTTCTTAAGCAGAAGGAGAAGATCTAAATGGCGATTATACATGTTACAGGATTACCACGACATGGTAAATCTTCATATGTTGTAGCAAGAACATTAACAGAAGATCTTTGTTATTTCAATTGGAGATATGATTCAGCTTGTAAGGCTATCAAAGCTAGAAATGCTAAATATGGTTTAACTCACAGTTTGCCACCACAAAGGCATGTTGTTTTTGGGAATTTAATCATGTGGGAGAGATTTCCAAAATTGCAAATATATCCAATGAATGGATGGGAATTTGGGGCAAATAATTCAATTTGTCCATATACAAAACCTTTGGTTCCATATGGGGTCTACGTTTTCGATGAAGCAAGGAAATACTTCGGGTCTAAAGCAGATAACAAGGAATTGCCACCATGGGTTACGCAAGGCTTTGAGCAACATGGACATATCTTTTTGAAGATTATATTAATTACTCATAGACCTGAAGAACTTAACAAAGATATTAGACCCATCTGCGAAGAAAGAATTCACATTGAGAAATCAATCCATTATTACCGTGTCAATGGAAAGATTATAAAGTCAGATAAATTTTTAGAGTATGGAATTTTGGAGAAAACAGTTTGGTATGGAAGAGAATTTGGATCATTAAAAGCTCACGAAGATTATGTGAATGGAAATGATCCAGAAGCTGGAAAACCATTTAAGTACACTTTTTTTGGGGCAATTAATGAACATTATAATCCAACTCAATACTCAACAGAAATGGAAAATTTAAATCAAGATTTTCGATACTTTGATGATGATGTTTGCGACGAAAGACCAAAAGAATGGTCGAACTATAAAAGGACGGAGAAAAAGAATGGGAAGTAAAGATAAAGTTAGAATTTATAATGAATTTGACGACGTTTCTGAATGTACAGAATATTATTTAGACGAACTTAAAAAACTTGATCTAGGTAAACGAGGAGGCTTTCTTTCAAAGAAAGAACATAAGAAGTTGCATAATGATGAAATGTTCTTTTTCAATACGTCTATGGAAATATTAAAGCTAAGATTTAAGACTTCAACAAAAATGGATAAAGTGACAACCAAGGAAGCAAAAGAAGAGTTCCAAAAAGAACACAACGTTGGTTTTATTCAAAAAACAACTAAAGCAATAAAGATAAGTACATCCAAAGTGGGAATTGCCATAGGTTCAACATTGAAGCTAATGCTGCCAAAGAGTAAAAGAGTGGCAAAGGTGGATGTGCTAACCGAGGAAGAAGCGAAGAGGCTCAGCCAAGGGCATACAGATTCTTCTTCCCCAGCCCTCCCGGAGGGAGAGAAAAGAGAAGAAGATATACAGCAAGATGAAAACAACAATGAAGACAAAGATTTATCGCAAGGTGAGGAAATAGTCGATTAAGCGAAGCGCGACTTTCCCACCGGCGAAAATCGTGTCAAATTGTATTCAGCTTGCTGTAATATCTGGAGAAAGTCAAGAGACTTTCTAATATAAAAAATACCAATTATGAATTGACTGAATAGGTCAATTCCGGCGCGTATATACAATTTTAAAAAATTTTTCAACAAAAGGAGGAAAAAGAAAATGTTTGAAAAAGTCACTAAAAAAGACTATGTAAATGAGATCCTAAGGCTGACAAAAAGCTTGTGCCAAATGAAACATGACACAGAGTCAGACAAGCAAATTAAAAACCTTATACAAGAGAATTTCGCCAAGATTTCAGAAATTGAAAAAGAAGAACAAAAGAAGAGAGAGATCAGGAAGAACAGAAACTTTCAGAATAAGCTCACTGCATGCGTTGGAGGGTGATATGGGAATGAGTGTTTGGAGTGAAGTTGACACCAACAAGTATTTTTCTATTTCAACCATAGACAAGGCAAAAATGGCAAAATATGGCATTAATATGTCAATTAAGCAATTACGCGATTTAGCCCGTGAAACAGCCCCATTTACGGTGATTTTGACGGGGCAGAGCGACGATAAGGGGTACAGAAGAAGAACCAAAATATATCGATATGAAGATTTTATAACAGGAGGTAATCAATGTACGGCGATGTAAAGAAGTTGATTTCAGTTAGAGTTGACGAAACGAAGTATACGAAGGTTATGGAAATTTTGGAACAAAAAAACAAGAAATGTTGCCGTTGGGCGCGTTATACTTTTGCTGAGATTGTTGAACAAGCTATGAGTGAGTATATTGCTAATAATAAATAGATCGATCATTGTATATACATTGCCTTAAGGTAATGTATATACAAATGATGCATGATGTGTATATACAAAACAAACGTTTTAATTAACATCCAGAGTGAAATTCTCTGTCTAAATAACTACTTTTGATACAAATTAGGCTGACACCAAGTGCCATGCCTTTTTTTATGTCAAAAAGCAGTAGCAATCAATTGCGCTTGCCATGCTGAATTTTGCTATTTCAAAAAGAAAGTAGCAAAGAAAACTATATCAATAAACTTTATTTTTATTTTAAATCTTAAATTATATCTAAACTTGAGATAATTATAGATTTAAAATAATTATTATTAATATAATATATATATTTATAATATAAACTATAGGGCGACCTTGGTCGCAAGATTGGTATGTTTAGAGTATTGCGAGGGTTGACTACTTGCACAGCTGGTTGATCCAGCTGTACAACTTCCACGGCGTGCCGGTGGCACGGGCTGGACAAAAGAAAGAAATACAAGGTCGTTTTTCTTGTATATAAGCTAAAATAATGGTATAATCAAATAAAAATGGTGCAAAAAACTGTGTCAAGAACTGTGTCAAAAAGTCAAAAGTTTCTTTATTTTACGAATGTGTGGCGATTTTGTACTGAGTCTTTAGGTTCCAGTCCGAAAGGGTGCAGGTTCAACTCCTGTTATGCGCACCAAGTGTTATTACAATAAATTTTTGGAGGAGTTATGAAGATAGAAATTAATAAGCATAATTCTATTTGTATAAATAACGATATATATATTGACCCTTTAGATCTCGAAAAAGAGGGAAGAGCAAAGTTTATATTTTTTACTCATCCACATTGGGATCATTTTTCTATTAAAGATATAAATAAAATCTTAACAAAGAATACAATTTTAATTTGTCCAAAAACAATGGAACAAGATATAGCAGAGTTTGCTAATAAAAAAGTTCTAGTAGAAATAGAAAAGTCCTATCATTTAAAAAATATTGAATTTGAAACTTTTAGATCGTATAATATCGATAAAATTTTTCATCCAAAAGAAAATAACTGGGTCGGATATAATATAAAATTGGACGCACAGAAAATAGCTGTTATTGGAGATAGCGATGTCACACCAGAGATTAAAAAGATTAGGACAGACATTTTGCTCATACCGATAGGTGGGACATATACAATGAATGTTGAAGAAGCAGCAGATCTAACAAATTTGTTGCGTCCACAAAAAGTGATCCCAACTCATTATGGAGAGATTGTTGGAAATAAAACAATGGCATTGGAATTTATGAAAAAGATTGATTCGAACATTGAATGCGAAATTTTAATATAGTTTAAATTTGCTATGTGTATACAAAAATAAGAGAAAATTT
>CATKZB010000011.1 GCA_949841595.1 uncultured Christensenella sp. | reverse complement strand
TAAAATATATATATCATAATTTTATTAATTTCATTTAGCGTTAATTAAATATCCTTAAAATATCTTGACACATCCTACTTGTTTATGTTATTTTTTATATGCAACAAGTTTAACAAACTTTAAAATTTCTACACATAAAAGTTGAAGCATATTTATTTGTTGAATCTCAGTTTTATATATGCTTACGTGGCGCAGCAGGTAGCGCACAGCCTTGGTAAGGCTGAGGTCACGAGTTCGAATCTCGTCGTAAGCTCCACGAAAAAGTGCCTAATCATCATTTTTTAGGCACTTTTATTATTTTTATATAACGATTTAAAATTGCTACAAAAATATTAGGTGCAAAATCCTCACCCTTTAGGTACAAAAAAAGACCGACTTTCAAAGCAAGTTCTAGCTCACCTCAAAAATCGGTCAAAAACTGCCTAAATACTCCTAAACCTGCCCTCGTAGGTACATTTAGCGAAAAAATTTAACAAACTTTTTAAAAGAAAAATGTGAATATTTTTTACAATAAATATTCAACTTGCAATAGGCAATAGATTTATTTTACCTTTATTCCATTTTATATAATCATTATATGTGTGTTTAAGTTTATAATATATTTTTTTACCAGATATTTCTTCAATCACGAATACTATTTTTTGATTTAATAACTTATTACTATCCTGAACAACATATTTAATGGCAAAAATCAGTTCTTCAAAAGTTACTTCTACTGACAAAGTTTCGCCCAAATCTAATGTCTTAGGTTTTAAAAACAAAGGTGATGTTCTATTCCCAACCAATGCAAAATCACATTTTTTACCTAAATACAAGTTATAAATTGAAACTTTTATATTACCTGCATTAAAAATTAAAAATTCTACACATTCTGGATGGCAAGTTCCCTTTACAAATCCAACATTGTTGTTGTATGCAACTTGAATATTTTTCTTAAATTGCAACTTTGACTGAAATAAAGCAACACAAACCGCACTGAATGTAGCAACAATCCCAATACCTGTTAAAATCAAAGACCCAATTTCGTATCCCGTCATATTTTCTCCTTAATTTTCTTCAAAGCAATAGCCATAGTCTACAATTTTAAAGCCTAGTTTTTTATAATAGTTTTCGGTGTAAGTTCCTGTTTCTGTGGCAAAGATTATGTTTTGAATTCTCTTATTTTTTATTTCTCTAACAATAAACGACAAAATTTCTTTTGATATTCCTTTGCCTTTATATTCTTTCAGCGTTGTCACATTATTGAGAAAAGCGTTAATCCCAACAATTGTAATTCCTGCAATAGAAACAACTTTTCCATTATGTTTTGCAACATAGTGAATTGTTGAGTATTTTGCGTTATTATCGAACAATTTTTTGTTTAAACTTTCTCTGTAAGTTGGCGACAAATTTCCATACGGGTCATTTGGATCGTGTGTTGAAAATCCTTCCATAATACAATTCACGATTTCTTGCTTGTTGTTTGATATTTCAACATTCACATCGATTTTTGCTTTATATTCTAAGTTTAATTTTGAAAGTGGTGTGAAAAACCAACTATCTTCACAATAAATATTAAAATCTTTTTTCAGTTGTTCCAAATGTTTTACATTGTCATCACTTTTCAAAATATAAAATCTTGGCACTCTGTTTTTAAACAATGGCTTGCACTGATTAAATATTTTGACAAAATCTTTATAGTCTTTTGCTTTTAAATCGTAAACAAAATTCCAAATTCCGTCGTCAATAATGTTGCTTTTCATAAGTTTATAATAATCAGCAAAAACAATCTCATCAATATACATATTTTTTAGTGCTTCATAATATTGCTCGAAATAAGGTTTAAAATTTTGTATTATCCCTATCACTTGACTTTTTCTCACCATCCTTCTTATAACTTTTCACTTCAAATTCGCAACCTGTCCACCTTGACAAATCACCAATTATAATTGCTATATTCTTTATTTTTTGTCATACAAAATTATTATAACACACTTAACCTCGGTTTGTATCTTTTTTTTGCAATTTTCACATTTCAAAATCCTTTTGTTTTCGTTTTCTTTCTCTTCTTTCAAGCATAAGCCGTTCCAACAAATCATCAAACTCATCAACCGACATATCTGAAAGTAATTTTTCTCCCCCCCTTCAAGAACATTGTCTTGTTGTTCTTTATAAAATATAAATTGATTATCTTTTTATTGTTTTTAACTTCTCATTTAATTTATATAATCTTGAGTTACATATTAACTCGACAAAATCTAATATAATTAAGCCAATGTCAGCACAAAATTAAAAAATTGTCGATAATGGCAAATACATTTAATAAAATGATAAAATTTTTCTATTCTTCTTTGTCAGCCCCACCTTAAAAATTTTCCATATAACTATAATAGAATGATTTAGGCAGTTTTTCTCCGTTCAATTTAGTCCATAACTACACAAAACACCTTTTAGGTTTAATTAAAATAAAATATGGTTAAAGAAAAATAAAGACTCTTCAGTCCTTATTTGATCGTAGATTTAGCAACCCACATAGGATAAACATCATTTGGTTTGCCTTTACTTTGATTAAAATCATACTTTAGGCTATTTGTATTATGACGATCAATTCCTTCATCAAAATTCATTATTTCTCCTTTTATTCTTCCCTCAAAGATGCTTTTATTTGTGCATTTAATTCGTCACAAAATTTTTGATTTTCTTTAAGCATCTCATTCAATTTATTCTTTCTTGAGAGAAATTCATTCCATTTTTCTTCACCTAATATTTCTCTATAATTTAACTTCTTGTTTGCATTGTTTGAAAAATTTTTTAAACACTCAAATCTATGATTAATATCTTCTTTAGAAAGTCCCAAACTCTCCAAATTCTTTATATTTTTCTCACTTAAAAACCATTCGTCCCAATTTCTTTTACCTTTACTGCTGTTGCAAGAGGCACAACAAGGCACCAAGTTGTGTATATCAGAAATAAATCCAGATGGCTCACCTTTCTCTACCAAAGGTCTAAAATGGTCAGTTGAATTTGCATATCTTAAACAATAAGCACACTGTCCTTCAGAAATATCTAATATTTCCATAAGTTTTTTCTCTTGCTCTTTTGTTGGTTTTATGTAAGGAGTTATTGAAATTGCAAAAGCATTAGAAATTGTTGATGTTCTTGATTTTAAATCAGCTTTAGCTGGCATTTTAAATGACATAATTTTCATCCTTTTAAATATGTAATCATTATTACAAAATTTTAAGTCTTTGTCAATCTTAAATAAAGAATAAATTTACATTAACAAAAAAAGACCAATAATTGGTCTTTTTTTTGTGTTTAAGCTTCTGTCCAAACAACATCTGTCCTTTTTTCTCCACCAAACCAAACACCAGCAAATTCTCCTTCGCCTTCAGTTTGACTGCATTCTTCAAATGTAATTGTCACAGCTTCTTGAGCATCTTTAAAACTGAAATATCCAGTAGTTCTGTCAGTTGCAAGATTATAGTTTTCTAATGTACAGCTGTTGAATACAATTGGTCCTCTCACATAAGCCACAAAACCTGCAACATAATATTCAACAAAGCCTGCATTTGAAATAAATTCATTATCTATTTCATTGGTTTCTTGATATTTATCATTCCAGCTTGCATAGTCGAATCCAATATTAACATCTCTCAAATCACAGTTTGAATATGTGATTGTTGAATAATAAGAATTTGTGTAACATCTTACATCTCCAACAAGTCCACCTACAACAACTCTTTGATTTTGGTGTTCACTTTTGTTAATTGCAAAAATATCCACATTTTCAAGATCTAAATTGTTTCTAGTAACATTGTCATGATTATAATTATATTCATCAAAACCAATAATTCCACCAACTACAGATTTATATGCATCGATATTGATTTTACTGTTCTTAACATTTATATTTTCAAGCCTGTTTTCATCATGTGCTGATCCTGCTCTACCAATAACCACACCAGCATAAACAGGGTTAATTCCACTCCAAGCATATGCTTCTGTTTTATCTGTGGCATTTGTATCAATTTCAATTGATGCATTTTCAAAATTCACATCATGCACATATGCAGACGCTGCATAACCAAACAATCCCACATTGATTCCATTTGTTGCATTTATGTTTTCCACTGAATCATTGGTAATTTTCAAGTTTCTGATTGTGTGACCATTTCCGTCAAATTCACCTATAAAGAAAGCTCCTTCATTGTCAGCAAAATATGCGCTTCCAATAACTTTCCAGACATTTCCTTGGCAGTCAATGTCATTTTTCAAAACCCAACGTCTCCATCTAAGTTCTCCAGCATTATTAACTTGTTCAGAGCCACTTACATAGTCATTGTTGATATCATCATACATAGCACACAAATCTTCATAAGTTTTAATTTCTCTTACTGTGATTCTTTCAAGCACAACTTCTTTTGTCAAGTTATATGTATTATGATTTTTATCATTTAAAATCATGTTTAAATAGAGTTTATCTCCAACATTTTGCAAAACAGGATTTGACTGAACGCTGTTGTTTTCGTCAAATGTTCCATCTGGGTTCTTTGCATTATAATAATACACCCCCCCCGATAAGCTATTTCCATCTGCTATCACACTTGCTCTCACATTAAATGTTTGAATTTGAGAATTATATTCAAAATAATATTCCCCATCTTCATCCACACTTGCAACAACAGATTTTTCAACTTCCTGTGGAACATTATCAACAATCTCAGTGATTGTGTAATTTGCTGAAACAGTAACTTCAATTTCGGTAAAATCTGCCTTTTCTATAATTAAAGTTGCAACTTTATCATCAGCAAGTTTGTTTCCTTTATCATTAGCAAAAGAAACAACAACATAATATGTGCCTGCATCAACTGGTGCAGAAACAGATTCTTCGTGACTTTCGTCAGCATAATAAGCCACTGAAGTTTTGACCCAATCTGGAACATTTTCAACTTTCACCGACTTAGCCTGTCCATCATAAACAGAAGTTGTGTTTTCGATTGTCACTTTATTGACATCGAAATTTTGCTCGCCACAACCTGTCAAGAGAAATATTCCACATCCACAGATTGCAAACAAAGCTAAACAAAATGTAAATAATTTCTTTTTCATTTTTTCTCCTTTTTTATTTTATTTTTTTTGTTTGATGTTTTTTATTCCAAATACTCCTCCTTTTCTATTATTCTGGTTGTTATCAAATCTTCGTTCCAATTTGACCAATCGAATTTACTAGCAAAAAGTTTCATTGTATCTTTATAAGAATTAACATTACCAATTTCTTGCCCAAAAGCATAAGGAGGACGACCTGGCCCTAAGGACACTGTCCAAGTGATATATTTTAAATATGGATCGGAAACCTCAAAAGAATATTGAGTATCTATATATTTATAAACATCATAAGCAGGTTTTTTAATACCTTCAGGAGTGCAAAGTCCAAAATATGCATTTTCAAGTGGAGCATCCACAAGTCGGTAATATATCACAGCTTTTATGCAACTGAGTTGGGTGCTTTTGTAATACAAATACGCAATACCTGCAGCCTGTTGATTTTTTGTTTTTTCAAACATTTCACTGTTTCCTGACGAAGATGAAACACCCCCTTCTGTCAAATATACCGAACGAACTTTTCCATTAATTAATTTTGAGGTTTGTTCAAGATAAAGTTGAATAACTTCCAAGTTGCTCCAAGTGATGCTTGATGTGTTTAAAGAACCATTCATTGAAGAATATGACAAGTCATTTGACCAAAATTCAGGATCTCCCAAATCAACTCCATATGGATGGATTGCAAAACCATAGTCATAGTTCCCTTGCTTCAACGTTTTTAAAGTCATATAGTCCAAAATAGCTTTTGGAGAATATTCTTCAAATGCTTGCACCCAATAATGAGTTATTGAAACCAAAATTTGATTTATTTGATAATATTTTTTTGTTGCCAAATCAGCAATTCTCATTTGTCTTTCATATTCTTCAACATAATTTTCCAAAGTGAGTGGAGGTTGGTTTGGAGCAACAATTTTGTTCCAAGTTGAAGAAGCATCGATTTCGTTTCCAAGCACATAAGTTTGAACATTTCCATATTTTGAATTTTCAGCCGAATATCTTTTTGCCAAAAATTCCATAAATGCACCCCAATAATTTGCACCATACATATTGCTTGTGTTGAGTTGCACCAAAGCCGAAGAATCTCCTGCAGTCGCTGGATAACATATGTAATAAGGTTGTAAGAAAGGATTATTAACATTATGTAAAAGCATAATCAAAGTGACTCTAATGCCATCGTCGGTATATTTTTTTATAATCTCATCATAGTGCCTTAAACTTACAACATCACCGACATCTAATCTAAAATAATATCTTTGTCCGTTATAATCTATGTATTCAGCTGCCCAAGTTTCATTTCCATCTGAAATTGTAAACTCTCCTTTATCATTCTCTCCTTCAATATAAGTAATTTGTTCAACTTTTCCAGTGGAAGAATTATAATATTCATTTGGAGCAATCATATAATCCATAACAAAATTAATTTCAGTATATGAGCAACCTAAATCCTTTACGGCATCAGTGTAGTCGTCTTCACACATAACACCTTTAATGCTTTTTGCTTCTGGCAATGGATCTTCATGCTGATATATTGACTCTATTTCTGTGCAAAACATTGGCCCTGCCAAAATTTCATCTTCTGCACTGACAACATAATATTTCAAATAAATTCCATCAACATCATCAAAATATCTGTCAAAAACAAATTTTTGACTCGTTCCACATTCATAACTAGACAATTCTATAGGTGTAGAATTGTTGTTTTCAGAAAGTCCAGTGATTTCCTCACCAAAAAGATATTGGTAAATTGGCAATGCAACTAGTGTGGCACTCTCTCCATATTCTCCGACATTTGAGACAACCACATTTATTTTATCAAGACTGGCTGAAACTGAGAAATCATAATCAGGTGGAATATACTCTTCTGTGTCAAAGCCATCATTGATACTCCAGTCCACCTCAAACAAAGAGCAACCACTTAAGGCAAACAGCCCCAAAAGTGGAAGTATAATCAAAAGAGATAAAAATTTATAAACTTTTCCCATACTTTTGCTCTCCATAATTCTATGATTTGATTTTAACATAAACCTAATAATTTTCCAAACTTTTTATAAAATAAAATTATCACACTTTAAAATAATATGTCACAAAATGTTTAATGTTATCATCATGAATTAAAATAAATCGACAACTTTCGATTTTCGTTTTAACTTTTTCTTCAGTTTGTGATAATATAAATTTATAAATATAAAAATGCGAGGGATGTCATGTTAGAATTAAAAAATATCTCAAAAGTCTATTCAACAAAAAGTGGAGATGTTAAAGCACTTGACGATATCAACCTTTATTTTGAAGAAACTGGAATGGTTTTCATAACTGGAAAAAGTGGTTCTGGAAAAACAACTCTTTTAAATTGCATCGGAGGTTTGGATAACTTCTCCGATGGTGAAATTCTTATAAAAGAAAAAAGCACAAAAGACTTCACAAAAGCTGATTATGACAGTTACAGAAACACTTACATAGGTTTTGTTTTTCAAGAATACAATCTTTTGGAAAATCTTACAATTTCCAAAAATATAAGTTTAGCAACAGAACTTCAAGGTGTGAAAGACAATGGTGAATCTGTAAAAGAAATTCTAGAAAAAGTTGATTTGCATGATGTTGAAAACAGAAAACCACAAGAACTTTCTGGAGGACAAAGACAACGTGTTGCAATTGCAAGAGCAATTGTTAAAAATCCTTCAATCATCATTGCAGATGAGCCTACTGGAGCTCTTGACACTGAAAATGGGCTCCAAATTTTGTCTTTACTTAAAAAATTGTCTAAAGAAAAATTGGTTATCGTAGTTTCGCATGATCTTGAACTTGCCAATACTTTTGCAGACAGAATCATAAACCTTAAAGACGGAAAAGTAGAAAGTGATATTACAATAAACGTGGATGAAAGCAAAAAGACCAACTTAGTTGAAAAAAATGATGTAATTTCAATTAAGCGTGGTGCAAAATTAAAAGAAACAGATCTCAAAACAATAAAAAAAGGCATACAAGAAGGAAAAGATTTGCATGTCACAGACAACATAAACATAGTAACAAACAACACCACAATAAAAAACAAAAAAACGTATGATTCAACCTCACCTTTCATTAAAACAAAGTTAAGCCTCTGGGGGACAATAAAACTTGGACTAAACACTTTAAAAACAAAAAAGATAAGGCTTGCCATCACAATTCTTCTATGTGCCATTGCCTTTTCTGTATTTGGAATTTTCGATGCAATGGCAATATATGATGAAGGTAGACTTACAGTCAACACTTTAAAATCTTCTATCACCCCATCAACAACAATTACTACAAACATCAAAGAAGAAAGTGGAAACTCTTATGATATTTCAGTTAATGAAGCACTTCTCTCATCACTTTCATCTCAAACAGGCTATGATGTGAAAGGTGTTTATAATTCTTATTATATTGGCACCACCACCCCAACCGAATTGAACAACAACAATGCTTGCACTATAAGCAAATATTATTATTACAAAGCACTTCGTGGAATTGTTGAATTTGATGATGAAGATTTAAACAATTACAATTTCAAACTATCTCAAGGTCGACTTCCAAAAGATTTTGAAGAGATTGCAATTACTGAATATTTTGCAAACTGCATGGTCAACTGGTGGTATACTTACAAAAACACTGAAAATGAAACGACTGTTTTAAACAGTGTAAACGAAATTATAAACGAAGAAAATCCTCTTGTTTTGACAATTGGCACAACAGGAAACAAGGTTTCATACAAAATTGTTGGAATCATAGATACCGGAAAAATAAACAAAAAATTTGACAGTTTAAAATCAAATTTTGACAATAGTTCAACTATTGAACAAAATGAATTTTTAAACTACATAAATAATGGCTTTTATTTATATGGATTTATGAAACCAGGCTTTTCAAATTATGCATATCAAAAATTTAATACTTTAAGTAGATACATAAACAGAGCATATGCATATCAATTTACAACAAAAGATGTTTCAAATTTGGGCAAAACAATAACAACATCTCGAGAAAATTTCTATAATTTTGATGATTTAAAGAAACTTACATCTAATTACATATTCATAAATGAAGATAAAACCACACTCGAAAACAATGAAATTATGATTGACGTTAGACAATTCTCAAATCTTTATTCTGATCTTATAACTTACTTAAAAAGCAATGCAAACAACAATCCAAATTTTCCTAACCATGCAAGCGAAATAGAAAATTATATCAGTATGCTTAACAAAAACATTCCTAATGAAGAAAAACTTTCAGCTATGAGAGGAGCACTGACTTATCTTGACGAAGTTCAAACATCAATTGACAAAATAAACAACCAACAGAGAACTGAAAGCATATTCAACAGAGAACTTACAGTAAAAAAATTGGATACAAGCAAATACCAACCTGGAACTTCTCAACTTGTTGAAGTTAAAGTGGAAAACAAAACTTATAAAATTGTAGGATTTTTCACAGGCGTTGATATCTCCCCTTCAACTTCATTTGTAATGACAACATCTGGCATGAGCAATCTTGGAATAAATCTAATGCAAGGAAAATATTCTTCGCTTCTTGCCACAAACTTGGGAAAAGGTAACATAAATTCTCTTGGCTCAATCTTTTTAAACAACAGTGGAATTTGCTACTCTTGCAAAAATAATGCAATTGCTTTGATAAGAACAAATGGTGATTTCTTCTCAAAACTCTCAATGCTGTTCTTGATTATTTCTGGAGTTTTTGCCATCTTCAGTATAGTTATGTTTTCAAATTTCATTTCAACAAGCATCAAAAACAAATATGCAGAAATTGGTATATTACGTGCACTTGGTGCAAGAGGTTCGGATATTTTGAAGATGTTTATTGTAGAAGCTGTTGCAATCGCCATAATTAATGCCATTGTCGCATGCGTGATTTCAGCTGTTGGAAGCATTTTTGTAAATATGTTCTTATCCAATTATCTCAGTCTCTACATCCCTCTCGCATCATTTGGTATAAGACAAATTTTGATTACTCTTGGACTGAGCATTTTGGTTGGAACAATTTCAGCTATCATGCCAATAGCATCCATTTCAAAACAAAAACCAGTGGAAACAATAAGACGAGCGTTTTAAAAAAACACCGAATAATCGGTGTTTTTTAATTGTTATTTAATCTCAACTTTCTCACAATTTAAACAATGCTCTACAAATTCAAAAGCATCAAGTCGTTTTGTAACTTTAGTAGTTTTATATAGTCTCACATCAACAAATTTGCTATTAAAAAAATTATTAAACTTGTTAAGAATATCTTTTAATGCTTCTACCTTTGTCTCGTATTCTCTAATTCCACAGTAAAAAGTCCATGCATACTCAAACCAAAACCACTTTCCATTTCTGTTGAAAATGGCAAAAGTATGAGTAGGTCCACCCTCCTGACGATATATAAAGCTTTCAATAAAATAACATTCATATTTTATTTTTAATTTTTCAAAAAATAATCTCTCAAATTCGCAAAAGTCCCAACAAACTCCATAGCCTTTTTTAATAAAATCTTCTCCCAACCTAAGCTTGTAGAATTTATCAAAATTTTGATTAAAATCTGATTCAGAATCTGTAAAAATTTTTTTGCGATACACAAAACCATATTTCATTTTATTCTGAAAAAAATTTAACAAATCTTCGGGACTGTTGATACCCATTTTTAAAAAATTCATTTCTTATATAATCCTTTATTTATTATTTATCTAAAACTCTTTTTCTTATTTTTCAATCACACCACCATGGCAACATAATTTATAAACTAGCTCACCATTTTTAGTAATTGTTTCTTCCCCAATAAAATTTTCCAAAGTTCCAATTGATTTAAAATTATAAACATAGTTTTCAACAACAAATTCACTTGGACCTCTAAGAGGTAAAACACTTTTATCTTCGCCTACTTTCATTAAAGCATTTCTAAGAACATTGTTGAATATGATTTCGCTTTCATCTTCATCTAAAACGCTACCATAATAATTCATAGCAAAGCTAGGTTTTGAATCAAAATAAACTATCTCCTCTCCTATAAATTTCTTTCCACCAAAATATGTGTCGTGATAAATATATTTTTTATCATCATAAAATTTTTCAAAATGATAGTCTTTTGATCCTTGTCTTGATGATTCTACCCTTGCAGATTTTCCATTTGCATATGTGTTCAACTTTGCAATTATTAAAAATTCTTCAAGATTTTCCATGTAAATAATCTCCCAATAAAAGTATAGCATATTGCGTTTTAATTTGTATATCATTTTAAATTTTTTCTTTAAATATGAATAAAACAAGCAATTCAAGTCAAGAAATCTATAAAAGCATCTTAAGGAGTAAATATGTTTGGCATAGATTTGATTTATTGGGTGTTGATTAATTCTGTTGTCTCATTTGTTTATTTGTTTATCATTTCAAAATTATTAGGAAAAAAACAAATAGCACAACTAGAATTTATTGACTATGCTGTCGGCATTTCTCTTGGATCAATTGCTGCTGAAATGGCAACAACTGACAAACCATTTTATCATTATCTGATTGCAATGACAATTTTCTTTTTATTAGCTTTTCTTATTGCTGTGATAGGAAGAAAATCCACTTTTTTAAAAAGAATTTTTAAAGGTAAACCTGCGACTTTGATTTATAATGGAAAAATAAATTATAAACAAATTTGCAAATCCAACATTGATATAAATGATTTGCTGTCAATGCTAAGAGAAAAAGGCTATTTTGATATAAATTCTGTAGCTTATGCAATCTTTGAAACAAGTGGAGAACTTTCCGTTCTTCCAAAAGGAGCTCAAACTCCAACTGTGGTAGAAAATTTAAAAGATGTAAAAATTCAAAAAGCATCTCTTACAAATGAATTGGTTATTGATGGGAAAGTTTCAAAATCTGGATTGAAAGAACTAAATAAAGATGAGAAATGGTTATACAAAAATCTAAATATAACTTCAAAAAAAGAACTTAAAAACATTGCACTTGCCGTATATGATGAAAAGTCAAAATCTGTTGTTGTACACAACAAAAAATAAACACCTTTTTAATAAAAGATGTTTTATTTTTAATTCAAATTTGAAATTTCATTTTCAATCCATGCCATGATAAGATTGACAACAAAATCAATTTCCTGTTCTGACAAATTTTTATTTTGTGGTATTCCATACCACTTAAACAGACATCCACGACAGCAAGTTGCAGTTGCATGTTGTGCAACAAAAACAGGATGCCCTTTCATAGGAGTTTGCTTCCCATCATTTACAATCACTTTTGGAGCTATTCTTTTATTAACAAATTCTTCTGCATGCAATCTTATTGTCTCAATTCCTTTTTTCTGAATGTATGCAAAATCACTAGCTTTTAACGAAAAATTAGCCCTAAACTTCGAATTTTTTAGTTTTTTTAAATAAATATCAAAATTTTGTCCCATTTTTTTATTTTTTTTCTTTTTTAGAATTGTTGTATAATTGCTTATAAAAACTGTTTGATTTCAAAAGTTCGGCATGATTTCCTTGTGCCACAACTTTGCCTTCTTTCATCAAATAAATGCAATCTGCATATGTGATTGTCGAAAGTCTGTGTGCAATTAATATCACAGTCATTGTGCTCTTTAGATCTTCAATAACTTTCATAATATCCATCTGATTTGCATTATCCAGTGCACTCGTGGCCTCATCAAAAATCAAAATTTTAACATCTCTTGCAAGCGCTCTTGCTATACACAATTTTTGTTTTTGACCACCCGAAAATTGACAACCATTTTCACCAATCACACTGTCCAATCCCATTGGTAAAGATTTGACATGTTCCAAAATTTTCGTTTTCTCGCACAAATCATATATTTCCTCATCAGTGATGTCTGCTTTGATTAACTTAAAATTTTCTCTTATAGACAAGTTGAATATGTATGGAAATTGATTCACAACGGCAATATTATCTTTAACAAAGTCTCTTGACAATTCCTCAATAGGAACACCGTCAAAAAGAATTTCTCCTGAATTTTTGTAATAAAGATGAGCAATCAAGTTTATGATTGTTGTTTTTCCACATCCACTCTCCCCAACAAATGCGACCGTCTGGCGTGGTTTAATTTCAAAACTTGCATTATTCAAAACAAGTTTATCTTCATTACCCCCGTAAGAAAAGCAAACATCTATAAATAAAACACTTCCAGAATAATTTTCAATATTTTTGTCACCAAAAACATCAACTGAATAAACTGTTGGATCGGTTAATTTAAAAATTCTTTCTGCAAATATATTTGCTGTCCCCAAGTTCATTTGCAAGTCTTCAAGAATCTGAGCAAAATCCAACATATGGTCTTTATATAAGAAGCAGGTATAGAAAATAAGTGGCGTCAAACTTTCCATTCTCAAGAAATAAATACATAAAGCAATAAATGCAAAATTGCACAAGTGTTTCATCACGCTTGTTAAATTGCTTAAAGTTACACCCAAATACCATTCAAAATTATCTCTTTTGCTGTAAACTTTCTGGTCTTGTTTCATAAGTTCTAGTGTTGTGTCGGCACAATTGAGAGTCTTAACATCTTTCACACCACGGACAACTTCAATAATTTTTGAATTGACTTTTTCAGCAGCTTTTCTGACACCTGGCTTATATTTATTAAAATAATGAAGTCTGATACGACTCATTAAAATTGTAAGAAGAATCGTTCCAACCAAAACAAGCCCAAGCCAATAATTTAAAAAGAAAATATAAACAACATATGCAGCTTTTTGCAACAGATCAATCACTCTTGTTGTAAAAGATTTAAACTCTGTTGAAAGTGAATTTATGTCACTTGTAAGTCTTGTTACAATAATTCCACTTCCCATTGAATCATAATTTTTCATTTGAATGTCAAGAGAACGCTTCAACACCATTTGTTGAATGTCTATTTTCGTTCTATTTTCAAGTTGTTTAAAAAAATATGTATTTAAAATGGAACATAAAGAGTTTAGCACTGCAATTCCCAAACATATTCCTGCATAGATAAATGCTCTATCAAAGTTTCCTTCATCCATGATGCAAGCAATCATATTTGCCACATACATGGCTGATAAAAATCCCAAAACAGATTTAACTACCAACAAAAGCACATAGCCAACAAAAAACACCCAATGTTTTTTGTAAAATTGTATTAAAGAACCTAGTCCACTAACCTTTTTTGTTTTCATTTTCCACCTTTTGTTCATTCTAACACAAAATATTCACATTTTCAACTCTATATATAAAAAAACAAGCATTTTTCTGCTTGTTTTCAATGATTTTTTTCTTTTAAGCAATTTTAGATATAACCAAATATCCATTAATACCATCATTATCCAAAAAGTTAACTGCACTAGTACTGTTAATTTGAATGTTTAGAGTGCTGTTTGCAACAGTAACTTCAAAAATTGCACTCCCATTAATCATCGTGTTATTTTCAAGTCCTCTTGCAGTTCCAGCTATTTCAACACCATTCAAGAACAATGACATACTATCATTTGCAGTCGCACTGCTTGCAACATAGACACCATAATCAACACTATAAAAGCCTGTTGCTGGAATGGTTAAAACACCAGTCACATTATTCATTGTCATCCCACTTGCAACAATTTGATTTGTAAATGGAAATGAAGAATTATCAACAGATTGTTCTTCTGTGGTATAAAAACTACCAAAATTTGTTGATGCTGTTGTTCCTGTAGCGCCAGTTGCACCTGTTGCTCCAGTGGGTCCTGTGACTCCCGTTGCACCTGTCGGACCAGTTGGGCCAGTTATGCTCAATCCTGTTGGACCAGTTGGACCTGTTGGACCGGTAGATCCCGTAACCCCCGTGGCTCCCGTTGGACCTGTTGGGCCGGTTATACTTAATCCCATAGGCCCTGTCGGACCTGTATTTCCTGTGACACCCGTTGCTCCAGTGTTGCCCGTAGCTCCGGTTGAACCCGTTGGACCAATAGGTCCTATAGGTCCGGTTGGGCCTGTATATCTGAAAATCAAATTGCATCTATTTGGTTCAGACCCTCTGCATCTGCAAGTTAAATTATTATCAGGCATATTTTCTCTCCTTTAACAAGTTGCCCCAAAATCATTATATAATTTTAATTAATTTATTGTTATCAAGAGTCAAAAAAAGTAGATCTAAATTGATCTACTTATACCTTTTTCAAAATTTTTTCCTTTCAATTCTTTTAAAGACAACTCACTATTTTTATAATTGGGATCATTGGTAATTTCTTTTCCAAACCAAGAAGGCACTTCAAATTTTTCTGCGCTCTCCAACGAATCAAATTCAACTTCAACAGTTTTAAGTCCAGAATTGTTGCCAAAGTAAAAATCTATCTCGGCAGTTTTGTTCTCTTCAAGAGGATAATAATATCTCATTTTTTTGATAACTCTACCACCAGCTTTATCCATAAGGTTATGATATTCGGTGCTACTTATGGCTTTTTCATACTCTTCTCTTTGCAAACCAAAACCAAATTTTTCTGTCAAATAAAATTCTTTATTATCAACATTTCTCGCTCTTAGTTCATGCCCATTCTTGTTTAAATATCCTTGTAAAATATTGCTTCTTTTGCATTTTTCCAAATTTTCTGGAGTTTTTGAAAGCAGAAACTTTCTTTCAATTTCCAATCCAGACTTTTTAAGACTATTATAATATTCGCATTGTTTTTCAACATCTGCGACAATTTTTTCTGCGCAATTATCAGTGGAAATCAACAACTCATAATCAATATCCAATCTTTTCAACATATTTTGAATCAATCCCTCATATTGTTTTGATTCTTCTTCATTTTGGCAACGCCCCTCTTGTTTGTATTCATGGTTTCTTTTGATAAAATAATTCATGTTGTCAAAAGTAGAATGACAATACATCACCAAATCTGTCATTATCTTATCAGGAACTTTCAAAAAATCTGATGCTGGTTTTATTTCATTATAAAAAATGCTCAACAACAGTGGAGAATCAGTGACAATTATATTCACTTGATCTCTTATCACATCCATTGCAAAATATTGCTTTGAAAACACCAAAAGTTGATTTTTAAGTCTTCTATAATTTTCTTCATAAACAACATGTTTTGCATATTCATCCACATATTCACACCTATACCCCTTAACTTTCAGTTTTGCAAAAACATCTGCTGCCAAAGTAGACTTTCCCGAACCTGGGGCTCCCAATAAATTTACCAAAATTGTTTTCATTTTTTCTCCTTTTTGATTGCGTATTTTATACACTTTTGTAAATTATTTTAAAAGGCTTTTTTAAAGCCTTGTTAAAATCACTATAAGAATTTATATAATTTAGCAGTTTTCTTCCCTGCAACTTCTTGCACCATGCCAGTATCTTCAATGATATTTTGCAACAAAAGTCTTTTACGAAAATTTCGCCTGTCCAATTTTTTGTTGAGTATGCTTTCATAAGCTCCATGCAAATCTGGCAGTGTGAAATATTTTGGAAACAAGTGTTTCAAAATTGCACTATCAAAAATCTTTTCTTTCAAATATTCAATGGCATCTCCCAAAATTTCTGTGTGATCATATCCCAATTCTGGAATTTTGTCAATCGGAAACCAATCAGCATCTTGTGTCTTTAGAGTTTCTCTCAAATATTCCACCCTTTTGCAATCAATAACACCCACATATGCCACTGCAAGCATACGACAAACCGGGCTTCTGTCTGGCCTTGAATAAATGTTGAACATTTGAAAATTGACATCTTTAATGCCTGTTTTTTCAAACATTTCTCTTTTCATGGCTGTTTCAGTGTCTTCATTGTTATAGCAAGCTCCACCAATCAATATCCACTTATCTTTGTAAGGTTGATTCTTTCTTTGAATAAGAAACACTTTAAATCTGCCATTTTCAACAGTGAATAATGCAAGGGCAACATGAATCCCCTGATTTTTGTATAAAGGATTTGAAATATCCATCTGTAAACTCCTTAAACCTATTATAATGTGTCAAAAATACACAAGTCAAGAAAAATAAAAAAATTCTCAAATATTTTTGAGAATTTTTGTTGTTTTATTTGTCTGATTTTTCTTCTTTTGGAAGAATTCTCTTCAAATCAACTCTGCCTTTTTCATCAACTTTGATGACTTCAACTTCAACCGTGTCGCCAATTTTAACAACATCTTCAACTTTTTCAACTCTCTTGTTTGAAAGTTTTGAAATGTGAATCATTCCTTCTTTTCCACCACCAAGGTCAACAAAAGCTCCGAATGCCATGATTCTTATAACTTTCCCGTCATAAACATCACCAACCTCAACATCTTCTGCAATTGAAAGGATGATCATCTTAGCCTTTTCATTCATTTCGGCATCACAAGAAGCCACAAAAACAGTTCCGTCATCTTCAATGTCAATCTTAACGCCAGTTTCATCGATAATCTTATTGATTGTCTTTCCACCAGATCCGATGACATCCTTAATTTTTTCAGGATTGATTGAGAAAGTGATAATCTTTGGAGCATATTTAGAAAGTTCTGTTCTTGGTTTGTCAATGCAAGCAAGAAGTTTTTCCATGATATACATTCTTCCGATTTTAGCTCTTTCCAAAGCTTCAGTCAATATTGCCTTGTCAATACCTTTGATCTTTATATCCATTTGAATTGCTGTAACACCTTTTGCTGTTCCAGTAACCTTAAAGTCCATATCACCAAGGAAATCTTCCAAACCTTGAATGTCAGAAAGCACAGCAACTTTGTTTGACTTTTCATCTTTAATAAGTCCCATTGCAATTCCTGAAACAGGCGCTGAAATAGGCACTCCACCATCCATCAATGCAAGCGTAGATCCACAAACACTGGCCATTGAAGAAGATCCATTTGAAGAAAGCACTTCACTGACAATTCTTAATGCATATGGGAAAACATCTTCTTTTGGCACAACAGGCTCTAAAGCTCTTTCAGCCAAAGCGCCATGGCCGATTTCACGACGACCAGTGCTTCTTATCATCATAGCTTCACCTGTTGCATATGGAGGCATGTTGTAATGATGAACATATCTGTTTACTTCTTCATCATCCAAACCTTCAAGTTTTTGAACATCACTTACTGTTCCAAGAGTCAAAGCAGACAATACTTGAGTTTCACCTCTTGTGAACACTGCAGAACCATGAACTCTTGGAAGCATGCCGACTTCGCACCAAATTGGACGAATTTCTTCCAATTTTCTTCCGTCAGGACGGACACCTTCGTTCAAAATTCTTGCTCTGACCTTTTCTTTTTTCATTTTGTAAAGCACATCATTGATTTGTCTTGTCATATCAGGGAAGATTTCAGCAAAATGAGCTTGGATATCAGCCTTAGCCTCTTCTTCACGGACTTCTCTTTCATGTCTAACAAAGGTGTCAAGCACATGGTCATACATTTTGTCTGCATATGCTCTGACAGCAGTTTCAATTTCTTCAGGAACAACATAATATTCCACTTTTGAATTAACTGGTTTGCCAATTTCTTCTTTCACACCTTTGATGAACTTAACAATTTTCTTAATCTCTTCATGTGCAAGCATAATGGCATCAAGCATAACACTTTCTGGCACTTCATTAGCTCCTGCTTCCACCATCAACACAGCTTCATCAGTTCCACTTACGGTGAGAGCCAAATCACTTTTATCTCTTTCATCTTGATTTGGGTTGATAATAAACTTTCCATCCACCAAACCAACTTGAACAGAACCTGTAGGTCCAAGGAAAGGAATATCAGAAATTGAAAGAGCAAATGAAGAACCAAGCATAGCCAATGGTTCTGGGCTTACATCTGGGTCAATAGAAAGTGCAGTTGCAACAACAACCACATCATTGAAAAATCCTTTTGGGAAAAGTGGTCTCAAAGGTCTGTCAATCAAACGAGAAACCAAAATAGCTTTATCGCTTGGTCTTCCTTCTCTCTTCTTAAAACCCCCTGGGATTTTTCCAACTGAATACATTTTTTCTTGATATTCAACAGAAAGAGGGAAAAAGTCAATCCCTGGCTTTGGTGCATCAGACATTGTCACATTCACCATAACCACCGTGTCTCCACATCTAACCAAACAAGATCCATTTGCTTGTCCACAAAGTTTGCCAGTTTCAAAAGTCACATCTTTTCCGGCAACATTAATTACATATTTTTTATAATCCATATTTTCTCCTTAAAATTGATAAAAGAAGGGAGCAAAAAAAAGGCTCCCCACAATTATTTAATTTCTCTGATATTAAGTTCTTGAATAAGCTTTCTGTAAGCTTCAATATCTCTGTCTTTAAGATATTGCAAGAAACCTTTTCTCTTACCAACCATTTTCAAAAGACCACGTCTTGAGTGATTGTCTTTTTTGTTGACTTTCAAGTGTTCTGTCAAATGATTGATTCTTTGTGTCAAAAGTGCGATTTGCACTTGAGCAGAACCAGTGTCATTTTCTGATTGCTTGAATTTAGAGATAATTTCAGATTTAACTTGTTTATCCATAACATTCCTCCATTAAAATTTTAACAACTTAAACAAAGCCAAGGGTCGAAGGACTCCCAAAACTGTGTCATAAGTTTATCGACTTTGTCAGTATAGCATACCAAAATAAAAAAGTAAAGAATTTAATCGCATTTTTTTATTATTTTGCAATCAAACTTGCAATTGAAACTCCCATAACATGTGCAATATCAAGCAATTGTTCCAGTTCGATTTTTCCTTCTCTTTCACATATTCTGTCCATTATTTCGCAATCAAAGCCACATTTTTTTGAAAAGCTTTCTTTTGAAAGATTGTTTTGATTCATGAATTTGATTATCTTTTCCAAGGATAATTTGTCTGTACGTATTTTCATATTTTCTCCTTTAATTTAATTATACTTATGCAAGTTTGCATAAGTCAAGTATTTTTATGCATTTTAGCATATAATTAAGTTATGAATGAATTTGCTGACAGACTTAAAGAATTAATGCAAGAAAATAATTTATCTCAGAGCAAGTTGAGCAAAGAAACTGGGATAAGTCAATCCAACATCGCAAGATGGTTGGCTTGTTTGCATGAACCAAACATGACAAATCTTATTCTTCTTGCAAGATATTTCAAATGTTCAATTGATTTTCTTGTTGGCTTAGAAAACTAAAAAAACAAAACCACGTTAAAACGTGGTTTTTTATTAACTGAAAAATTCAATTTTCTTTTCAATCATTTCATCAATGCGTTCGATATAATCATTGATAAATTTACAATTTGGCTGTCTTTCTATTCTGTTCTCCAAATTGAAAACTCTCTTTGAAATCGCCCCTGCCCCAACAGCTATCACTGAAGAAACATCTTCCATGCTGTCAACATTAAATATGCACACATTATCATCTCTGAAATAACCAACATTTTCAAGTCCACCCAATTGGTGCTTTTGTCTGTAGAGATAATAAGGCTTATAACCATTTTCAAGTAAGATTTTTTCTGCGAAATCCACCATTTTAGGTACATCATTTTTATATTTAACTTCTTCTCCTCTGATTTGAGCAGCATTTTTTATGGATAAGGTATGAACAGTGATATTCTGTGGATAAAGCTCCAATAGTGTGTTTATAGTTCTTTTAAAAATACCCAACCTTTCTTCGCTCAATCCAGCAATGATGTCCATATTTACCACAAAATCATATTCCATGGCAAGCATATATGCTTCCAAAACTTGTTTGTTTGTAGTTTTTCTTCCAATGCGCTTAAGTGTTGCTTCACAAAAAGTTTGTGGATTGATACAAATTCTTGTTACACCATAATTTTTCAAAACTTCAAGTTTTTCTCTTGTTATTGTGTCTGCACGCCCACACTCAACTGTAAATTCAGAAACAGGAAATCCAATTTGCGATAAAAGTTTTTCCAACTGTTCTGCACTCAAAACTGTTGGTGTCCCACCACCAATATAGATTGTTCTCACAATATAAGAGTTGTCCAATATCATTTTTTTGACAGCTTCCAATTCTTTCAAAACACAGTCCAAATATTCTTCCACTTTGTTTTGAATTGTCCAAAGCTCATTTGAAATGAAAGAACAATAATTACACCTTGTTGGACATATTGGGATATTGATAAAAAGATCCACCAGTTTATCATTTTTTATGATACATTTTTGATTTTTCAAAATTTGCACAACAAGTTTTGCTTTATCGCTTGAAACATGATAGTCTCTCACCAATGTTTCAGAAATAAGATGTGGTTTAATTTCTCCCCTTTCCACAAGATCACGAGCAAACTTAGTTGGTCTCACGCCTGTCAAAGATCCCCAAGGAAGAGATCTGTGTGAAAGCAAACTCAAAACTTCGTATAAATGATTTTTAAAATTCCTTTTAAACAAGCTTTTTTCTTGCAAAGCATTTACATCTTTTGGCAAAACAAAATTTTTCACATATTCTTTTCGATCAACACCACTCCCAATAAAGAGTCTGCTTGTTACTTCATTTTGATTTTTTTCAGATTGATGCTCGATAGAAAAAGGACAATCTTCTTCATAGAAAAGATTGACAAGATCTTGCATATCTTTTTCAAAATCTATCGTTTGACAAACAATCTTCATTTATTCACTCCTATAAACTCTTCTAACATATTTGACGCCTTCAAAACTTTTGATGACAGCATCAAGTTCTGTCTTATTTGAAATTTCAACAACAATCTCAAACACCAACTCATCTTTTATTTCTTTATAGCCAAAACCTTTCAATTTCGCTTTTAATTCTCTTGCAATTGTGTTGAGACTGTTTATATCAGCATTGACATTGTCGGCATGCACTTTGACAACAGCAACAAAACTCGAACCTTTTGTATCTTGCCACTCTGCTTTGATAAGTCTTTCAGGCTCAAGATATTTAAGATTTTGACAACCACTTCTGTGGATTGTCACTCCCCTTCCACGAGAAATGTAACCTACGATTTCATCTCCAGTAACCGGAGTGCAACAGCCAGCATAGCGTATAAGTAGCCCACTGTCACCATCGACAAGAACTCCATCTTTGTTTTTCTTAACAGTAATGACATTTTCTTTAAGCTCAAGCGTCTTTTCTTTGTTATATAGATTTACAAGTCTGCCAACAACACTGTTAACAGACAAACTTCCAGCTCCAATTTCTGCATAAAGGACATCAAGTTCCTCAATCATCAAATTCTTTGCAATTTCAGTCAAAAATTCTTCTTTCAAGATTTTGCTTAAATTAAGATTTCTTGCCTTAACAGCTTGCTCTAAAACAGCTTTTCCAACACGAACGTTTTCTTCTTTCAATTCGCTTTTGAAATAAGCTTTTATTTTTGATCTAGCACTTGAAGTTTTTATCACTGAAAGCCAATCTCTTGAAGGCACTTTGTTTGGATTTGTCAATATTTCAACAACATCTCCATTGGATAACGTTGAAGTTATTGGAACAATCTTTCCATTTATTTTCGCTCCAACGCAAGTGTTTCCAACACCAGAATGAATGGCATAGGCAAAGTCAATTACAGTTGCACCTAAAGGAAATTCCAAAACTTTTCCCTTTGGAGTTTGAGCAAAAATAGATTCACCATAAAGGTCAACTTTCAAAGTCTCCATAAATTCTTCTGGTGAAAGCTGACTAGCATTTTCCAAAACTTGCCTAAACCAAGACATCTTTTGATCAAACTTGTTTTGGCCTCTTTTTTCTTTATAAATCCAATGAGCAGCCACACCATATTCAGAAAATTTATGCATTTCAAAAGTTCTAATTTGGATTTCAAGTGGACGGTTGTTTTCTGCAATGATTGTCGTGTGCAAGCTTTGATAACCATTTGGTTTTGGATTTGCAATATAATCCTTAACCCTTCCTTGCATAGGTCTGTAAATTGCATGAATTTTCCCTAATACTGAATAACAATCCTCAACAGAATCAACAAGTACTCTCATGGCTATCAAATCATAAATATTTTCAAGTCCACCACCCTGAGCCCTCATTTTTTTGTATATACTTGAAAAATGTTTTTGACGATATTGAATGTCACCATCAATTGAAAGTTCTTTCAAAATGCTTTTAAGTTTTTCTTTTGTTGTTTCAATTTGCTTCTGGTTATCTTCAGATTTAAGAAGAACACTATTTTTCAATTTTTCAAAAGCCTCAGGTTCAAGCAATTCAAAACATATGTCTTCAAAAGCAAACTTAAACATTGAAAGCCCAAGTCTTTCTGCCAAAGGTGCAAAAATATCACTTACAATTTGAACATATTCCTTGTCCTCAATCTTCATTGGATTTTTAATCAACTTCAAATCATAAAGTATGGTTGCAAATTTGACAATAACAATTCTTATATCTTGGCAAATTGCTACAAACATCTTTCTGATATCTTCAGCTTCGCCACTTTTTGTCAAAGAACGAACATCTTTCAAAGTGATGAAAGTTTCATACAATTTCTTTTGGGCTTTTGTGAAATATTTTTCCGATAGTTCATTTGCCATTTCTGGATTTGTTTTGTAGGTTTGAAAAAGCACATAGGGCATAACAATTTCAGCTTGCATATGATATTCAACCATAATGTCAATCACACTTTCTAAACGTGGTAAATTTATTTCATCAACAAAACACTCTTCCATCACCCTTTTGTCTTTTTCAGTAAGTTGGAAGTTGTCATATATTTTATTTAAAATTCGTTTTTTATCGTCTTGAATCATATTGCACCTATTGTATTTTTCAATAATGTTAGTTTGTTGTAAAGTTTAGACTCAGTCAATGCTTTTTTAACATCTTTATTTTGAGAAATAAAAATAAAAGTTTCCTTTTCAACTGAAATAAGTCCCAACTCCAAAAATACCAAATATGCCACATAAAATGTGTCAAATCCCACTTTTCCTTTCATTTTGTTTTGATATATGTCAAAAATTGAATAGTATTTAACAAAATTTTTTGCTGTCAAAGCTTTAAAAATCCTACCAAAAGTTTCTCTGGATAAATCAAGAGCAGCAAATCTTTGTTTGTCAACAGCTTTTTCCATAGGAACAAAAATTTCTGCTTTAGACACTTCTCGAATTCTTGCCAAAAAACCCTCATCCATAACTTGTGACAAAAACACAATTTTACTGAAATTTTTTGTCCATTCAATCCCAACTGGAGATAAAAGCAAACTATTATAACCAACACAAGTTTCTTCACAGATTCCAACATGGAAAATATTTTCCTTAGAATAATTCTTAGAAAAATTCACAAAATCATATGCAGAATATGCCACAAATGCTGTTCCAAACACTTGGTTTTGTGTGCCTGCAACAAAATTTAACAATTGGCTTTGTGGATAAAATTCAAATTTTGTTGGTTTGTCAAAATCAAAAGCTAGTTGTTCATATTGAATTGGGTAAGTGTACATATGTGAATTGTCCACAATGAAACTGCCACAATCAAAGTCACTTACGACTCCACTTTTTTCTTCACCTTGAAATTCAAATATAAATGACTTATATCGCGCAAATTTAAGAGCATTATAACTTTTTGTGAAATTGAAATAATCAAGTTGCAAATCCCCCAACTTAACTTTGCAATGAGCAGGGCTATACTTTCTTGGTTCTATTTCCACATTTTCAGCACTTATTCTAAATTTAGGTCTTGCATTTCCACAACCAAAAGGTTCAAGGAGTGATAGTTCTTGCAAAAATCTGGCTGTAATATCTTCATTCTTAACATCCAAATCATAATATTTGATTGGCATAAAAACTTTATCATTTATTTTTTCAAAAACAAAAGCATTAACTCTGTTGCAAAAATCTTCATAATGTGCTCTTTTCAATGTCAGACCTGCTGCCATTGTATGACCACCATAAGTTTCCAAAATATCTTGTAAAGAAGATAACAATTCATGAATGTTGATGTCGTCAATGCTACGCCCAGAACCATGAAGAACGTCCCCCACTTGAGAAAACAAAAACACGGGTCTGTTGTAAGTTTCAACAAGTCTTGCACAAGCGATCCCCAAAATGCCCTGATCCCACTTTTTGGAAGCCAAACATATCACTCTTGTGTTTGCCAAATCCATTTTTTTTATTGCCTTTTCACAATCTTCCAAAATTTTGGCAGACAATTCTTGACGTTTTGTGTTGTGAACTTTGATTTTTTCAAGATACTTTTTA
Source organism: uncultured Christensenella sp. (assembly GCA_949841595.1). Classification (GTDB taxonomy): domain Bacteria; phylum Bacillota; class Clostridia; order Christensenellales; family UBA1242; genus Caccovivens. Next base: position 9,744 of record CATKZB010000011.1, on the reverse strand, counting down.
ACAACAACAGGGTCTTCCGACATATAAAGTGCCAAACTGTCACCAGCATCTCCCATTCTGCCTGAAGAGTTAATTTTTGGAGCAATCTTAAAGGCAATATCCGTTGATGAAGGTTTTGACAATGAAACTTTGTTTTCTTTAAGAAGCGTTTTCAAACCCAAAGGAAGTTTATCAAAACTTTTAAGCCCTCTTTTTACAATATTTCTGTTTTCACCAGTAAGCGAAACAATGTCAGCAATTGTTGCAATCGCAGCAATTGGCAAAAATTCTTCAGCTTTTTTTTGCCCAAGCAAAGCTTCGCTTATCTTGTAAGCAAGTCCAGTTCCACACAACTCTCTGAAAGGATAATCTTGACCTTCAATCTTTGCATTAAGCACCAAACCAGAAGGCAAAATTTCAGGGATTTCATGATGGTCAGTAACAATAATTTCAATGCCCTTTTCTTTGGCATATTCAACTTCTTTAAAACAAGAAATTCCACAGTCCACTGTGATAATCAAATCTGGAGCAAATTGCTTTTCAATTTTATCAATGCAATCGCATGTCAAGCCATAACCGTCTATGTAACGATTAGGAAGATAAAAATCAGCATTGATACCCAATTTTTTGAGAGTTTTCAGCATTATTGCAGTGGCACTAACGCCATCCACATCATAATCACCAAAAATAAGCACTCTGTCGTCTAATTGTTTTGCCAACTGTATTCTCTCACACAGTTCTTTCATATTTTTAATAAGAAAAGGGTCCAAAAGTTTCCCAACAGACAAATATTCTTCAATTTCTTGCTTAGATGAAAGTCCACGAGATAAAATCAAATACATTGTTGAAGGCAAGACATTAAACTCTTTTGCAAACTCGTCAACAAGCGCCGAGTCTTTGTTAAAAAATTTCTTAAAAATCATAATCTTAAACCTTAAACAAACTTTATAAAAAGATTATAATATATTTTTGCCAAAAGAGCAAATAAATTAAAACAAAAAGAAAAATTCTGACATAGAATCAGAACTTTACATAAAAATCTAATTTTAATCAGCTTTATTTCTTGATAACTTTGAATTTAAATATTTCTTTTCAATTCGTTTTTTATAATCTTTTCCAATAAGAGTTTCAACAGCCTCATCAGATTTCAACTTGTCTATATTTTTAATCAATTTTTTATATCTTTCTACTGCAGAAACGCTATCCTTTTTGAAGTCATCCAAAAACACCCCCCCCACTAGTTCTCCAACAACATATCTAAAAATATAAGTGGTAGGTTTATTTTCTGTCACAATTTCATTAAGTCTCAACAAAAACTCTTCATAATTATCTTTCAATATCGGATGATTATTAAAAATATATTCAACCATAAGCAATTTTTGTTCTGTAACTGGAGGTTTTACCATTTCAAAAAACGTCGCATCCAAAAACAATTTTCCAACAAAACTAACAAAGGTAGTTATTTCTCTAAGTTTAAAGCAATTATATTCATCAATACTGATAATCCCATTTTTAACAAGCCAATTTGCATAAACCTTTTCCATGCAAAGACTAGGAACTTCAGAAATGTTGTTTTCAAAGTTATTCATTTTAAAATTAACAAAATCCTCACACATCAGGTGTGCATATTCATGCACATAACAAAAGAGACCTTCAAAATCCATTTTGGGATGCAAAGAAACAATTCTCATACCATTCTTATTAGTTTCAAAAAGTGAGGCAGAAGAAGAAACAAATTTTTCAACAGGATCACAAACAGAAACTTGTGTGGATTTGTCATACAATAAGAATTTCAATCGATCATAAATTTCAGCATCCAAATTTTCATAAAATTTCATAGCATGAAAGTTCATTTCTTCCAAACTCCTGCTTTTAGAAAAAACATTAATCATTTTGCAATCTTTTTTCATATTTCTGACAAACTTGTCAAGAAATGGCAAGTCAGCTTTCAATTCTTTATAAAATTCAAAACTATTTGATTCCAGACAAATTTCATTCAATCTTTCTGCAAAATCTTTGCTTAAAATTTTTCTCTTCAAACTTTCAGTAATCATATCACACCTTCAAAATTTCTTATATGCATAATAACACATTTCACTTGTCTTTGCAATAGGCAAACCAAAAAAAGACCATTTTTAGGTCTTCTTTTTATTTGACATTCCCATCACTTTTTTCCATTTCCATATTTATCAAATTTTCTGGAACAAACATAACTTTTCCATTATCTGGTTTGAAATTTGGATTTTCAAAACTTATCCATGTGATATCTTTCCTTGGTTCTCTAATTTCAGCATTTCCACCATCTTGACCATCAGTAAAACAAATTTTGTTGACATCTTTTCGTTTTGAAAATGCTCTGCTTGCTGCATCAAAATTTGTTCCACCACCAACATAAAGCCTTAAACTGTCAATATCAGCTTCCCTTTTTATTTCCGTCCAACCATAAAAATCATCAGAAAAGGTCCCCACTTTTATAGTTGAATTTTTAAGTATAGTTTTAACTTGTCTTAAAAAATTCTTAAGAAGATTCACACTCACCGAACCACTAGTGTCCAAAATAATTTCAGTCTCAGCTTTTTCATCATATTCAACATCTTCAATTCTGGAAGCATAATTATTAGATTTGTCAGAAAACTTATGTCCCCAAGCTTCATCTTCAAGTTCAAGATTTCTGATAAGCATTCTTTTCCAATTCACAACAGGCTTTCCAGCATCCCCGATATCAGAAAACTCCACAAGTTGAGTTTCTCCACCATTGCCCCGTCTTTCACTGCTCAAATTTTTCATAATCTCTTCAGCAATTCTAACTTTTTCTTCTTCGTTTTTCTTGAAAAAGTCTTTTTCACTAACAATCTTTTCCTCTGGTTCATCTTTCTTTTCTTGTGACTCACCTTTTTCTTTAGAATGCTTTTCCTTCTCTTTTTCAGCTTCTTCAACTGCTTTTTTCCACATAGAGTGGTCATCATGTCCCATTTGCATATCTTCGTCTTGCTCTTGAGAGTTTTCTTCTTTATTTTCTTGTTGAGAATTTCCATTCTCACTTTCTTCAGAACTGGTTTGTTGATTTTGTGATTGCTCATTTTGTTCTTGACCAGATTGTTGCTCTTGTCCGTTTTGTTGTTGCTGTTTTGATTGTTCTTCTTTCTTTTGTTTTTCTTCCAACAATTTTTCATAGACTTCTTCTGCATCAAAATGATTTTCATTTTCAAAATCAATCGCACCTTCAGGCATAGGCAAACCATCTTGCTTCAGATATTGATTGATAACAGCATCCGTTGCAATATTCCAAAGTTTCATATCCTTATCTTTACATCTCATTATATGATTAAGTGCAATATGACTCACTTCATGAGCAAGAATAAACACTTGTTCTTCTTCTGACATTTTTTCCATAAATCCTTGATTGATATAAATAGTTTTCCCATCAGTGCAAGCTGTTGAAACTTCTTTACCATTTTCAAAAACTTTGTAATTAACATCATTAATTTCAGCCCCAAAAGCAGGGTATTTTCTGAGCATCTTTCTTTTTAAGGTTGCCAAATCAAAATCTGCCATAAATCACCTCTTATTTCACAATTTGACATAAACAAGCGATATTTGCAGAAACATTTTCCAATTTTTTTGCAGTCACAATGATGTTGCAATCTTCTGGCAAATCAATATTGCTTATTGTTTTATATTTCAAAAGTTCATAAAATTTTTCTTGAGAATAAGCATCAATGCTATCAATTTCTTCGATAACAATCTGATGACTTGCATCACCCTTCAAAATTTGAAAAAGCCAAAGAGGAGTCTTAATTCCTGTTGCAGTGTTCACCACTCCCAAACTTTTTGAAGGTATATTTGCCTTCAAAACAGTGGCATTTTTAAAATCTTCAGTTTTTGCACCAACCACAAGAACTGGTGATATTTTTGATAACTCAATAATTTCTTTACTATTTAACAACATCTTTGTCCTCCTTCATCATAAGCTTGGTTTCAGCAATTATTTGTGCTCTTTCAGGATCATTTCTCACCCAAATACTGTCATAAGAAGCCAAAAGCTCTTTGCCCAAAGTGTCAGAAATGAATCCTCGCACTTTTGGAAGTTCTTCTTCCTTTGCAGAAATAAGTCCCAACAAAGAAGAATATTTTTGGCTAATGTTCATTTCAAGAAAATCTCGTTTGTCAAAATTTCCCTTCAAAACATCTTCCACACTGACATGAATGCTTTGAACAAAATCAACAAAATCTTCTGTTAAATTTTCCCCTATTGCAGGAAGAAGTGCACGAGGATTTTTCGTTGAATAAAGCACGTTGCTTGCAATTTCCCACTTACGAGGGTCTGTAACAATTTGTGGATTTTCTTCATCCAAATCTTGATTAAGCACGTTTTCATCTCTGCTCATAATATAAGAAACAATTGCAGGATGAATTCTTGCTCTTGGTTCTGTTTCTTTTGTTTCACAAACTTGAGTATGAATCTTTGACACGCCAGTTGCCCAATCCAGCCAACTTGACTTATCAACCTTATAATAAATGTGACTAAATCTTCTGAACAACGCATTTGTAAGAGGATAAGCTGCCAAATTGTCTTCATTTTCATTTCCAGCAGCAACCACAACAGCATTTTCAGGCAATGGCCAAAGTCCGTCTTTTCCTGCTCTGTCCAAAACAATCGAATAGATCAAACTTTGCACTGTAGGTTTCACGTTTGTAAGTTCGTCAATAAAAAGCACATGTTTTCTGTTTGGCTCTTGTTGACATTTTTCACAAAGTTGAGTGTACCAAAGTGGTGGAACAAATTTTCCTGTTTCTCTGTCAAGAGTTCCGTCAACTTCTTCTGGGTTCATTTGAGGTCTTAATGTGATTCTTGTTGCTGTAGGATCAAGTTGTTTCACTCTCCCTGACTTTCCAACTCCAGAAGGTCCATGCAAAAAGATTGATGCATTTGCACCAACATAAAGTTTCAAAAGTTGATCGTTGTCAAGTTCGTCAAAAGAAAAACCATATGGATTCGGATTGACCTTTTTGTCAGTCATCTCATCTTCTTCCACAGTTGCACTTGCAATCATTTCTGCAGTTATGCCTGCTTCGTATAAGAAACCCTTGCCTTCAAAATCAAAGTTTCTGGAGGCTTTAAATTTTTTGTTTCCGTTTCCTTTGTCAATTTCTTTATGTAAATTATATCCGTTCAAATAAGCACGAACGAGACTGTTTTGCCACATTGTGTGCTCTGTTTGTCCATTTTCTGGATAGAAAGGAAGCCCACTCAAAATCGCATCTTCTGCTTCAACCTTCACAAATTTGGCTTTTCCAGTTCCATTCGGATTGATTTCTTTTGGCAAATCATCCCAATTTCTTATTTTGAAAGATATTGGTTCAACCTTTGCCCAACACACAGATCCAGTTTCTGGCTCTAGTGTTCCATCCTTAAATTTGCTGTCACTATCAGCTTTTTTGACAATGACTCTGGCATATTTTTGACCATTATACACAAATTCTTCATGTTGAGCAAAACTGCCATCGTCTTTCATATAACCAGTGTATGTATTTCCAGTTTTTCTCAAACTGCCATTTTTGAATAATCTTTCAAGTTTTTCTGAGTCTTTAACATAAGTTTGAGGGAATTCTCCCATTTGCACTTTATATAAATTATCATTTGGATCATAATGCACCGTGCCCGACACGCTTCGCGTGGAGATAAAAGATTTAAGATCAAGGTGCAAAGCTGGACGCAGGCCTAAATCAGTGATGATGGAAGAATAGTAGACGTAAAGGTCGCCGTCAAAGCTTACACAGAATACATAGCCCAGAGAGACAGCAGAGCGCAGCCAATAATAGGCATTCGAATTGCTTCTCCCAAGACAACAGCCGTTCATAACTGCATAATCTGTCGCTTTTCGTTTTCTATAATTTGAGTTGATATTTTTAACATCATCATAAGAATCCAAAATCACAGCATCTGTTGTGTTGAATTTTTTGTTTCCCATTTCTTGATTTTCATCTGTATTTCCAATTTCAATAGGAAGGACTTTTATTGCCATAATATTTCTCCTTTTTCTTTTGCATGTTTGCATTTATAAAAATATTCTATCACAAAAACAACTTATTTTCAATACATTTTTGTAAAAAATTTTTCAGTTACACCCAAGTCTTAACTATATAATGCCGAAAATGCGTTATAATTTGTATTTCGATTTCAAATTCAGATACAACTTTTTTGAATGAGAATGCTTTAAATGTGCTTGATAGGCATTCAGCCTTACAGCTTTATATTCTTCATCAATAAGCCCAGCAGTTTCCAGTTTATGCAAACTTCTCATGTTTTTTGTAAGTCGCCGTTTGCCATGACCTCTCAAAAAACATAGCACCTTACCATTTTTACTTAGAATGTGTCTGAAACCCAGAAAGTCTATGCCATTTGAAAGTTTGCCAATCTGAGTTTTGCTGTTGAGTTGAAGCTTCAGTTGTTCATTTGCACACTTTTCAATTTGTTCTTTGCAAAACTTCAAAAACTCTTTGTCATGATGCACCAAAATCATATCATCCATATATCTGACATAATATTTCACACCCAAAGTTTCTTTAACAAGTCGATCAATTTTGTTTAAATAAAAAAGTCCAAACCACTGGCTTGTTTGGTTTCCAATTGGAAGTCCCACTCCACTTTCGCTGTTTTTGCTGTTTAAAATGATTACAACAAACTTCAAATCTTCTGCATCCAAAGCCGTTTTATGCAAATTCTTAAGCAAAATCTCGTGATTTATGCTTTGAAAATATTTTCTCACATCGCATTTCAAAAAATAACCATCTTCGCCAAATTTGTGATAAAAGTTATGCAAAAACTTGTGTAGTCTTTTGATACCAAACAATGTGCCCTTCCCCTTTCTGCAAGCCACATTGTCATAAATCAAATTTTTTTCGAGTTTTGGCTCAATGATGTTTGTGCAAAATGCCATCAAAACCACTCTGTCATTATATGGCAAAGCTTCAATCAATCTCTCTTTGGGTTCATAAATCTTGAAAACTCGATATTCACTCAATTTAAACTTCTCAGAAAGAATTTTTTGAGAAATGCTGGAAAGATTTGTTGCCAAATTTATTTCAAAGGAAATCGTAGCTCGCTTGTGTTGTTTAGAACATCTACACTTTTTGTGAGCAGCTAATAATTTTTCAAATGTAAATGCTTCTTCAAACACTCTTCTCGACTCCTGGTATTTAAAATTGTGGTCATCCTCCTTGTGGGTAAACTTCCAAAGCATTTCGCATTGGTTGTCAAGATGACCATATTCTTCCAATTCTGCAAGAGAACTTGGAAAAGACAAGATTTCCTTTGCCTTAAGCACTCGATTGCTCCACTTGGATGCAAACACTTCTGGCCGATTAAACAAGTTTTTTGTTTTTTAAGGCAAATCTGGAGGCAGGCCTAAATTAGTTTTGTTTGAATTATTGTCGTTAAGGTCGCCGTCATTGTTTACATAGTTTACATTGTTCTTAGATTAAGCAGAGCGCAGCCAAACAAGCTGCGCCTATTATTAAATCTTGTCTTAATTAATGTGTCGCCACAGTTAATCCATCATAAAAGCGCATATTCGCTCACTTTGCCCCTTAGGTCTTTTTGCCAAGGCGCTCTGAATCGCTTTTTCGCCATGCAACCAACAAATTTAAACAATCTGAAAGCTGAAGCGAAATTTGCTCATATTGTTTTTTAAGATACATTCACTCTCCAAAGCAAGAAATGTTATATAGCCAAGCAGTTTCAGTTTTAAATATACCTTGTGCTGACATTCTTTTCTCTTCTCTCTGTTTTTAGAACTGTCCATTCTCAATGAATTTGCTTCAATAAGATTTTCCAGTGTATCCAAACAATAGTTTTGCATTCTGTTCACAAAAACAGCTCTAAAACGCTTTGGAGATTTTTCAGTTACTGTCACAACATATGCAGTCAGTTTTTTCGCTTTTGTTATGACCAACAATTCACTTGTCCCTGATCTTATCTTCAAACCTTCGTCAATCTTTGGAATCTCTTCTGCAATCGCTTTGTTTTCTTTATATTTTTTGTTTTCAGCATAAGCAACTCCTTTTGCCGTTGCAACCCTGTCCTCCAAATTTTCTTTGTTGTCAGAAATTGCTGGAATCACTTGCTGTATGCCTACTGATTTTCTTCCTTTGTTCATTCCTTTTTCCTTAATTATATTTTATCAAAGTTCTTTCCAAATTTCAATAGGCAATTTAAATTAAACTCGAATCCGAAAAACAAAAAAATTATGCAAAGCATAATTTTCTGGTGCAAAAGATGGGAGTCGTCTGTGAGCATTAGCGAACTTCTGGCATTTCTGTCATCACGCCTCGCCAGCAGCCACCGTGGGTTCTGACTCCCACAAAAAAAGCGTTTAATTTGCTCTCAACTAATTGCCTAAATTGAACACTAATTTATAAGCAATAATTAAAAGCATATCAAATTGATATGCTTTTAATTATGCTAACACAAAAACCTCATCTCTTAAGGAAAATTTGAATGAATTTTTAGATAGCATTGTTATTGTTGCTGGCTCATCAAAATCAGCATAGTTTAATGTATAGACAACAGCATTGTCTTTAACTTGGCTACTTATTGTCATCTCAATTACAGAGTACGATATATCTGTTTCTTGTCCACCTGCATCATAATAATATGCTTTATTGTTAGCACAATCAAATTGCATATAATTCTTGAAAGTATCACTATCCACTGCGTTGTATCTGACATTATCCACAAGTTGAAAAGGTTTGACTGTATAAGAAATTGTAATTGTTTTATCATTGTATGTCAAGACCATATTTCTTGTTCCTATAGTGCTTGTGGTAAAAGTTGAAATCATTTCTGAAGTTACTGCGACCTGTTTAGTTTCTCCATCTTTAGTATATTCCAAAATTCCCGTTGAAACATCCAACACTTCACCAACATAATATTCAGTTTTGAAAGATTGAACTACTTTCAATGTTTCAGAATTTTCTCCACATGCCATCAGCATAAATGGGCATAGAGTAATAACAAAAAGTAATATAAAACTAATTGCATATTTTTTTAAAGTTATCATTTTCTTATCTCCTTATATGTTTATTTTAACATAAATCAATAATGTTATCAAGTAAAATTAAAAAATTGTTTGGAAAAGCACTATGTCATATGCATGGTCATACAAGTGGCTCAGCTTTGCATCTCCAACAATTCACACGATAACAAAATAAATTCAACGAAAACTCAATCCAATGAGATAAGTCTTTCTCTGGGTTTGATTTAAGTTTAATTTGATGCAAGAGAGCGAAGCGAACGCTGATCGGCAACAGAGCCCAAACACTTTTGGGCTTTTGTTTGAAAAACAAAAAAAATTATGCGAAGCATAATTTTCTGGTGCCGAAGGTGGGAGTCGAACCCACATGAAGTTGCCCTCGCAAGATTTTGAGTCTTGTGCGTCTGCCATTCCGCCACTTCGGCAAATATTGATGTTGAACGGCTATATTTTAACATAAAAACAAACATTTGACAAGTGTTTTTTAATATTTTATGAATATAATTAAAAAAGAGTTGAAAAAATCAACCCTTTTCCAAACCCAAGTTATCTGCTTTGTTTGAAGCTGATTTAACATAACTTAGAGTTTCTTTTGCAGTGTTTTTAATTGTTCTTTTAATTTCTTTTCCAAATTTAAGCCAATTTAAAAGTCCAAGTTCCCCATCAATTAAATCAATTCCTCTCATAACACAAAACTTACCAATAATGCCACCATCTTTTTTTAAATTTT
>CATKZB010000010.1 GCA_949841595.1 uncultured Christensenella sp. | reverse complement strand
CAATATATACTTTTTTCATTTAAAACCTCCTAACAGAATAATAGCCATTTAAAAACTTTATATACAAAAAAAGACCAATTTCATGGTCTCTTTTTAATTTAATTAACTTTGGAGTTTTAAGAGATTTTATCTGCCACTGCAGCCTCCACCTCCTCCACCACCACCGGAAGAGCCACCTCCACCTCCTCCGGAGCCTCCACCAGAGCCTCCACTAAAGGAACTTCCTCCTCCAATGGAACTCATTGAGTGAGACATATGACTGCAGAAGACACCAACTGAAGCACCTTCGCAATATGGTGGATTTTCAACATGCAATGCTTGGAATTTCTTTTCCATTTTACGTGTAATTCCAAAAACATAGCAATATGGCAAGATGTTGTAATAATATTCAGGATCTTGTTCAAGCATCATATTGAGTTTATCAAGTTCGGCAGTAACCAAGAAATTTTTAAATCCCAACACTTTTCCTCGAACAGCCAATTCTTCTTGAGTGAAACATCTAATAAATTTGGTAGACAGACTTCCAATAAGAAAAATTGCAAGCATTATCCAAGTCAAATTAAGTGGATCATAGACAAGTGGTATGCCTATTATTAACATTGCTAATGGCGCTCCACCAAAGCCTCCACACCAGATAAGTTTAAACCAAATCGGGATTGGCATATAAACAAAAACAAGAATTGCAATAATTGGAAACAATAATAGAAAGAAAAATGTAGCGTTCATTCCCAAAATTGATTTGCTCCATATTGTAAAGAATACCAGTGGCAAAAAGGATAGTATTTGAATTATAAAATTAAACAAAAGTTTCTTCTTTTTCTTTTCTGAAGGTTGTTCATAAAGATCTCTAACAGCTCTATTTAGCTTTGAATTATGCTTATACTTTTCTTCTTTTGTGTCATACACTCCTTTTTTATCAAAAAGAGCATCAAAATATCTCTTTTCATCCCTATTGGATGCCAAACCTTTTTTTCTGTTGTTTTCAAATTCTTTAAGTTTTGCTAAAACCAAGTGTCTTCGACCTTTCATTTTGATCAGAACCAAACCTCTTGCTGCCCAATCCAAAATAAGAGAAGCAAAATCTTTTGGTTTAACAAAGCCTCTATAAACATTTGCAACATCAATTGGCGAATAACCTTCTGGAGAATAAAATTCAACAGTTTGCACTCCATTCCTTACAAGTCTGTTAACTAGATGAGCAATAATGATGCCAACTAAAGACAATATGACAATTGATAAAACCACATAATATAATGTGTTAGGTGCGTAATAAGTATCAAAATAATCTTCAGGCAAAATAAGTTGCATAGTAAGCCCATGATATGCCTCAAAAGCTGGATAATCACAAGTGATTGTATAAGAATTTCCATCATAATGCATATTTACATCATCATAAGTTATCGGATGCATTTCGTTTATTCTGAAAGATAAAACATCAAGAATATCATTTTCACCCAAAAATTCTTTAGGCAATTTTATTGTTGCAGAGAAACTCAACACATCATTGGTGAAACCATAATCCATTATATCAAAAGTAAAATCGTCAAAATCATCGATAAAATCTTCGCCCATATCGTAAAGGTAATTTATTTTGTAAACATGTTGACCAACTTTATAATCATAATCTGCCCCGGTGTTGATATAAAAATAATCACCATTTTGTTCAACAAAACTATACTCTAGTTTATCGTCCATTTTCACAGAAATCAATTCAAGAGAGTTTATGGTGGTAACCTCATATTTTTTGCCATTAACAATTCTAGTTATTTTATTCAACCTTGAAATATTTCTTGATAACCCAACATTAATTTTATCCTGTTTATAAGTCACAGTTATTATTTCTGTGATGTTGCAAACTTTGTTCTCGTCAATCTCAATAATCTTTTCAATGCTGTCATATTGAACATTCGTAGCTTTTATAGAATCAGCATAGACAGGTTGAACAACTTCAATATTGTCTATCAATGATATTCCACCACAAAACAAAAAAATCAGCAATAATGAAATAATAATCCATTTATTTAAAAATCTTTTCATAAATGCTCCCAATCATCTGTTCTAACAATTTTCTTTTTTATTATAGCATAAAAATTTTTAAAACAAAAAAATAATAGTTAAAAAATTATATTCTTTTGTCAAGTTTTAAATTCTCTTGACATTATATTTTTAAATTGCTTTACTATAAACATGCATCAAGGATTTCCAGCAGTATACAATAAAGATTCCAAAATCCTGATTCTAGGAAGTTTTCCAAGCGTCAAAAGTCGTATGGAAGGTTTTTATTATGGAAACAAACAAAATCGCTTTTGGAAAACCTTGGCAAAAATATTTAATGAAACAATCACCGATGAAATTGAAAATAAAAAAGCTTTTTTATTAAAATATGGTATAGCACTTTATGATGTTGTAGAAGAAAGTGATCTTACAGGATCTGCTGACAACTCTTTAGAAAAATCAAAAAAGAAAATAGCAGATATTTCCTTTCTTTTGCCACCTCATACAAAAGTTAAAAAAATATTTTGCAATGGAAAAACTGCATACAATCTTCTTATGCAAAATGTGACAACAACCTTACCTATCATCTACCTACCTTCCACAAGTTCTGCAAATCCAAAATTTGATTTTGAAATCTGGAGAAAAGAACTTTTGCAATAAATAAAAATCAAAAAGGAGACATATGTCTCCTTTTTAAATTAAATGTTGCATTTTTAAGCGAGATTTAAGCAAGTTGCACAATTGAAACATTGGCACCAGCGCCGGACTGCAAAATTGCAGTTGCAACAAGACCAAACAATTGCAATGCTACTGTTGATCCTGCTGTTAAATTGACAATCACCTTGTTGTTGAAACTAGAAAGTGTCAATAATGGTTGAATTGTTGATGGAGCGAAAGCAGCTCCATTTATCATAAGACGTGTTCCTGCAGCAACACCTGCAGTTAAGTGAACTTCATAACTTATTTCATATTTACCAGCATTGGCAACTGTAAAAGTTGTGTTTGCGCCATTAAGTGTAATGTTTGCAGTAGTTATTTGATTGCTTGGAAGTGGAATGTCAGTTCCTCCAACAACAACTGCAATTGTTGGTGAAGTTGTATTCGCTGCAAAAGCAGAATTTGCTGTAATATTAGGACCAGTTGCTCCAGTAGCACCTGTAGGGCCTGTGATACTCAATCCTGCTACGCCTGCTGGACCCGTTGGACCTGTAGCACCCGTTGGACCTGTTGGTCCAGTTGGTCCTGTAGCACCATTTGCTCCAGTGGCTCCAGTTGGACCTATTAGTCCATTTGCTCCGGTTGGACCAGTGTTTCCCGTAGCGCCAGTTGGACCGGTTGCTCCGTCTGCACCGGTATTTCCAGTGGCTCCTGTTGGTCCTGTCGAACCATCTGCACCAGTGGGACCAGTTGGACCTATCAAACCATCAGCACCTGTCGGACCCGTTGCTCCTGTTGGGCCAGTAGGACCTGTTGCTCCATCAGCGCCAGTATTTCCCGTTGCACCAGTAGGGCCTGTCGATCCATCTGCACCAGTTGGACCGGTGGCTCCAGTTATACTTAACCCCGTTGGACCGGTTGGGCCGGTTATTCCAGTAGAGCCTGTTACTCCGGTTGGGCCTGTTGGACCAGTGATGCTCAAACCTATTGGTCCAGTTGGGCCCGTTGGACCAGTCGGTCCGGTAACGCCTGTTGCACCAGTTGAACCTGTAGGTCCTGTTGCTCCAGTGTTTCCTGTTGCTCCTGTCGGACCCGTTATACCATTTGCTCCAGTTGGACCGGTTGGACCTATTAAACCTGTGGCACCAGTTAAACCTGTTGCTCCTGTGGCTCCTGTATTTCCAGTTGGACCGGTTGGACCTGTTATTCCTGTAGCACCCGTTGCTCCTGTAACACCAGTTGGTCCTATAAGCCCTGTTGGTCCAGTTGGACCGGTTGGACCGGTGGCACCTGTTGAACCTCCAGCAGGGCCAGTAGGACCGGTGGCTCCAGTTGGACCTCTTTGACCAGTACTACCAGTTGGGCCGGTTGGTCCAGTTGGGCCTTTTAAAAATATTGGGAAACCTCGCCTGCAACCACAATTAAAATTTCCACAAAAATTTATCATATTTACCTTCCTTAGTAGAGCGTATACATCCATTGTATACATTAAAAGCATATTCAAACTATCAAAATAAGGTGTACAAAAATAAATAAAAAATTATATGCAGTGTTTGCATATAATTTTCTAGAAAATTTTGTTTTCTCCTTGCTCTGGTGACCACGCAGGATTACACATTGGCACAAAAACTCCCTTTGTTTTTTCTCCCCAATAATACCATTCGTTTTTCTTAATAAATACAGCATCATCTTCTTTTAAAATCTTGGGTTTTTCGCCTACAAAACAGATCTCTCCTACGCCACTTTTGCAATAAATCATTTCATCAACCTGTGTGTTTCTATACCAACCAGAAAGTGGATGCCTTCCAAAAATCTCCACCACTGCACAGTCAATATTCTTTATGCCAAAAGGATATTCTGCACCCCTTGCTGTTTTAGTTTCCCAAATCTCTCTTTGATCTTTTTTTATAATTTTCATAATTACACCTTCACGATTTACCAAATTTTCTAAAAATTTCTTAATTATTTTAAATCATCTTAAACTCTTTTCGATCCAATATATGAATAAATAACCTTTTTAAATTCTTTTAAAAACTTGTTTAGAGTAGGTTTGCTTAATAATGGTAAACTTAAATTTGGATTTGTATCTGCAAATTCCAACATGATCATATCCTTTTCATTTAATCTTAAAAAATCAACACGATTAAAACTACATGTTGCATTATTAATTTCAATTATCTCTTTTGCTTGTTCAATATATTTTTTTGCAGGTTTAAATTCATGTGGCAATGGATAATCTGGCCACTTATGTGGCGTATATTCTAAAGCATATTGAAATTTGTTATTAATAAAATATAATTGAACTTCAGAAATAAAATTTAATTTAGGTTGTAAAACTTCGTTCTGCAGTTTTAGATTTTTTAATTGATTACGTCTTATTTGCTGCATATCAAAACCATCATAAGCTATATATGGTTTTTTAATGTATTCATCAACAACAGGCAATTCACCTATATCATTAATATCATCAATTGTAGGAACTACATTATATTTATTTTTATATAAATCAACCAAATATTTTTTTCCAAATTTATCAAAATTAAGACTGCCATCTTGTGAACTTACTAACTTACATTTTGTTTTCTTTATTTCATTCAAAAATTGCTCTAAATTATCGAAATAAGATCTATATGCGTGCTTATCAAGCAGCCAAGCATTTTTTAATAAAATCAAATCATATCTTTCGTCTATATTAAAATTTATAGGAAAATCTAATAAATCAACCTTATGCCCATCCTCAGCAAATGATTTGGCAATAATAAAATCTTCTTCTGTACATTTTTCTTTAAAACTTGTTAATATCGCTATACGCATAATTAATTTCTCCCTTTTCTTTAATTTTGGAGCTGATAGCCGGATTCGAACCGGCGACCCACGCATTACGAATGCGTTGCTCTACCAACTGAGCCATATCAGCACAAACACCAAAAAGGTGTTATTTTTTTATAACTAATCTTTCATATTTTCCAACTTAAAAGACACTTTTTGGTTTTCTTCATCTTTTGAAAGCACTTCAACTTTCACCACATCTCCAACTTTAACAAGTTCATAAATCTTTTTGGCTTTATTTTCTGTGCAGTTTGAAATATGCAAAAGTCCAGTTGCTCCATTTTCAACTTTGACTATTGCTCCAAATTGCAAAAGTTTAACAACTTCACCATCACAAACTTGACCAACTTGCAATTCTTTAATTCTCATTGTTTTTGGATCTTCAAGAAGAGCTTTCAAAGAAAGTTCCACCTTTTTGTTTTCTCTGTCCACTTTAATGACTTTAAATTGTCTTTCGTCGCCAATATTTAAAACATCTTCAATTTTTTCAAGTTTCTCATATGCAACATTAGAAATGTGCAAA
The DNA here is from genome assembly GCA_949841595.1 of uncultured Christensenella sp. Taxonomy (GTDB): domain Bacteria; phylum Bacillota; class Clostridia; order Christensenellales; family UBA1242; genus Caccovivens. The sequence continues at coordinate 33,877 of CATKZB010000010.1, read as the reverse complement.
AAACAATCCACTCCTTCCACATTCACAAAAGCACCATATGGCAAAATTCTTTCAACTTTTCCTTTGACAATTTTGTTGATGAAAATAATATTCCAAAAATTCTTTTCAACAGCCACTCTGGTCTGTTCTTGCAAAAGCTTTATGCTGGCAACAATGCTTTTTGCTTCCTTGTCAATTTCTGTTACAACTGCTTCAAATTGCTTTCCTATCATGGAATTAAAGTTCTTGACATAATGTTCTGAAACTTGGTCAAAAGGCACAATGATTGAATAATCCCCCATTTTGGACAACATTCCATTTCCCACACCAGTGATCACAAAAGAAAACTTACTGCCAAGTCTTAAATTTGAAGCATTTTGATTTGCAAGTTTCAATGAATCTGCCAAAGCCTTAGATCCTTCAATCAACCCTTCTTCATTCTTTTGATTTGTGATGACAATTCCAAACCTGTCACCTATTTTTACACTTTTATAATCTGCAAAATCACTTGCAAGGATATATGCGTCATTTTTTCCACCAATGTTGAAAATCACACCGTCTTCTCTTTTCAAAACCACAACCCCATCAAAAGCCTGCCCCTTTCGATAAGTTGTAAAAGTTTTGTCAATCATATCCAAATTAAATTTCTCACTCATAACTCTATCCTTTCAAATCAACAAATATTTTTAAATAGATTATCAAAATCAGCAAAAAATGTCAAATAAAAGAAATAACAAATTTCACTATAGGTACTTATGATTGCAATATTAAAACACACAAATTGCTTGACAGAATGAGCACTAACAAACAAAGATTGTTAACTGCAGATGAAAGATTAGAAATTGCAAATTATCTTGTTTCAGAAATGAATTCAAAATTTAAGGTCAAACAATTTTCTGAATTTGGAAGTTATATTAAAGAATTTCCTCAAAATCTTTTTAAACCAGCAAATGATTATATGGGTTCTCAACATTAAAAAAGAAAGTAAAATTTACTTTCTTTTTTTGTTCTTTTTATTTAAAGATTCTTCTCTCAGTTCCAGCATTTTTTCACGCACAACTTGATTTGCTTTCTCCAAAGTTTCTTCATCAAGTTTAAGTCCATAAAATTCACTGAGTTCAAATGGTTTTCCAATTGTGTAAACACTTTTTCTGAAAATCTTTGGTTTTCTTTTGATCCAAATTGGCACAATCGGAGTCTTTGTTTTGATTGCAATAAGTGCCATTCCACTTTTGATTTCTCCCAAAATATCAGCCTCGTTTTTAAGTCTTGTTCCTTCTGGGAAAATAAATAATTTTTCTTCATTTTTCAAAATTTTCATACAGTTTTTTATTGCAGTGACATCGTTGGAATCCCTGTCAATTGCAATTCCACCATAACTTTTCAGCATCGCACCAAAGAGTTTGTTTTTAAAAAGTTCTTTCTTAGCCAAAATTTTCATCTTTGGAATGTAAAACAGATGAAACAAAGCAATATCCCAATTTGAATAGTGATTGCAAGACAAAATTGCTTTGCCTTTTGGCATATTTTTTTTGCCTTTAATGAATGTTGGGTGAAAAATAAAAATTGGAATCCACAACAACAATCTGGTTATAAACAACAACATAATCTTACGCCTCCCCTAATCAAAATTTTTGGCACATGCAAATGCAGTGCTCCAAGCAATTTGCAAATTAAATCCACCAGTGAGTGCATCCACATCCAAAACTTCTCCCAGAAAATAAAGTCCACTCACAAATTTGCTTTCAAAAGTCTTTGGATTCACTTCCTTTGTGGAAACTCCACCACTTGTCACAATTCCTGCATCGATGTCATAAAGTCCACCATATTTCAACTTGAAATTCTTTAATCCTTCAACAATTTTCGTTCTCTCTTCTTTTGTTATATCATGAATCTTTTTATTTTCGTCAAGTCCAATCGCCTTTGCAAAAACATCAGCAACTGCCTTTGGCAAAAGACCCTTCAAAACTGTCTTTAAATCTTTGTTTTTGTTTTCTTCAAAATCTCTTAAAAGTCTTGCATCCAACTGCTTTTCGTCTAGTGCTGGCTTAAAATCCAACGACAACTCCACACTCTTAGCAGAATTTAAAAAACTTGAAGCAGTCAAAACAATTGGTCCTGAAATTCCTTTATCAGTGAAAAGCATTTCACCAAAATAATTTGATTTTTTGCCGTCAATCACACAATTTAAGGCAACATTTTTAAGTGACACTCCTTGCAAAACTTTCACAAACCAATCTTTAAGCATAATAGGGCAAAGAGCTGGTCTTGGTTTCTCCACAGTATGGCCAAATCCTTTTGCAAATTTATAACCTGCACCGTCGCTTCCAGTGGCTTTATAACTGACGCCACCTGTTGCGATTATCACTTTATCAAACTCAAAATTACCTTTCTCTGTTGACAAAACAAACCTTTCTTCTTTCTTTGCAATTGAGTACACCTCATTTGAAAGTGAAAAGTTGACATTCTGACAATGCTTTTCTTTCAAAACTTTGATAACATCACTTGATTTGTCACTTGCTGGAAAAACTCTGTTTCCCCTTTCCACTTTTATCTTAAGCCCCAAACTTTCAAAATATTCCATGCAATCTTCGCTTGAAAATGTGTAAATAGCACTTCTCAAAAACTTTTCACCATGAACAACATTTTTCAAAAACTCGTCAGGTTGACAAAAATTTGTAAGATTACATCTTCCTTTCCCAGTTATATAAAGTTTTTTGCCCACTTTTTCATTTTTGTCAAAAACCACAACGTCGTGATTTTCAGACAAAAAGCCAGCAACAAAAAGTCCCGAAGCACCAGCGCCTACAACAGCAATCTTGCTCATTATAAGCCCACCTTAAAAGAATCAATTTCTTCTTGTGTCATAGGTTTTGTTTTTCCACGATAAAGCCCACCCAGCACAACTTTGCCGATTCTTATTCTTTTCAAAAGTTTGATATCTTTACCGATAGCTTCAAACATCTTCCTAACTTGATGATTTTGACCTTCATCAATAACGACAGAAACTTTTGTACACTTTCCATCAAAATTCAGCCATTTTACTTTGGCTGTTGGCATTCTTGTTCCATCAACAACAACACCTTTTCTCAAAACAGCAAGATCACTTTCTTTAAGTTCTCCCTCCACTGTGACATTGTATTCTTTCTCACAATGAAATTTTGGATGTGTGACAAGATTTGCAAAGTCACCATCGTTTGTCAAAAGCAAAAGTCCCTCAGTGTCATAATCCAATCTGCCAACATTAAAAAGTCTTACATCGCTTTCCACAAGGTCAAAAATCGTTTTTCGTCCTCTTTCATCACTGCTTGTGCATGCATAACCCTTTGGTTTGTTCATTTTAAGATAAACAAATTGTGAAGGCAATTTAAGCTCAACGCCATCAACAATAATTTTATCTTTTTTTTCATTAACAACAACACCCAAATTTTCAATAACTTGACCATTGACAGAAACTCTTCCGGCTTTGATTATATCTTCGCATTTTCTTCGTGACGCAAGTCCACAAGAACTTAAAAATTTGTTTAATCTCATAAAAAAATCCTCTTAAGTGTCAAACCACAAAAGAGAATTTTCATAGCATTAATTTTCTGAAATTACCAATTGGCGAAAAAATCTTGCATTCTTTGCAGTATTGACTTTGGTTTTATATCTTCTATTGTAAAGATTTTCTCAGAAAATAGCAAGTCATTACCCAAAAATATTTCAACATTTCCAATTTCAGTGTTCTTTTTCATAGGAGCTTCAATTTCAGAAGGATAAGAATAAACAAATTTCAAATCTTGCTTTTCCTTTTCTGTCAAAGGATAGACAAAATGACCTTTAGTCCCAATCTGAGCACTTTCTTGTCCACCATTAAGGACTGAGATTGTTTTGTTGTAAACATAATCTTCTGTCAAATCATAAAGCTTATAATTTTCACTGCAAATTTTCAAAAGCTCAGCACTTTCAGGAAACATAGGTCCACAATTAAGCACCACGCAAACAAGTCTCATCCCTTCTTTTTCGATTGCAGAAACCAGACATCTTCCTGCATCATCAGTAAAACCAGTTTTCACTCCAATGCATCCTTCCAAAGTGGAAAGAAGTTTGTTTTTGTTTTTCAGATATCTGTTTTCACCCTTACCATTGGTGATTTTTGTGTTTTTTGTTGAAACAATTTCTCTGAAAGTGTCATTTTCAAGAGCATATGATGTTATCACAGCCAAGTCATACGCTGTGGTATAGTGTCCATCAGCATCAAGCCCATGAGTGTTTGCAAAATGAGTGTTTTCCACGCCAATCTTCTTTGCCAGTTCGTTCATTTTTGTGACAAATTCACTGGTCGAACCCCCAACATGCTCAGCTATGGCAACAGAAGCATCATTTCCTGAAATCAACATAAGTGCATAAAGCAAATCTCTGGTTGAATAAACATCTCCTTCGCGCAAATAAAGCGATGTTCCAGGCACTCCAATTGCCTTTTTTGAAACTTCAAATTTTTCATCCAAATCTTTGCAATATTCAATTGCAGTTATTGCAGTCATAATCTTAGTTGTGCTTGCCATAGGAAGTTTTTGATTTTCATTGACAGCAAACAGTTTTCTGTGAGTTGAAGTTTCAATAACAGCACAACCTTTTGCAGAAGTGTAAAGATTTAAAGCCTGAGCATTATTCACAAAGCAATTTGAAACACCCAAAAAAAGAAAAGCAAAACTCAAAAACAAAACTAAGGAAAATTTAGTGATATTCAAAAATTTACTCTTCACTCTTTTCACCTTCTTTTATATCTTTTTCCATTTTTGCCAAAAGTGAATTAAACATATTCAAAACTGTTTGATAAAGCGATTTGTTTTCAACATTAACAAAATCCACATCTCCTGTTTCTCGGATAATCAAAAAACCAACAGGAGAGACACTCATCCCACCACTGCTTCCACCACTCATAGGGAAATGATTTGCAACTCTTCTGGCAGAAAGGTCTGCATATTCTCCACCACCAACAACAAAACCAACAGTGACCTTTGAAATTGGAATAATCACCGTTCCATCAGGCGTGGTTATGCTGTCACCAACAATTGTGCTTGAATCCACCAAGGTTTTCATTTTGTCCATTGCATTTGCAATCAAATCATTGATCGATGTTGAATTTGTGTAAACTCTCATATTAACTCCTTTATGCATATTACATCATAATTTGTGTAGTACGTTACATATTACACCATATATTGTGTAATTTATTTCTTCTTTGTTATGATAACCGAATAAAGATAAGAATATACAATATCAAAAAAAGAAACTGAAATTTGAACAATTGCTGCCACCTCACAAGTCGTCAAATTATAAGAAACCGTGTCATAAACACAAAGCGAAGCAGTTGGTTTTCTGCTTTTAAGATAAAGAAAATATTGTGTTATTATTTGATTTATAAGCCCACACAAGCACGCACTTGTGAAAGCATCCCCTGTGCCGATATTATAAAAAATATAGCATTTTTTCAATCTCAACTTATCTTTAATCTGTCGGCCAAATTCTTCCATAACAGCAAACTGAGGGCTTGAAAATTCAAGCTCTTGTGCTTTTGTTTCTGTTTCATTTTGAAGTTCGATATACTTTCCATGAAAAGAAAAAATAAAGTAAAAAATCTTTTTCTTCAATATAAACAAAGCAATAACTCCCCTGTTATAAAGTGGATTATAAGAAGCTCTTGCTTCCACAAAAACAGGAAACACAAGCAAAAGTATCACTACAGCTGGAATTATGTAATACAAAGAAATCTGCCAATTCATAAAACTATTTTGTTTTAAAACAACAAAAAAATACGGGTTTAATTCCCGTATTTTTAGCATTCTATTTTTTCTTTTTCTTTCTTGCTTTATTTACAATTTTATTGACCTTTTTATAATCAACAACTTTTTCTACAAATCCGTAATCTGCAGTTGGTTGTTTCATTATAAGTTCAAAAATCGTCTCTATTCCATTGGTTTTCATTTGCAACAGATTGGTGCTCATTTTTGTTAAAACTTCAGGATTGTCATATAAATAATTGACATGTTTCAGAAGTTCTTTATCGTTTTTAAATGTCATTGCACCTGCTTTTTTCTCTAAAAATTTAACATTATAGTATTCTTGCCCCGGCAACTTTGTTGTAACAATAAGTGGCAAAGTTTTATTTACACTTTCCGTCGTGGACAATCCACCACCCTTACCAATCATCAAATCAGAGGCACTCATAATCAAATCCACTTCACGAGAAAAACCAATATTTTTCACAACAAAATTCTTAGGATACTTTGACATCTCTTTGTCAATTTTATTTTTTGTTTTTTCATCATGACCATTCACAATCACAATTTGAAGTTTTCGCTTAAAATTTTTGATTAATGTTTTCAAAACATTATATCCACCATGCCAATGTCCACCTCCATAAAAGATAAACACTGTAAACAAGTCTTTTTGCAGTCCAAGTTTTTCTCTGGCTTCGTTTTTATCTATAACTTTAACAAACTTTTCACTTACAGGAATGCCTGCGCAAAGCAAATTTGCGTTGTCAAAACCTTTATTTAAAAGTTCTTGCCTAAAATCTTCGTGGGCAAGAGTCAAATAATCAATCCCACCAATTGATGCTTCCCAAAATGGGGAGACCACATAATCCAACATACATGCGACTGTCACTGCTGGAATTTTGTAAACTTTACGCAAGTTTGTAAGTGCCATGCCACAATAATAAGATGTTCCGTAAATCACATCAGGCTGAAATTCATAAATAACTTTCAAAAGTTCTCCATTTAAACTTTTCACAGAAGTTTGTGGAGGACAAGTTGATGCTTTTTTGGGATCATATTTAAGATATTTATCATAAAACCAATCATAAATTGGTCGCAAATAGCCCACAGCTATATTATATCCCTTATCCACTGTCCAAGCATTTAAGGAAGAAGTATATTCTTTAATAATATCAACCACCTTCACTTCACAACCAGCAGTTTCCAATTTGTTTTTCATTGCATTTGCAGCAGAATTATGACCATTGCCTGCTGTCACTGTTAAAATCAATACTTTTTTCATAATTTTATTATATCAATTTAAAAATAAAATAGCAAAGAAAAATTTTAAATTTATTATGAATTTAAAATAAAATGAGTTACAATATATTCAGGAGAAAAACATGAATAAAAACAACAAAAGCGAAACAACAAAAAACAGTATTTGCTTTGATAACGAACTTTATTTAAAACTTCAAAGCGAAAATATCAATAAAAGAATAAAAAAATTCCACAACAAACTTTATTTGGAATTTGGAGGTAAAATTTTTGACGATTTGCATGCAGCAAGAGTTTTGCCAGGTTTCGACCCAAACATTAAGATAAAATTATTGCAAAAAATGAAAGATAAAGCAGAAATAATCATCTGCATAAGCTCAAACGACATCGAAAAGAACAAAATACGTGCAGATTTAGGTTTAAGCTATGACAATGAGGTCTTACGTCTTGTGGACAATATGAGAGCCCTTGGACTTTACATATCAGCCTTTGTTATAACACTCTACAAAGGACAACCAAGTGCCACAAAGTTCGGCAAAAAGCTTGAACAAAGAGGAGAACGAGTTTATTTTCATAATTACACCAAAGGATATCCAAACGAAGTGGATGTCATTGTTTCCGATGAAGGATATGGAGCAAATCCATTCATTGAAACAACAAAACCTTTAGTTGTTGTAACTGCACCTGGTTCTTCAAGTGGAAAACTTGCAACATGCTTATCTCAACTTTATCATGAATATAAACGTGGAATAAAAGCAGGTTATGCAAAATTTGAAACTTTTCCAGTTTGGAATATGCCTCTTAAACACCCAGTCAACATCGCTTATGAAGCTGCAACTGCTGACATAAACGACATCAACCAAATTGATCCATTCCATTTCAATGCTTATGGAGAATTGACAATAAATTACAACAGAGACATTGCAGTTTTTCCAGTTTTGCAAAACATCTTACACAAGATCACAAAAAGAGATATATACAAATCACCCACTGACATGGGTGTCAATATGATTACATCAGCGATAACTGATGATGTAGGTTGTCAAATTGCAGCAAAAAAAGAAATTTTAAGACGTTATTATCGCGCAGAATGTGACTATAAACGTGGACAAACGACTTTTGAAACTTTGGAAAGAAACAAATTTTTAGTGTCAGAGGTCAAAGCAACAAACAAATTGTTGCCAGTTATTGAAAAAGCAAAGGTTACATCAAAGCAAAGCGAATATCCTTGCATCGCATTAGAACTTCCTAATGGCAAAATTGTCACAGGCAAAACAAAAACTGTTGTCTCAGCTGCCGGTGCTGTGGTTTTAAACGCACTTCGCACTTTGGCAAATCTTGGTGATGACTTTGACATCATAACTGACGATGTATTGCTCCCTATTGTGGAATATCGCACTAAAGTGCTTAAGTCACACACCAGCGTTTTGACTTTGGATGATGTTATGGTCGCTCTGTCTATTTGCACAGGGAATAATGAAAAGGCAAAACAAGCGATGCAACAAATCACAAAACTCAAAGGCTGTGATGCACATTGCACTTACATTCTTCCGACTTCAGAAGAACAAACCCTTAAAAAGTTGGGAATAAATATAACCTGCGAACCCGTCTTTTTAAATTCAAACCTTTTTGAAAACTAAAATAAACAAGACTAATTTCAGTCTTGTTTTTTATAATACCACAATATTTTTGTCAAGAAATCATTTTCCTTGCTCGTCATAAATTGAATTTGATAATTTTCTGTCTCATCTTCCACAAAACTCTTAAGTCTCCTTGCCACACCATTGGCACTGTCAAAAATTTTGACATTTTCTCCAAAAACTTCTTTCAGCAGTTCTTTAACTGCAACATAATGTGTGCAACCCAAAACCACAGCTTTTGGTCTATAATCACTTAAATTTTGCTCCAATGTTTCTTTTAAGACGGAAACATTATCAAGATTTTCATCTATCAAACTTGCAAGATTAGGAAGAGCCTTTAATGTTAACCCCTTTGTTCGATTTATCAAAATATTATGTTTGATTGTTGCCTTAGTTCCTATAACCAAAACATCTTCAACAGAAAATTCCAATAAAGCTGGTTTGACAGCAGGAACAGTTCCAATAAACTCAACATCAGGATAAACTTTTCTGCATTCTTCTATGCAAGTAGATGTCAAAGTGTTACAAGCCAAAACAACAATATCAAATCTAAAAAATTTATATATATTTTCAAGATTATGTAGTGTTATATCTTGGAGTTCTTCCTTTGACTTATTGCCATATGGCATATTTTTATTATCGCAAAACATTAGATAGTTGCAAGATGGAACAACTTTAACACATTCTTTCAAGACATTTACTCCACCACTGCCACTATCAATCAAAAGGACATTTTTCATAACAATATCATTCTATGCTTTGCCAAATCAAAATTCTACATCAACCCATTGCATACTTCTGCAACAACAGAAGACAAAAATTCAATTCTTTCCTTTACGTCTTTCTCTGCCAAGATAATTTCTCTTTTTGCACCAAAAGATTTGCTGGAAATCATCATCGGCACGCCTATTGACATGCATGGAACATTTAAAGAAGATTTGTTGATCGCCATTCCGAAATTGTTCATTGCACTGCCAGGTGTCAAACCAGCATCATTAAATTGAATGGAACACCCCAGCCTTCCCAAATTGCTTGTGGCAAGAGAATCAAACAAAATCACTGCAGAAATATCAAAAGCTTCAACAATCAAACGTATGATTTCATATGCATTTATGCCTGTGTTTGAAAAAGTGTTGGGGATTATTTTGTAAATACTGTTATTTTTTTTATAAGGATCAATTGCTATCTTTTCAGCTGAAAAAACTCCAAAGCAATCTGCCAGAATGTCCGGATTCCCAATTCCAACATAAAGAATTTTACTCTTCTTTTTTATCTTGTTTTCTTTCAGCAAAAACTCCATTCTGCAAGCTATTTCAGCAATCAGCAACTCTCTGTGTTCTTCCATCAAATAAGAAAGCTTTGGAGCATTCAAAATGAAATAATGTCCCATATCAAAGCCCAACTTTTTAGCTTTATGCTTGTTGTCCACTAAAAGTTTTGAGCACGTCATATCAAACTTAGCCAATTTTATAGTTTCATAACCACAATCAGTCAAATCTTGTCCACATTCATCAATCAAATCTGTCATAAAAGAAATATAACCAAAAAAAATTAAAAAATAAGTTGATTTTTATATTTGTGTATGCTATAATACATCGGTAATTAAAGAACTTTGAAGGAGAAAGACATGGCAAACATTAAATCAGCAAAGAAAAGAGTTTTGATTGAAAGAGAAAGAAAACTTAAAAACAACTCTGTTAAATCAGAAATCAAAACATATATCAAAAAGTTTAAGAGTGATCTTGCTGTTGACGTTGCAAAAGCTGAAGAATCATACAAAGTGCTCGTAGCCAGACTTGACAGTGCTGCAAGAGAAAATGTGATTCATGCAAATTCTGCAAACAGAAAAAAAGCACATTTTGCAAAATTGTTAGACAACGCAAAAGCAAGCAAATAGTAATATAAAAAACATCTTAGACATACTTTGGTATGTCTTTTTTGTCGCCTTTTTAAGATTTTGAGCCAATCATTTGAATATTCAATGCATATATGCTATACTGACCATATGATAAGAATTACAAAAAACTGGGCAAATCTTTTAAAAAATGAATTTGAAAAACCTTATTTCAAAGAATTGCAGGATTTCCTTGAAAAAGAATATTCCACAAAAACCATTTATCCTGAAATGGCAAACATTTTCAACGCTCTGAATGCTGTGAAATATGAAGATGTCAAAGTTGTGATAATTGGGCAAGACCCTTATCACGAACCCAATCAAGCTCATGGTTTGGCATTTTCTGTTCAAAATGGCGTTGAAATTCCACCTTCGCTTGTGAATATTTACAAGGAAATTGAAGATGATCTTGGCATAAAATGCCAAAACTCTGGCAATCTCATACGCTGGGCAAAGCAAGGAGTTCTTCTTTTAAACACATGCTTGACAGTCAGAAGAGCACAAGCAAATTCTCATCGTGGAAAAGGTTGGGAAATTTTCACAAATGAAGTGATAAAACTACTCTCAAAACGAGAAGATCCAATGGTGTTCATTTTATGGGGTTCAAATGCCCAAGCTTTCGCCCCTGAAATTGCAAGTCACCATCTTATTCTTAAAGCTCCCCACCCAAGCCCACTTTCAGCATATCGTGGTTTCTTCGGTTGTAAACACTTTTCAAAAACAAACAATTTCTTGATATCCCACAACAAAACTCCAATAGACTGGCAATAAAAAACATGCAAAGATTGTAGACTTTGAAACTAACAAAAGCCCTATCATTTTGATAGGGCTTTTGTGTTATATATATTATTTATTAACTGAGTTAATACAATCCTTAATTTCGTTCATTTCCTGATAAGGATTTTGAATGTATGCAAAAATCATAGGATGTTCATGATGTGAACTTGGGCTTACGAACAAGAGTGAACCTGTCTTGCCTTTCCTATCAAAAAAGCCAACTTTTACTGAAGTTGAAGTAATATCTTTATATTCCAAACTATCATACGAATTTCCGAAGATACCAGTTCTTCTTATTAAACGTTTATTTGTATATGCATAGTATGTATTTTTGTACGCTCTGATTAAGAAATATGGTAAAGTAAATAATGTACCAACCAACATTATTAATAAATGTGGCCAAAATAATGGAATGAAAAACATCCAACAAAGTCCTTTAAAATATCTACTTTTATTAGGTTTAATAATTTTGATAATTCTCTCATTTTTTTCTAAAATTTCATCAAATAAGTTTTCCATTTTTATCTCCTTCACATTTATTATAAACACATAGAAAATATTTGTCAATGTTTTTTATAAATTACACCCACCTTAAAAAATGTAAATGATTATCTATCTTTCATTTTAGTTAAAGACTGATAAATAAAAAAACTATGTTCACACATAGTTTATTTTTTGGAGCGGAAGACGAGATTCGAACTCGCGACATTTGCCTTGGCAAGGCAACGCTCTACCACTGAGCCACTCCCGCATATTCAATTTTATGTTGCATTTTCTTCAAATGCTCTAATACTATACCAAAAAAAAGATAAAAAATCAAGCATTTTCGCTTAAATTATAAAATTTAATAAAATTGTTTAAACTTTAACCAAACAGCAAACATACTCATATAAAATAAAAGAGTCAAAAAAACAAAAAAAAGTTTGACAAACTCAACCTAATATGTTATATTTAAATCGTTCCAAAAGAGATGATTTGAAACATCATGGTACCATCGCCAAGTGGTAAGGCAAAGGTCTGCAACACCTTTATTCCCCAGTTCAAATCTGGGTGGTACCTCCAATCAAATGTTTTAAGTCGTCTTTTTTGAAATCAATATGCTGGTGTGGCGGAATGGCAGACGCACAGGACTTAAAATCCTGAGTTCGCAAGGACGTGTGGGTTCGACTCCCACCACCAGCACCACCCACATGTTTTGAATGTCGCACTATTTGGCAAAGCTGCTGCTGAGTGGAGAAAAAATCCAAGTCTTAAAGGCAATATAAGAGACTATGCAACCTTAGAACAGCTTCTTGTGATTGCAAATATGGAAAGTTATAATGCAATACTTATCGAACAAAAAGTAGAACAAAGTGAAAGGCTTGTTCAACTCAATAACATGGCAAAATCACAGCTTAGAGTTTTACAAAATACAAATTAAAAGTTGTTAATAGACAAAAAGGATATTTAAAGAAATGTTAGTCGATGATATAAGAAATGAAGTTTTAAAAATAAATGAATGTTTCAAGAAAGAAGATGACGAGCATTATGATTTTTGGAATAATCATATAAAGTTTGTAGTGAAGGAAAGTTTGATATTGGCAGAAAAATATAATGCTGACAAAGAAATCGTTGAACTTGGAGCGATGCTACATGACATAGCCTTAATGTCGAAAGTAGGAACAAAAGCTGACCACCACGAAAACGGAGCAAAAATTGCAAGAAGTTTGTTGGAAAAGTATAAAGTGTTGCCAAGCAAAATAGATAAAATTTTAGGATGTGTTTTACATCACAGAGCAAGTAAGAATGCTGAAAATATTGAAGAACTTTGTGTGGCAGATGCTGATATACTTGCACATTTTGACAATATTCCAATGTGTTTATTCTCTTTCAGTAAGAGATTTACTTTAAATGACATTCAAGAAATAAAAACATTGTTTGAGAAGGATTTTGATGATCTAAGCGAGAATACTAAAATTTTATTTAGACCAAAATATGAAAATATAATGCAAGTTATATTTGGATAGTTTATTTTTGTTTAATATCTATACCAATTCAAGGAGATTCTTATGGCACATTTAGGAATAATAAGATATTTTGACGCAGCTCACGGCAAAAATATTAATTGGTCACAAAATCAAAAACATAAACTTTATTGTTAGTTGATACAAATGACATTAAATTAAACTTATAAAAAGGAGAAACAAAAATAAGAATATACCTTGCGAGCCCATTTTTTAACCAAAATGAGATGACTAACTATAAAAAAACTTTAGACATTTTGCATTCTAAAAAACTAGAAATTTATGCTCCAATGGAAAACGAAATTTCTAAAGCTAACAAAACCAAAAAAGAATGGGCAACTCAAACATTTTTAAAAGACATAGAAAACATTAAAAATTGTGATGTTGTTGTCATGTTATTTTATGGATTATATAGTGATAGTGGCACAGCATGGGAGTGTGGTTTTTCTTTTGCGATTCATAAACCCGTAATAGTTGTACACCTTCATGAAGGCAAATCAAACTGCATGATAAATGTAGGTTCATATGCAAATCTAAACGGTTTGGATGAATTGCAAAATTACGATTTTGATAATTTACCAAAAAGAGAATGGTATAGTAGCGAATTGAAAGGCTAATTTTTATAAACAATCTCTTCTAACTAAAAAACTAGGCAGTCGCCTAGTTTTTTTTCATTCTTCTTCATCCACAGAAGGCTCATCTAATCCCAAGATTTTCACAGTCTCTTCTGCATCAAGTCTTTCAACAGATTTAAGTTTACTTGCAAGCATACGGCTCCTTGTGCCTACCAAATCATCAAAATCTCTGCTTGTGATGTCAAATTGCCTTTTGATTTTGTCAACAATCTTGTTAAACTTGTCAAACTCTGTTCTCACTGCACCCAAAATCTTCCAAACCTCACCAGATTTCTTTTGAATTGCCAAAGTTCTGAATCCCATCTGTAAACTATTGAGCAATGCACTCATAGTTGTTGGACCTGCAATTGTTACATTAAATTTTTCTTGAAGTTCTTCAATAAGCCCCATCTTTGCCACTTCAGCATAAAGTCCTTCAACTGGCAAAAACATAACAGCAAAATTGGTGGTTTTTGGTGGATAAATATATTTGGTGTTTATATCTTTAGCCATCCCCTTAATGGTGTTTTTAAGCTGTTCTTTTTTCTGCTTAACAACTTCAAAATCATTTTTCTCATATGCAGTTTGCAAATCGCTATAAATCGTGTAAGGAAATTTTGAATCAACAGGCAAATACACAAAATCACCATCTGCTTGTCCTGGCAGTTTTATTGCATATTCAACTGGTTCTCTTCCATCTGCAGTAACAAAATTTGTCTCATATTGATCCTTTGTCAAAAGTTGATCAAAGATTGCTCCCAATTGAATTTCTCCAAAGATACCTGTGGTTTTCACATTAGAAAGCATCTTGGTCAAACTTCCAACATCTGTGGCAATATTTTGCATTTCACCAAGTGACTTATAGACACTTTCCAACTGATTACTCAAAACTTTGAAACTTTGTTCAAATCTTTCATTTATTGTCTTTGAAAGTTTTTCATCCACAGTTTCACGCATCTTATCAAGTTGTTTGTTATTATCTTCTTGCAAAGATTTAAGTTGTCGTTCATTTGACTGTCTGATTGTCTCAAGTTTTTCCTCTTGCATCTTGCTGATGTTTTGCATACGATCATCAAGCTGTTTAATAAGCTCCATAACTCTTTTTTCCAGCATTTCATGATTGCCTGACAAATTCTCTTGAAAAGCCTTGATAGTCTCCAAAATAGCCGTATTATTGGCTTTTTGAGTTTCGCTCAAGCTTTTACTAATAAAATCTATATTGCTGTTAAAACTGCTTATAATAGCATTCTTATCATCTTTTGACAATTTGCTCTCACTTCTTGTTTTCAAACAAACGAATATTGTCACCAGCAGCAAAACAATGACTATAGAAATCAAAACATAAACCCAAACCATAACTTCTCCTATGAATTAATTATATAACAAAACGCAATGACAAACAAAACAAAAACAATAAAAAAGACCGAACAAAATTGTTCGATCATAAATAGCCATTATGCCACCAAACTGTCAACAGCAACCAAATTATATGCCACTGAAGCATTGGTTTTAATTGTCATATTTCCTCTTATTGCTGATGTTCCCTCAACATTAAGTGGATTTTTTGTTTGTTCACCACTTAAACCATGACTAACACTTATTTTGTCGTCAGCAAGTTTAGTTGCTCCTGCTTGATCATTGGCATATGCATTGGAAGTAAACTTTGTTACGCTTGTTACATTAACCACAATCTTGCTTGTGTCGGTTGTAATTCCAACATTTCCTGCCATAGTTCCGATAAAACCAAGTTTAACTTCACCATTTTTGTTGACAATTGAAATGGTGTCGGATGCTGATTTATCATCTGCAACCACAAGATTAACATTTAATTGGTTTTCACTTGTAACTGAGATTGCTCCATGAACTTTTTTAACATTAAGATCACCCCTGTCTGAAATTACAACAAGATTTTTTGTGATTTCTTTAATATTAATTCTTGGGGAAGAATCAACCGTTCCCTTTGTTGTCAAAGTGAAAGAACCAGTGATTTTTCCTGCTGTAATATTTGGAGCTAAAATTGAATCTTCAGAATTGGTATAATCCAAATCTCCATATATATCACCCAACTTATAATTCCCTTGTACGCAAGAAACACTAGTTTTGTTTGCATAGATGTTGTCAATTGCAACATCTCCCGATTTGCAAATAAGATTGACATTTGCGCCTGACATATTTAAAACACCAAACAAAATTCTTCCCTTTTCAGTTTTTATGGTTGCATCACAATTTGCTTCAATACCATTTGCAGTTTTGTTATCACCAAATTTCACACTTTTAAAAGATTGAATATAACCTTCAGATGCAGTGAGTGTAAGAGCAGACAAACTTTTTGTGTTTAATTTGTCACCGATATATATATTTCCTTTGCCAGTTTCCACATTTAATGAATTTAAATTGACTTCTTCGGCTGCACGTGTATTTGTTCCTCCAATTTCCACATTTCCTTCTTTAGTTAAAACCTTAAGCTTCAAATTATTAAAATTTAAACTATTTTCAGAATAAGCATGCAAAACAATTCTTATATCTTTTGAAAAATAAACAAATCCAGTTGGTTCAACAACTTTAATTCTCAAAGTTGAATCGCCAGACAAAGTCGCTTCATAAGAAAATTTAACTGCAGAAGAAGCAGCAGTAAAACCCTTTGCATTATTGATTATGTGAATTCCATTAGATGTGAATTCTTTACTTCTTTGAACAGAAACATTCGCATAAGAACATTCAATTTCCAATGTAGTCAACTTTGAATAATCAATGTCTTTTTTTCCTTCATCTGTAGTTTTTTCAACGAGAATATGATTGTCTTCTGTGAAATACTGCATCCAAAGGACAGTGCTTCCAGGATTGAACATCATAACCACAAGGCAGATAAAGAAAATAGAAATCAAGAGCAAAACCAACAAACCAAAATAGAAGAAAAAGCCTTTTCTAATTGTTCCTTGAGCCATAACCTTCCTCCTTAATAAATTTATATAAATATATTAACACAAATATTTCATATTGTCAATGCAGTTACTTGCAATATTAATCTAAAATCGCTTTTATTCTGCGAATTCCACTTGAAGAGCTTTCTTCTTTAACAATTTTCAAATGATGTAAATCTCTTGTGTTTTTGGCATGAGGACCACCACAAATTTCTTTTGAAATATCACCAATGCTGTAAACTTTGACAACATCCCCATATTTACTTTCAAAAACACCCACAGCTCCACTGTTTTTTGCTTCTGCCACACTCATCTCATCGCATGTAACATCAATTTCTTTGGCAATTGCATCATTAACAAATCTTTCAAGCTCAGAAATTTCTTCAGGAAGCATTTTATGATCCAGATTAAAGTCGATTCTAAGTCTTTCTGGTGTGATGTTTGACCCTTTTTGCATAACTTGTGGTCCAAACATCTTTCTAAGTCCAGCCATAATCAAATGTGTTGCTGTGTGCAATTTTGTACTTTCATAAGAGCTGTCAGCAAGACCACCTTTAAAAACTCCGGCAGAAGCAGTTCTGCTTTTTTCTTGGTGTTCCTCGAAAGCTTTTTTATAACCTTCTTCATCAACAGCATAACCTCTTTCTTGAGCCAACTCTTTAGTAAGTTCAAAAGGAAATCCAAATGTGTCATATAATCTGAAAACAGCTTTTCCTGAAATGATATTTTCAACAACTTCACCCTTCATTGAAGCAAATTGTTTGTGTTTTTCAATCCCAGAAATCACTTTTTCAAACTCCTTATGACCTTCTTCCAAAGCCTTAGAAAATTTCTCAACTTCTTTTGCAAGTTCATCTTTTATAAGTTGTCTGTTTTGAGCTATATCTTTATAATCTTCTCCATGTTTGTCCACATAAAGGTCAATTATGTCAGAAAAATACTTAACATCAAATTTGATATTTCTTGCATGATTTACGGCTCTACGAATAAATCTTCTTAAAATATATCCTTGTCCAACATTTGAAGGCACAACTCCTTTAACATCTCCAAGCACAAACATTGAAGAACGCAAATGATCAGTGATAATTCTATAAGAACGTTTTGCAGTTTCACTTTCATCATACTTAACTTCAGCTTTTGAATTGATAAAGTCTATCACTTCTTTGAAAATTCCAGCGTCATAAACACTCTTAAGTCCATTCAAAACCACAACCGTTCTCTCAAGCCCCATTCCAGTGTCAATGTTTGGTCTTGCCAAAAGTTTTGCTGGTTCTCCCACTTTTTCAACTTTATATTGCATGAAAACATCGTTCCATATTTCAAGATATTTTCCACAGTCACAAGCTGGAGAACAATTTTCGCAACACTTTGGTTTCCCAGTGTCGTAAAACATCTCAGTGTCTGGGCCACATGGACCAACTCCACCACCCAAAGCCCACCAGTTGTGTTCTTTGTTCAAATAAAAGACTTGATCAATTCCACACTTTTTCCAAGTGTTATAAGCAAGTTCATCTTTTGGTGCTGTTTCATCACCTGCAAAAACAGACACAGCCAAGCGACTTTTGTTAATGCCCAAATATTCTGGACTTGTTAAAAATTCATAAGAATATTTGATCATTTTTTCTTTGTCACATTCACCCAAAAACCAATTCCCAAGCATTTCAAATGCTGTCAAGTGACTTTCATCACCAACAGACTCAATGTCGTTTGTTCTTATACATCTTTGAATGTCGCAAATTTTGTCTCCAGCTGGATGTTTTGCTCCCATAAGATATGGCACAAGAGGATGCATACCTGCTGTCGTAAACAAAACAGTTGGATCATTTTCTGGCACAATTGAATAACTATCAATTCTTTTAAAACCATGACTTTCAAAAAATTTAAACCATTTGTCTTTAAGCTCTTTATCAGTAATCATAAACACTCCTAAAATCTATCTATAATGATATCAAAAACAAGCAAAAAAAACAAGCAATTTTTGCGTAACTAGCAACAATTTAGATTTAAAAACAAAAAAGAAGATTATTTCTTCTTTTTTTCTTCCTTTTCAAATTCAGTAATAATGCCAACTAAGTGGTCATGCTTTCTTTTTCGCTTATATTTCTGCAAAAAACTTGGATATTTTTGTTTTGCGTCATATTTATCCAAAGTGCTTGACATTGACTTCACAATTGCCTTTCCAGCACCTCGATTGTCAACTTGTTTTGCAACAATTTCATTTGCTCTTGAACTTTGCACTGCCAAAATACATTGTTTTTTTCCTTTTCTTTTCACTCGGAGAAGATAAATCACCATTGAAAGGAAAAATATCAAAAACACCAACATAAAGCCAATATAAAACAAATTAAAGCCGGAAATTATCACAAAAAGTAGCAAAAGACAAGTGAATAAAAGAAAGGAAAAAATTGAAAAACGCAAATCGTTATTGGCATTTTCAATCATTTTTTTTCCTTCAAAAAACATCAAATGATATTTTCCTTCCACATTTTCAATATTTTTTATATTGAGTCTTGCCATTTAAACCTCTTTGGAATATGCTATCATAAAAATTAAATCCAAGTCAAACAATAGTTAAAAATTTTTAAATATGTCCTATCTTCTTAAAATGTCACCTTTTTTAAGAGGAAATTGACAAGAAATAAGCACTTTTTCTTGCACAACTTTAGCTGAATCAACAGAGATTTGTTGAGAATTGATTATTTTTTCGACAACAAGTTTTTTATTGAATATGTCATTATCTGGACTCAAAATTTCAAGTTCATCTCCAACTGAAAATTTGTTACGCATTTCAACTTCCACAAAACCATCTTTTGCATCAGATGTAACCAGTGCAACAAATTCACTCTCTTGAACTGGCATAGAATCTTCAATAAACTGCTTGTTTTCATCTTTAAAATAAAAACCAGTTGTATATCTTCTGTGACTTGCCTTTAAAAGTTCTGCGCAGAGTTCTTTTGAAGGTTTTTCAGGCAAAATAGCCAAAGCTTTTCGATAAGCGTTTACAACGGTTGCCACATAATAAGGAGATTTCATACGTCCTTCAATTTTGATGCTGTCCACTCCAATTTCTTTCAAAATATCAAGGTGCTCCAACATATTCAAATCCTTTGAATTGAAAATATATGCCCCATTTTCATCTTCTTGAACTTCCAGTTCATCTTCTCGATTGACTTCTCTGACCATATATTTCCACCTGCAAGCTTGAACACATTCACCATGATTTGAATCTCTTCCAGTCAAATAGTTTGACAGCAAACATCTACCCGAATAAGCCATGCACATTGCACCATGCACAAAAACTTCTATTTCAATGTCATTTGGAATGTTTTTACGAATTTCCTTTATTTCTTCAACAGAAAGTTCTCTTGCCAAAATAAGTCTCTTCGCGCCAAGTTCCACCATAAGCTTCGCCGAATAAGAATTGATTATATTTGCTTGCGTGCTCACATGAACACAAAGTTTTGGAGCATGTTTTTTGATGTATTGCAACATTCCAATATCAGCCACAATCACGGCATCCACATCAATTTCTTGCAAAAAGTTCAAATAGTCATTCAAGCCGTCAAAATCTTTGTCTTTGGCAATGATATTCAAAGTCACATAAACTTTTTTGTTTTGTGAGTGAGCCAAAATAACAGCTTGTCTCATTTCTTCTTCACTGAAATTTCCTGCAAAAGCACGCAGTCCAAATCTGCCACCTGCCAAATAAACAGCATCGGCTCCAAAATGAAGAGCTGTCAAAAATTTCTCAAAATTACCAGCTGGTGCCAAAAGCTCCATAATCATTCTCCTTTTATTTCCAAACTATTTAAGTTGTTATCTTGAAAATTATTTTGTTGTTTTTTAAGTCTCAACCAATTAAAGATTCCAAACAGATTCATGCTGAAATAAAGAACATAGTTGGTGCAAGTTGTGATATAAGAAATATCTCCCTGCAAAACAATATTAATCCACAACAAAAAACACATTAAGTTGTTCGCTAAAAAAGCAATAAAATTATATTCAGACCTTCTCATCAACAAGTATCCAGCAAGTCCAGTGATTCCAACAGAAATAGTGCTAACCAACAAATTGGCAGTGTTAAAAACTTGAAGCAAGAAATACATTCCCACAGAAATCACAGCAACAACAGATAGTACAATCACCCATTCTTTCCAGCCAACAGCTTTGGTGATTTTAACGACATTATTTTCTTTGTTTCTGTTTCTAAACCAAGTTATGGCAGACAAAACATAAACAGGAATTGAAATTGTGCAACAAACAATTATTTCTCCATAATATTTGTTGAAAACACACATAGCAATGTACATAACAACTTGAATAATTCCTGTAAAATTTGCAATTAACATGCCTTTTGCAGCAAAAAAGCAAGTTGCAATGCCAAACACTGAATTCAAAATCACCAAATAGCTTGACTTAAACACAATTCCAAGTGTGATCACCGTTGCAAAAAACAAAAACAAATATGTATATTCATACCACTTTATCTGGGCGAAAAACTTCTTTAGATTGTCCAATTTCATTCCCCTAAATTCCAACAGTAGGTTTTGCTGTCAATGTCAAATCAGCCAAACCTTTATCTGCCAATATATAATAATATGCAATTGCACCAATCATTGCAGCATTATCAGTGCAATATTTCAGAATTGGCATAAAAATTTTCACACCATTTTCATCACAATATTGTTGCAATTTTTCTCTCAACCGAGAATTTGCCCCCACACCACCAGCAACAACCAATTTCTTTTGTCCAAGCTCTTTGCAAGCTTTCATAGTTTTTATACAAAGTTCATCAGTGACAAGTTCTTGAAAAGAGCAAGCCAAGTCTTCTTTTGAAAATGTTTCACCTTTTTGCTCTTTGTTGTGAACAAAATTTACAACTGCAGTCTTTAGCCCACTGAAAGAAAAGTTGAAACTGTCTTTAAGTGGTGCTTTATAATTAAATTTAATTGTATTTTGACCTTGTTTTGCCAATCTGTCAATATTTGGGCCACCTGGGTAAGAAAGCCCCAGAACTCTTGCAACCTTGTCAAAACACTCACCGACAGAGTCGTCCACAGTTGAACCAATCAAGTTGAAAGAGCAATAATCTTTCACATCAATGATTGCAGTGTGACCACCACTCACCATCAAACACATGAAAGGAGGTTCAAGTTCGGCATAAGAGATATAATTTGCACCGATGTGGCCATGTACATGACTGACTGCAATCAAAGGCACTCTCAAAGAGTAAGCCAGAGTTTTTGCAAAATTAACTCCAACAAGCAAAGCCCCCATAAGCCCTGCACCATAAGTCACAGCCACAGCATCAATCTCTTGCAGAGTTTTTCCAGAAACTGCAAGAGCTTCTTTCAAGACTCCTGAGATATTTTTAATATGATTTCTGGATGCAATTTCAGGAACGACCCCACCATAAAGTTTGTGGATGTCAATTTGAGAAGAAACAATATTTGCCAAAACTTCTCTTCCATTTTTGACAAGTGCAATTGAAGTTTCATCGCAAGAAGATTCAATTGAAAGAATAAGCACATCTTTTTTGTGCTTCAGATTTTCATATTTAAGTTTAGCCTCTTCAAGATAATTCATCATCCCTTCACACTTGTCCTTTTAAGATATTCATTAATAAAATCTTGAATGTCACCATTCATAACAGCTTGAACGTCACTAGTTTCAAAATTGGTTCTGTGGTCTTTGACCATTGTGTAAGGGCAAAAAACATAGGAACGAATCTGGCTTCCCCACTCTATTTTTTTGACATCGCCACGGATTGAAGCCAATTTTTCCATTTCTTCCAATTCTTGTTTTTCCACAAGTTTTGAATAGAGCATTTTCATCGCTGTTTCTTTGTTTTGAACTTGAGAACGCTCGTTCTGGCAAGCAACAATGATTCCAGTTGGAATATGAGTTATTCTGATTGCCGATTCAGTTTTGTTGACATGTTGTCCACCAGCACCCGAGCTTCTGTAAGTGTCGATTTTTAAATCTTCTGGTCTAATAATGATGTCAGGAGCTTCTTCAATCTCAGGCATGACTTCCAAACTTGCAAAACTTGTGTGACGCCTTGCATTTGAATCGAAAGGAGAAATTCTTACCAGCCTATGCACCCCTTTTTCAGCCTTGAGATAGCCATAAGCATATTCTCCCGAAATTAAGAAGGAAATTGACTTTATTCCAGCCTCGTCACCATCAAGAGAATCCAAAACTTTCACTTTAAACCCATTCTTTTCTGCATACATGTTATACATTCTGAAAAGCATATCAGCCCAATCTTGAGCTTCAGTGCCACCAGCACCAGCATGCAAAGTCAAAATTGCATTATAATTGTCATATTTTCCAGAAAGCAAAGTTTCAAGCTTTGCATTTTCGATTTCTTTTTCCAAAGACGAAATTGTTGAAACAAGTTCATCAAAAATTCCTTCATCATCAATTTCTTCCAAAAGTTCAATGCTTGCAAAACAATTGTCAATTTCAGTTTGCAAATGTTTTGCCTTTTCAAGCTTATATTCACAAAATTTAACTTCTCTTCCAACTTTTGACACTTTTTTTGTATCGTTAAAAAATCCATCAGAAAGTTGTTCTTTTTTCAACTCTTCAAGTTTTTTTTCTTGTCCAGCCGGGTCAAAGACACTCCTTGATGAAAACAAATTCTTCATTTAATCTAGCCAATTGTTCTTTCTGAACATCCAAAATCATATACAACTCCTTAAAAACAATATATTGTATATCAAACGCACAAAAAAGTAAAGCCTTTTGCTTTACACATTTTTAAGTGAAAATTGAAAGTCTTATTTGTTAAAAAACGTCCTGATAAATTCCAAAAGAAAATCAATCAGTTCTTCTTGATAGATGGCATTAAGTTCAATGACATCCATTTCATATTGTCTAAACAATTCTTTGTTTTTCTCATCCAAATAATCCATAAGTTTGTCTGTTTTTTCAGCAACAATGTCCAATTGTTTTTTGACTTCATCACTCATAGGTCTATCAGCATATGCTTGAAAGATGATGTCGTTTAAATTAAATTTTTCTTTCATTTTCTTACCTCTCTGTTATTGTAGCACATTTTTTCCAAAATTGAAAACAAGATACCAAAATGGTTACAAAATTTTTCATTTTTTCTTCCTTTTTATTAAATTTGTTACATATATGTAACATTAATATACATTATAGCATTACATATATGTAATGTCAATAAATTTTTAATATTTTTATGATAAAATATGTTCATGGATAGAAAATTCTCAAACAAACTGAAAGAATTAAGAGCTGAACAAAATTTATCATATAAAGCTTTAAGTTTAAAGGTAGGTATTTCAACTGCCCAATTATGTCGTTGGGAAAATGGCGAATCAGATATTACAAGTGACAATTTAATTAAACTTGCTGAATATTTTAATTGTACAATAGATTACTTAGTCGGAAGAGAAGAATAAAACAACCTAATTCTAGGTTGTTTTTCTTTTTATGCAACAAAAAACCACTTAAACAAGTGGTTTCTTTAAAATCTATTAGTTTTGTTCACTTTCAGAATTAAGTTGTGCTTGTTCTTTTTCAAGTCTTGCGATTTCAGCTCTGTAAGATTCAATGTCATTCTTAAGTTCTTCATCTCTAAGTTTCAAAACATTGTACATTTTTTCCAAAAGTGGATATCTTTCTTCATTGTTTTTCATAACTTCTTCACAATGTTGAACTGAAAGTTTAAGTCCATCCAAAAGGTCAAGGTCTTCTGCCAATTTCTTAGCTTTTTCTTCATCGATGTCAGCATAGTTGTTAACACCATAAAGCAAAACTTTTTGTCTAGCAACAAGAGCTTCTTTTCTTCTGAGTTTCTTTTCATCCTTTTCGTGAGTAGTCCAAACTTTACGAAGAGGAATATATTCTTTTTTGCATTGTTTAAATTCTTTTTCTGTTGATTTCAAACGATCTTCAGCGTTTGCCAATTTTTCTTTAAGTTCTTCCAAAGAAAGTCCAGCCAATTTGTTGTTTACAACAACTGTTTCAACAACTGATTTTGGTTCTTGAGCAGCCAAAGCACGTTTAGCTTCTTCCAATTCTTTAACCATTGTTTCATATCTTTCTTTTTCAGCAGCCAATGCTTTTCTTTCATCAGCCAAAGCGTCAACATTTTCAGTTGATTCTTCAACAACTGTTTCTTCAGCTTCAGACTCTTGAGTTTCTTCCACTGTTTCAGTTGTTTCTTCTTCAACTTCTTCGTTTTCTTCTGCAGGTTCTTCTTCCATTTCAGCTTGCATTCTCTTAAGAAGTTCTTGTCTTCTTGCTTCAAGATAAGCACGTCTTTCAGCGTTTTCACGTTCTTCTTCAGACATTTCAGCTTCCATTTCTGCCTTTTCTTCTTCAGCTTTTGCAGAATCAACATCTTCAAGGACAGCTTCTTCCACTGTTTCAACAGGTTCGATAACCTCTTCCTTAACTTCTTCTTTAACAGGTTCTGCATCCAATTGGAAGTTTGAAACAGCAGGATTTTCTTTTTGATCCAACACATCAAGATTAAGTTTTTCTGCAGGACCATTTTTCTTGTTTCTTGCAATAACTGAAGTCACTGCTTCCCACAAGAAATAAACCACAAGTGCACCGGCAACAACAATTCCAAGAATGATGAAAACATCCAAGATCAAAGAATCAATTCCAACATTTCCGGCATTTAAAAGTGAATTAAACATAGCAAATTACCTTCCTTTTTAAATTTTTTGAGTTTTTTCTCAAATATTTAACCATTTTTTGGTTTGAAAGTCAAGTCAAACATTTTCAGACTTTTGTTTTTTGGTGGAGACGGAGGGAATTGAACCCTCGTCCGAAAACCTAGCCAAATACCTTTCTACATGTTTAGTTTATGTTTAAATTTCATTTTTAATTAACTCATAAACAAGTTTTAAAAACTATCTCTTAAAATTTTTTATGTCTGCAAGAGAAACTCAACATAAAATTTTTGCCTAAGATGATACTCAAATGTTTTGATGGCAAATCAAAACCAGAGCAGATTGAAATTTTTCAATCAAATTGTGTTTTTTCACTAAGCAGCGTAAGCAGCATTATTGAAAGAAACAACATTGTTTTCGTTTGCGTTTATTTCGCTTGCTCTTGTTTAAGGTGTCAGGGCCCCACCACATGCTTTATATATTTGTCTTAAATCCCCGTCGAAACCAAAATCGTCCCCAAAAGTTTCAAATTGAATATCTTTCGATATCTCTTTTGATTGACTTTTCTTTAAGGGTTTGTCTTTTGTCGTAAAGTTTTTTCCCTTTTGCAAGACCAATCTCCACTTTGACTCTGTTTGATTTATTGAAATAAATCTTTGTTGCCACAATGGTGAATCCCTTCTCTTTTGTCATACGTTCAAACTTCTGAATTTCACTTTTGTTTAAAAGCAATTTTCTTGTTTTTCGTTCGTCTGGCTTATAAGAAGTGGTCTTTTCATAAGGTTTGATATAAGCATTTTTGAGAAACATCTCGCCGTTTTTAATCACAACAAAGCTGTCTGTCAAACTTGCTCCACCAGCCCTAACGGACTTGACTTCACAACCTTCCAAAACAATTCCAGCCTCAACTAAGTCTGAAACGAAGTAATCATAAAACGCTTTTTTATTGTTTGAGATAACCTTCATTTCCTCTCCTATTATAACACTTAATTCTAAACATTTCAATACCCTTTTTTAAAAAAATCTAAAAAATCGGTTATTTTTTTCAAAAAAATACCAAATTTTGGCATTTTTTCTTTAATTTTAAACATTTGCAACTTTAAAGTCAATCTTTCTTACCTGCAATTGAACGCCAGTTAATTCGACTTTAAGTTTATCTCCCAACGAGTACACATGGGATGAGCCCTTAAGCTTAAGTTGTTTTTCCAAAAACAAATAAGCATCGTCTGGAAGGTCTTCAATCTTGATAAGCCCCTCAACCGTGTTGTCTAGTGCAACAAAAATTCCAAAATTTGTGACTGACGAAATTGTAGCATCAAACACCTCTCCAACTCTGTCTTTCATCAGATATGCTTTCCAAAGATCGTCAACATCTCTTTCTGCATAATCTGCATTTCTTTCACAACTTGAAGATTGTTCTGCCGACTCAAATGCAAATTCATCCAATTCATCTTTTCTGTCATTTGAAAGCTTACCTTTCTTATGCAACCACTCTTTGATAATTCTGTGAATTGTCAAATCTGGATATCTTCTGATTGGAGAAGTGAAATGACAATAATCCACCAAAGCAAGACCAAAGTGCCCCAGATTTTTGTTTGAATATTTTGCTTTTGGCAAAGACCTCAAAACAACTTTATTCACAACATCTTTTGTGTTTAAGTTTTCCACACCATTCAAAACAGTTTGATAATAAGAAGGCGTGATGTCATCAGGCACTTGTGGATATCGCACACCAATGCCTTTCAAAAAGTCACATACCCCCAAAACCTTTTCTTTTGTTGGAGTTTCATGCACACGATAGACAAAAGGAATTCCAAGTTTGTTGAAATGTCGAGCCACTGTTTCGTTTGCCAAAACCATGAAATCTTCAATGAGTCTGTGGGCTTCATTTCTTTCTCTTCTTTCAATGCCAACAGCCATTCCCTTTTCGTCAAAAACAAACTGAACTTCTGGGATGTCCAAATCCAAAGCACCACGTTTTATTGTGTTTGCTTCCAAAATGTCACAAAGTTCTCTCATAAGCACAAAATCTTGCTTTAAATTTTTTGTCTTTTGATTAACTTTGCCTTGCAAAGCTTCATGTACTTCTTTATAAGTAAGCCTTGCCACACTTTTTATGACAGATTCACAAATTTTATAATCAAAAACTTTACCTTCAAAGTCAACTTTCATGATGCAAGACAATGTCAATCTTTCAACACCTTCATTCAAAGAACAAATTCCATTTGAAAGCCCTTTTGGCAACATAGGAAGCACAGACGTTGGAAAATAAACACTCGTGCCACGTTTGTAAGCTTCCTCATCAAAAACATTGTTTTGCTTTACATATTCGCCCACATCTGCAATATGCACCCCAACTTCATAATATTTGTCAAACTTTTTGATGTTTACAGCATCGTCTAAATCCTTGGCATCTGCACCGTCAATAGTAAAAATAATTTCTTTTGTTAGATCCAATCTTCCTTTCTTTTGAGAAACCGAAACAATTTTTGGCAATTTTCTTTCAGCTTCAACAACTTGCTGTGGAAAAGTTTCAAAAAGGTTGTGTTCTCTTATAATAGAAAGTTCCAATGCCTTGACATCATCTTCATAACCCAAAATTTCGTTTACAACGCATTTTATTTTTCCCTTGTCCGTTCTTATAACCTTTGCCAAAACTTTCATGTTTTGCTTTATTTTAAGTCCAGTTTTAACAATTGGCAAATCAAAAGGAATTTTGTTATTGTCTGGGTCAAGAAAATAATTTCCACCCACAACATTAATCGCACCCACCAAACTTTCAAGTTCTTGATAAATGCTGACCACTTCTCCATCAGCACCCTCGTTTGATTGCGACAAAAGTTTAACGATAACTTTTTCACCATCCAAAGCTCCCAAAGTTTTGTTTGCAGGAATAAAAATATCTTCATTAAAGCCATCTGCTTTAACAAAACCAAATCCTTTTGCTGTTCCAAAAAACTCCCCTTTCACAAATCCATGTGAAGGAATGGTGATAAATTTGTTTCTTCTTATCTCATAAATATCGCCATTTGCAACAAGAGAATAAAAAATCTTCTTAACTTGATCAACAGAGATTTCAAGTTTAGAAGACAAAAACAAAAATAGTTTGTCAACATTTGAAAATACCAAACTATTTTTTTCTATAACAGATAAAATTTCTTTTTTTTTACTCATTAAAAATTCCTTAATTTCCTGAATATATCAAAAGACTAACAAAATACAAAACAACGCAAACCACAGCAACAATTGATGTTATAATAGTGATAAGTCTTAATTTTGAATCTCTTGAACCACCTTTATTTTTTGAATAATAACTTTCTTGTTGTCCAGTGATGACATCAGCACTGTTTGAATCTTCATTTTGAAATAAAGTCGTCACAATCAAAATGATTGCACAAGCCACAACCAAACAAAAAAGCACAATTCTTATTATTGGAAAAGAATTTGATATCCAAAGTGGAATTCCTGTTGTTTCAAGTAACATATTGTTCATAAATTTATCTCCTTAAAATTTTTAGGCAAATCTTGCATAAGACACAACGGCCAAAAGTGCAAACATAAACACGGCCAAAACTATTTTACCCCATTTGATTTTTTTTCCTTTGTTGAAATTTCCCTTAAAGAAAGAAAGCAAAGCCATCAAACCACAAAGTCCAAAAATGCAAACCACAAGGATGTAAGTTGTTTGTGACCATTCCAAAGTAACCCAATTGCTAAAATCATCCCAAATACTCAAAAGCATGTTCATAAGCACCCCTCTAACTTTTTATATTTTAACACATTTGATTTAGGATTACAACCATTTTTTATTAAACATAAGTAATTTTTTGTAAAAAGAACAAATTAAATGGCAAAAAGTTGAATAAGCAAAGAAAAATTTGTTAAAAAAGAAGAAAGAAAACAAATATATTTGCATTTTTTTCGACAAATTTGTTATTATCTATGCATAGGAGAAAAATAATGAATAAAACAAAAATAATATGCTCTTTAGGGCCAGCAAGCAGCGATGTAAACACTCTTGAAAAGATGATTCAATCCGGCATGAATATTGCTCGTTTTAATATGAGCCATGGAACTCATGAAAGCCATAAAAAAATGGTCAATGCAGTCTTGTCAGCAAGCAAAAACACAAAGAAAAAAGTTCAACTTATGCTTGACACAAAAGGACCTGAAATCAGAGTCAAGAAATTTGAAAATGACAAAATTTTGCTTAAAGATGGAGCAAAGTTTGTTTTGACAACAAAAGATGTTGTTGGAAATCAAAAACAAGTCAGCGTGACTTATGCAAATCTTCCAAAAGTTGTTAAAGCAGGAACAAAAATTTTATTAAATGACGGAAATATCGAACTTAAAGCAGAAAAAACAACTGCAACTTTAATCACATGCACAGTTGTGCATGGTGGAGAACTTTCAAACAACAAAAGTATTAATCTTCCAGGTGTCAAAACTGAAATGCCATACTTAAGTGAACAAGATAAAAGCGATCTTTGTTTTGCAAAAGAAATTGGAGCTGATCTTGTGGCAATTTCCTTTGTTGGTTGTGCAAAAGATGTTGTGCAAGTAAGAGAGTTTTTTAATAACATAAATTACAACAAAATAAAAATCATTTCAAAAATTGAAAGCGAAGAAGGCGTCAAAAACTTTGATAAAATTTTGGAAGTTTCTGATGGAATCATGGTTGCACGTGGTGATTTGGGAGTGGAAATAGATTTTGTTAAAATCCCTTACCTTCAAAAAGAATTTATCAAAAAATGTAACAAAGCTGGAAAGTTTGTTGTCACTGCAACACAAATGATGGAAAGCATGACATATAATGCTCGCCCAACAAGAGCCGAAATAAGTGACGTGGCAAACGCAGTTTTTGATGGAACAAACGCAGTTATGCTGTCTGGTGAATCTGCATCCGGGAAATTTCCAGTTGAAACCGTCACTGCAATGAGAAGAATTGCAAACGAGGCAGAAAAACATATAAAATAGGTATAAGTTAAGGACTGCAAACTTTGAAACTAACAAAAAAACAAACTCATTAAATCTGGTTGAATACACATCAATATCTATGAGTTTGTTTTTTTTATTGAAAATTTTTATTTTTTTAATTTGGATAAAATGGTGTCTGTTTCGCCATCCATTAAAAACAAATCATCTATCTTTGAAAAGCCAATATTTTTATACCAATCAAATGGTATCCACTTAGCATTTTTGTTTAAATATGTCTCACCCATAATATTTGTTATTTTGTATTTTTCTTTTGCTTTCGAAATTTGTGCAAACATAAGTGATTTTGCAATACCTTGTTTTCTATGATTTTCATCAACAGATATTTCTTCAATCATAAGCATATTCCCGTGTGCCCAAGGTTTTATAAAGCCATAGGTAAATCCTATTACCCCCCCTTATCATTTTTTGCTACAAAAAACAAATCTCTGTTTTGTTTAAAGAAAAACTTACAAGTATTTAAAGAGGTTGTTTCTGTCCAACCTTCACTTAACACATTATTGTTGTAAATATTTCTTAAAATTTTTGCACATTCTTTTAGTTCATTCTTTCTAACTAAATCTATTTTATAATTCATAATCATTTATCTCCTTTTATGTTGTTTGTTGTTTCCAATTCTTCCAAATTTTCATTTTTTTGTTTCTTTTCAAGTTTTACCCATTCAAACATTCCATATGCGTCGTAAATAATTTGAAAAACTTGATAACACAAGATAGGAATAAAGCTATAATCGCCTTTATAGACAAGTGTTTGCCACAAAATGCAAAGGACAATATCATTTATTAAAAATAATAATTGATTCCATTTATTTCGGCGCATAAGCAAATACACACTAGGAATCATTGTACAAAAAGCAATTGTTGAGAGCCAAAGCTGTGCTGTGTTAAGAGTTTGAAGAAGAAAGAAAACTCCAACGTCCACACAAAGCCAAATCGACAGAAAAATAAGTAGTTCTGTTAAACTTATTTTATTTTTTATGATCACAACATTGTCTTTTTTGTCCCTATGTGCAAGCCAACTAATTATTCCATAAATGTAAAGTGGTATCATGATTGTTGCATATAGAATTGTTTCACCATAATACTTTTGTTGATAGGACAAATAACAATAAAATACAAACCAAATAACACCAATAAATTGAGTCGCAATTTTACCTTTTGCTTGCATAAAAACGCAACAAATTCCAAGCAATGAATTTACAATAACAAGCCAATTGGATTTAAATATTATTGCAGTTACTAAGATTGTGAGAATTCCCCCACCAAGCAAAAAAGCATCAATTAAATTATAACCTTTCCATGTCTTTAATTTCATATATACATTATATCACAAACCTTCATATTTTGTAATTTAATTACACCATTTTATTTTTAAAAAATCAACTTACATAGCATCAATTAACAAAACAGATGAAAAACAGGAAGAATCAAACATAAAACAAAAATGCATTATCAAGTCTGATAAAGCATTTTAAGAATTTCAAAATTTAAAGTTTTTCCGATGTTTTATTTCTTAGTTTTTCTTACAGTTTTGGTTTCAACTTTTTCATGGTTGGCACTTTTTTCGTTATTAATCAAATTGTTGTCACCCTTCACAACTTCAGTCATACTAGCCAAAAGCCCTGAAATATTTTGAATTTCGCTTGGTACAATAATCTTTGTTGATTTTCCATTTGCCAAAACTTTCAAAGCTTCAAAACCTTGCAAAGTGATATATTGTGCATTAGGATTAGCATTATTGATAAGTTCAATAGCTTTATTCTCACCTTCAGCTTGAGCGATGAGTTCTGCCTTTCTTGCTTCAGCTTGCAAAATCTTAGTTTGCTTTTCAGCTTCAGCTCTCAAAATTTGAGCTTGTTTTTCACCTTCTGCAACCAAAATATTAGATCTTTTTTCACCCTCTGCTTTCAAGATTTGTTCACGACGTTCTCTTTCAGCTCTCATTTGCTTTTCCATTGCATCTTGAATATCTTTTGGAGGAAGAATATTTTTCAATTCCACACGATTGATTTTAATCCCCCAAGGATCTGTTGCTTCATCGATAATGTTTCTCATTTTTGTGTTAACAATATCTCTTGATGTCAATGTTTCGTCAAGTTCAAGTTCTCCGACAATGTTACGAAGAGTTGTTGCAGTCAAATTTTCAATAGCACGAATTGGGCTGTCAACACCATAACTAAAAAGTTTTGGGTCTGTCACTTGAAAATAAACAACTGTGTCTATTTGCATAGTAACATTATCTTTTGTAATAACTGGCTGAGGCTTAAAGTCTGCAACTATTTCTTTCAATGAAATTGGTCTTGAACATCTATCAAAGAAAGGAATGACCATATGCACACCTGTTTCAAGCGTTTTGTGATATTTACCCAAACGCTCCACAACAACTGCTGTTGCTTGTCTTACAATTCTTATTGAAGCACATAAAACAACCAGCAGCAAAACTCCTAAAACTAAAAATACAATTCCGACTGTACTCATTTTTTATTCTCCTTTTTTTCTTTTTTGTTTTCAGAAAGACTTTCACTTTCTTTCACAGAAGAAACTGATTCTTCCATGTTTTCAATTTTTTTGACAATAAGCTTATTTCCATCTATTTTCACAACTTCAACTATTTCATCTTTGCCAATTGATTCTCTGTTTTGCCCTACGGCACTCCAAACAACATCATTAACTTTAACAGACCCGATAGTTTCAAAATCTGTGCCTTTAAGCATACGCAATTCTTTGCCTATCAAAGTGTCAAGATTGGTCTTGCCATTAGAATTTTTTAAAAGAAATTTTTTAGTTATTCTTCTTAGTGAAACAATCAAAACTGCAGAAATCACAACAAAGACAACAAGTTGAATTTCCCATCTTACACAATTCGTTGCTGCCAAAATAAACGGCACAATTGCACCAATTGTAAACCAAATGGAAACAATTTCCATAGTAGCAAATTCGGCTATGGCTGTAGCAACAATGACACCCAGCCAAACCCAAAACATAAAATCCATTTCCCCTCCTTTTATGGAAATATTATATCACACAAATTTTCCAATTCAAAATAAATTAAAATATATATATCATTATGAATAATAGAACTTTGTTCAGGAAGTGGTCTGTCTTTCTTGCATGCTTTGCTTTTTGCGGTCAGCAGGCATTTGCAGCAGGAGGCTCCGCCAGCCCTTTGGAGATAACTGTTCTTGTAGTAGTCATTCTTTTGGCATTGTTGTTTGTCCTGGCGGCTTTTTATTTGAGAAAGATGTATGCCGGTTTTTCGAGCCAGTCCCAAAAGGCGGTAAAGGAAAAGGAGTTGCTTGCCCTGAACCAGATTGAGATTGAGCAAAAAAATAATGAGTTGGAAGCTGCTAAGAAGAAGTTGGAGGAGCAGAAGGAG
>CATKZB010000009.1 GCA_949841595.1 uncultured Christensenella sp. | reverse complement strand
TTTTATTTAATAATAAAATATAAAAATTAAAATAAATTATAAATTAAAATAAATTATAAATTAAAATATTATTAAAAAAAGAAGAAATAATTTTCTTCTTTTTATTTTCCTGTTGAACCGAATCCATTTGCACCCCTGTCAGACTCTTCCAAATTATCCACTAATTCAAACTCTCCTTTGATATATGGAGTGAAAACTATCTGTGCAATTCGTTCACCATTTTTAATAGTTTTTGTTTCATTTGAATGATTGTGGAGAAAGACCATAACTTCACCACGATAATCGGAATCAATAACTCCAACTTTATTGGCAGGTGCAAGTCCTTGTTTGCAACCCAAACTGCTTCTTGCATAAACCAATCCAACCAAACCTTCCGGTATCTCAAAAGCAACGCCTGTTGATATCTTTTTCGTTTCGTGTGGAGCAATCTCAACTGAATCATCCAGTAGTGCATAAAGATCTGCGCCAGCAGCAAACTCTGTTCCATAAGTCGGAACGATCGCTTTTTCATCTATTTTTTTAACTTTTATATTTAACTTTTGCATTTTTTCACCAATAATTACAAATTTTCATCGGAAACTGTAATCGTTTTCCCTTCTCTCAAAGATTTTTGAACATCAATTATTCTTTGATTTGACGAACCTCTAAATTTAAGTCTTAGGTTTTTTAGTTCTTCCACAAACTTGCCGTCCACCAAGAAATCAATCCTTTCCAACATTGATTTTGTGTGTTCTGTCCAAATTTTTCCATTTGGAGTCATATCTACGTCAAATGTGTATCCAGAATAGCACCAAACGTCTTTATTTGGAAATTCTTTCT
The DNA here is from genome assembly GCA_949841595.1 of uncultured Christensenella sp. Taxonomy (GTDB): domain Bacteria; phylum Bacillota; class Clostridia; order Christensenellales; family UBA1242; genus Caccovivens. The sequence goes on along the minus strand of CATKZB010000009.1, from coordinate 41,831 downwards.
TAAATCTAACTAACAGTTCACACACATCTTTTTGATTCGCTTTTTCAAAAGGTTCTCCACCCAGCAAAGACAGACCTCGAATATAGTTAGATTTGCAAGCTTCAATAATTTCGTCTTGGACTTCTTTTGTATACTTTTGACCATAACAAAAATCCCAAGCTTCAGAATTGAAACATCCTTTGCAATGATGTGTGCAGCCACTGACAAAAAGACTCACTCTCACACCAAGTCCATTTGCTGTGTCATGTTTTTTTATGTTTGCGTAATTCATATTTTTCCTTTATAGAACTTAAGTGTTTAATTTTTATAAATGCAACACTCTTGCTTTTATTTCCTTTGTTTTTCCAACATTCCAGAAGTTTTCACCCAAATAACCACAAGTCCTTCTTGTGACATTCATTTTTTTGTGATCTTTGTTGTGACACTGTGGGCACTCCCATTCGTTGTTTTCGTTGATGATTATTTCTCCATCATAGCCACAAACATGGCAATAATCGCTTTTTGTGTTAAATTCTGCATATTGAATGTTTTCATAAATAAACTTAACCACTTCTCTTATTGCTTCCAAATTGTTTGTAAGATTTGGAATTTCTACATAAGAAATGCAGCCACCTGAAGAAATTGGTTGGAATTGTGCTTCAAACTTAAATTTGCTGAAAGCGTCAATGTCCTCACGAACATCCACATGATAAGAATTTGTGTAATATCCCTTATCTGTGACATCCTTAATTGTCCCGAATCTAGCTTTGTCAATGCGTGCAAATCTATAGCACAAAGATTCTGCTGGAGTTCCATAAAGTGCAAAGCCGATGTTTGTTTTCTTTTTCCATTCATCAGTCTTTTCTCTCATATGTTTCATAACACGAAGAGCAAATTCTTCGCCTTTTGGATCTGTGTGAGAAACTCCCTTCATCAATTTTGTGACCTCATATAAACCGATATATCCCAAAGATATAGAAGAATAACCACCAAAAAGAAGTTTGTCGATATTTTCTCCCTTTTCCAGTCGAGCAATAGCACCATATTGCCAATGAATTGGTGAAACATCAGATTTAGTGCCTTTAAGTGAGTTATGTCTAACCATAAGTGCTCTGAAACAAAGTTCAAGTCTTTCATCAAACAATTTCCAGAATTTTTCTTCATCACCATCAGCAATTATTCCAATTTGAGGCAAATTGATGCTGACAACCCCTTGATTGAAGCGTCCTTCAAATTTGTAATTTCCGTTTTCGTCTTTCCAAGGTGCTAAGAAGCTTCTGCAACCCATAGGACTGAAAACATTTCCTTCATAATTTTCTCTCATCTTCTTTGCAGAGATATAATCAGGATAGAGTCTTTTTGCTGAGCATTTTACTGCAAGCTCTGTCACATAGTCGTATTTACCACCACTTAAATTGTTAAATTCATCCAAAACATAAACAAGTTTTGGGAATGCAGGAGTGATATAAACTCCCATTTCATTTTTAATACCTTGAATTCTTTGCTTTAAGATTTCTTGAATAATCAAAGCGTTTTCTTCCAAATATTCATCATTTTTGTCTAAGTAAAGGAAAAGCGTAACAAAAGGAGATTGTCCATTTGTCGTGAAAAGTGTGTTGATTTGATATTGAATGGTTTGAACACCCGATGCAAGTTCGTCTTTAACTCTCATATCAATGATTTTCTTGAATGATTCTGCATCCATATTAGGTTCGCTTGCACGCAATTGTCTTTCAAATTTTTCCTTGCTTCTTCTTAGATATTTGCCAAGATGTCTGATGTCAACTGATTGTCCACCATATTGAGAGCATGCCACAGCAGCAATAATTTGTGTGGTCACTGTGCAGGCAACTTGAAAACTTTTTGGAGATTCAATAAGTTTGCCATTCATAACAGTGCCATTGTCCAACATATCGCCTATGTTGATAAGGCAACAGTTGAAAATAGGTTGAATGAAATAATCTGCATCATGGAAATGCAAAATGCCTTCTTCATGTGCTTTTGAAATTTCTTCAGGCAACAACAATCTTTTTGTCAAATCCCTTGAAACCTCTCCAGCAATCAAATCTCTTTGTGTGCTTGCAGCCATTGCGTTTTTGTTTGAATTTTCTTCCATAACCTCTTTATTAGAATTTTTGATGAGTGTCATAATGGTTTCATCAGTTGTGTTTGACTTTCTGATCAAAGCACGATTATAACGATAGATAATATATCTTTTTGCAAGAGCATAATGTCCAAATGACATCAATTGCTCTTCAATCAAATCTTGAATATCTTCCACTAGAATGCGCTTTTTGTTTAAGCTTTCTATGTATTCAAGGATAGATTTGATTTCCTCTCTGTTTGCTTGTTCCTTTTTTGGAACTTCTTTGTTTGCCTTTTCTATGGCAATTTTGATTTTTGAAGGGTCGTAATCGACAACTGTCCCATTTCTTTTAACAACCTGCATTTTTTACCTCCATCACAAGTTTTGTTCATTGCAATTTTACAATATATATTGTGTTTGTGTCAAATCAAAATCACCATATATAGTATTTTTTATATTCAACATACTAAAAAAATATTTTATTTTTTTTGTTAAAAAACTTGACAAGAAATAATGCATACATTCACGCAATGTTGTTATAAATTTATAACTTTAAAGCATAAGCAAAGTCATTTAACATCTATTCGCAAAATAATTATAGGTTATAATATTAATAAAATAAAAAAACTTTTGCTAGCACCTTTTCTAACAAAAGTTTTAAACTTAAAAATGTTATGCTGATTCTGTTATAGATAAATCATTTTCATAAAGACCCAAAACATAATACTCAGACATCAAACGAATAAGCTCTCCAGAAGTTGGTTTTTCGTTTTCTCCATACAGCCTGGATTTAAACATCTTGTTTAATTCTTCAAATCCATTGTTCTCACACACTTTGTTTATGGCATGTCTCATGCTCCTTTCAATGCAATAAACATTTTTCACATTAAATTTTTCACTTATTTTCACATACAATTCCTTACACAAACGGTTTATCAATTTTGGATTTTGAACAACAAGTTCAATCCCATAGCATAAATAACTGAAACCTATAAGGTCGCATCTTACACCTATTTTAATTAAAGTCAGTTTTATTATTTTTCTCATTCTCTCCAATTCTTCTTCATTCATAAGTTTTTCTCCTTCCTGCATTGTTATATCTTTACTTCTTTATAAGTATAACACTATTTCGACAATTTTCAAACAGATATTACAATATTTTACAAAATTAATATTTTTTATTGTTTTCCTTTTTTCTTTCAAAAATTGAATTTTTATGTTACAATTCAAATATGAACAATGGATGGAATTTATGGCATGGTTGCACAAAATATAGTGAAGGTTGTGCAAATTGTTATGTATATAGACAAGATAGCCGATTTGAGAAAGACGCACAAACTGTTTATCAAACAAAAGCATTTTATTGGCCTATAGAAAAAGACAAAAAGGGAAACTATAAATTAAAAGCAGGCTCTATTGTACCAACTTGTTTTACCAGTGACTTTTTGCTTGAGGAATGCGACAAATGGAGAGATGAAGCCTGGCAAATGATAAAAGAACGAAGCGATTGCACCTTTCTTTTTATCACAAAACGTATCGTTAGACTGAAAAAGTGTTTGCCAGAAGACTGGGGTAATGGTTACGATAACGTTATAATCGGTGTTACTTGCGAAAATCAAAAAAGAGCCGATGAAAGACTTCCCCTTTTCAACTCTCTTCCCATAAAACACAAAATCATAATATGCGAACCTCTTTTGGAAGAGATTGATTTAACAAATCATCTTAACTCTTCCATAGAAGAAGTGATTGTTGGTGGAGAATCTGGTGAAAACGCCCGACTTTGCGACTTTGCATGGGTAATGAAATTAAGGCAAAATTGCATTGAGAAAAACATCCCTTTCACTTTTAAACAAACTGGAGCAAGATTTATTAAGGATGGAAAACTTTATCTTATTAAACGTCAATTTCAACATTCGCAAGCAAAAAAAGCAAATATAAACACAACAAAAAGCTAAATCGGATTTATTTTGATTTATCTTTTTTTATCAGCTTTGACACTCCTTTGCTCAGCAAAATATCCAAATAAGTCAACAAAGTCGCACTTGCAACAGAGCAAGCCAAAACAGCCAAAGCATATGGATAATTTATTGTTGCGAAAGACTCAAACAATCTTATAAAAAGATTATGTAGCAAATACAAACCCAAACTTATCTTTCCTAAAAACATTGTAATTGGATTTGAAATGAAAACTTTACTAAACATTATAATCATCAAAACACAAGTTATCGGAGCAAGCAGTTCTTCTGCAAAATATTGCAAACAAACAATAAAAATAAACAATGCTGCCACACAAATGTATCTGCAATACTTTATCACCAAATAGTCAATCTTGGATTTAAAAACAGCATACAAAACACCCAAAGGAAATGAGATTATGCATTTTGCATAAACAAAAACCCAATCAGCCTGTGTCAACATACCAATTAAAAATATGATGATTGCAAAAAGCAATGGCATTGCTGTCATAATGATATCAGAGGTGTGCTTATACTTGAAAAATTTGTCTAAAAAATAAACTGCAACAAAAATAACATAAATAACCAAAATTGTATAAATGAACCATGCAAATGGATTTGGACGATTAAGCCAATCCAAGCCTAAGATTTTCAGCAGATCTGAAATCCCCCCCCCGCAATTTTTATAATCAAAAACAAAATAATAAATTAAGTTTGTAGAAATTAAATATAGCCACAATTTGGGAATTTTCACGAAAAGAACTTTTTTCAAATAAGGTCTTCCAACTTTTTTATATTGCAAAACGAGTCCATAAGCTGACAAAAAGAAAAATACACCAACCGATATTCCACCCAAATATTTGTTTATGTTCCCTAAAATACCTGTATAATTAAAAATAATTCCCAAATGATGCAATATCACGCAAATTGCACAAATTCCTTTCATGGATGTTGTGTCATCTTTTGATAAAACAACAGCTTGTCCATGGATCTGTTTTTGTGGTTTTAAGTTATATAATGCCAAGCAAACAAAGATTGCATAAATGAAAATCATCTTTTCTCCTTTGTGATAAACTCAATTTTCAAATATTTTAACACACTCTTTCTCATATTACAACAAAAAAGAAGTTTTGGCTTCAACCAAAACTTCTTTATCTGCCATATCCCATTCTTTCGTTAAATTCTTTGATCCCTTGTTCAACATATTGTCTTTGCGTTTCATCCAAATAATTACAGAGTGCCAGAAGTTCTCCAACATGAACAAGTTCTTCATTTTTAATGTTAAGCCATGTTTCAATTGCTGCTTGATTTGTGCTGGAATGAGCATGGTCATCATATTGCATTATGGCATCAATCTCTCCAATCAAATCTCTTCTTGCTTTTTGCAATGTTTCAAAATTGCTATTTGTATTTTGATTATAAGTATGTATCATAAATCTATCTCCTCAGATTTTCATATGAAAAACTTTTATTTATTGCTACAATTTTTTATTTCCAATTTATTTTGTTAAATAAGCGGACTTTTTTTGAAGAGTATGATATAATATCCCCATAAGGAATTAAAATATGGAAAAACTTAAAGTTATTGACTTGTTTTGTGGCATTGGAGGTTTCTCCTATGGTTTTAATATGACGGGGCAATTTGATGTCGTCCTTGGGGCTGACATATGGGATGTTGCACTCAACACTTTTAAAAACAATCACAAAAACACAAAACTTTTAAATGAGGATTTAACAAAGCTTTCAGACGACTATTGGAAAAAATATAAAAATAAGGTCGACGTCATCATTGCAGGCCCACCTTGCCAGGGCTTCAGCATGATAGGCCCACGCAACAAAGAAGACAAGCGAAACACCTTGTTTGAAGAAGTTGTGAGAGTCACAAAACTCACAGTACCAAAAGTTGTTATTATTGAAAACGTTGTTGGACTTTTGTCCATGACAACAGTTGAAGGAAAAAACATTAAAGATATAATATATGAAGAGTTTCAGAATTTGGGTTACACCGTTAAACACAAAGTGCTAAATGCTGCAAACTATGGAGTTCCACAACAGAGAAAACGTGTGATTTTTATCATAACAAAAGAAAATTTTAATATTGAATTTCCAAAGCCAAAGTTGCAAGAGAATGACTATGTGACAGTTGGACAAGCTCTTGGAAACGTTGATCCTTGTGGAGATGAATATTTTTCCCCTTCTTGTGATTATCAAGAATTGATGGCAGGCAGAAAAGATATATGCAACCACATCAGACGGTCATCAAGTGAACTTGTTACAAAAAGAATGTCTTTCATTCCTCAAGGTGGAAACTGGAAAGATATTCCAAAAGAACTTGGCTCTGGTGGAGGAACTTTTAGCAATGCTTACAAAAGGCTTGATCCAAACAAACCATCTGTCACAATCAAGCACGCAGCAAAAGCCATGATCATCCACCCAACAGAAAATCGTATTTTGACAGTGAGAGAATGTGCAAGACTTCAATCGTTTGATGACGACTTCGTTTTAACGGGAAACACCTCAGATCAACATCAACAACTTGCAAATGCCGTTCCTCCTTTGCTTGGAAAAGCGATCGCAGAAGAAATTTATAAAGGACTCAAAAAACAAGAATGCAAAAACTAAAATCTAAACAAAAAACTAAATCGGCAAAACAGGACTATAAATTTATAGACCTTTTTTGTGGTTTGGGTGGGTTTAGAATTGCATTGGAACAAAACAATTGCAAATGCGTTTTCAGTTCGGATATAGATAAAAATGTTCAAGCAGTTTATGAGAAAAATTTTGGAGAGTGTCCCTTTGGAGACATAACCAAGATTTCAGAAAAAGACATTCCAAAGCACGACATCCTTTGTGCAGGATTTCCTTGCCAATCTTTTTCAATAGCTGGAAAACGTCTTGGCTTTGAGGATGCAAGAGGAACAATGTTTTTTGAAGTTGCTCGCATTGCAAAGGAAAAGAAACCAAAAGTTTTGTTTTTGGAAAATGTTAAGGGCATTACAAATCATGACAAAGGAAAAACCTTGCAAACAATTTTAAACATCCTTATCGACTTAGGCTATGACTATGTTTACACAACTTTAAATGCCAAAGATTACAACATTCCACAAAACCGAGAACGTTGGTTTTGTGTTTGCTTTAGAAAAGATTTAGGGATGAATCTAAAACAATTTAAATTCCCTAATAAAAGAGTGTTGACGGCAACAGCAGACCAATGTCTTGAAAAAGAAACAAGTGAAAACTATTTGATCTCTAAAATTTGTCAAACCAACATTGATAAATTTTTAAAATTAAAAAACATAAAACCAAACAACCTTACATTTGCATATGACATAAGACCTTCAAGATGTCAATTTAAACAAGATGGCACTGTTCCATGTCTAACTGCAAAAATGGGCACAGGTGGAAACAACATACCGGTTTTGGTCAATCAAAAAAGAAGACTTACTGAAAGGGAATGTTTGCGTCTTATGGGATATCCTGAATGGTTTTATATTGAAAAAGGAAATCAAGCCTACAAACAAATAGGAAACAGCGTAGTTGTGCCTATTGTCACAGAGATAGCAAAGGAAATCATACGTATATTAAAAAAAGATAATGTTTAGCCTTTCAATTTTCAAAATCGTGAATAAAATAGAAAAAAGAAAATCAAATAAGTATTTTACGCTTCGCCACTTGTGTTAACCAGCTCACAACCAAATACCAAATTAGTTGATATTAAAAACAAAAAATGATAATATAAACATATTGAAGGACAAAATATGAATTTATGTGAACTTGATGAAAATGATTTAAATGAAACTAAAAAATCATTAATAGAAAATGGCACAATCTTTAAAAAAAACAAGATGACCCAATATGATGCAAAGTTTTTTGAGACTGTAACACTGTCTAACACTTTAATAAAAATTTTTCTATTTTTTAGTTTGGGTATGTATGTTGCAATCAACTTAGTTGGCATCATTTTATCTATAATTTATGGAAAGAACTTTTCATTGGATATAATTGGCATACTTGTGGGACTTGCTGCGATTTGTATTATAGTTTCTGCCATTTTTAGCAATATCAACACAAACAAAAAGAAGGAACTTTTTCCCTTATTTATAAAAGGTGAAAATTTCATTTTTAATTTTAATAATGGCGTTGTTGAATCTTTAAAGCTATTTTTCACTTTACATCACGATAATGTTCAAAAAATTGAATTTATAATTCACGGCATTAAGAAAAAACAACTATTTGGATCTGTTACATTCACTTTTAATGTCCTAGACTATATTGTAACGCATTCGTTGAGATACACAAATCTCACAGCAATAGAAAATTATATAAAAGACAATTTTCCAACACTACTTAACAAAATAATTATAGACGGGAAAGGAAATGATGATTTTGAAAAAACTAAAGATAATCGAAAACTAAAATATTCACTAATTGCCTTTGCTGTTCTTGCTGTTGCCTTGTCATTAATTGTTGTTCCTCTCTTATTAAAATTTAATAGTATCGCCTTGATTATTTCTGGCGCAATTTTAATCCTAACGGCTATATTTATATTTTTATCTTCTTATACTTACACTTATTTTTTAGTTCAAGGCATAATTATCAGCAGCGTTTTTATAATTATTGGATTTTGTGTGCCTTTACTTATTATAGAATGTAGTAAAACAACTGTTTTTGATTATATTCTAAAAGATCCTGAAATCTTGATGGCAACAATTTTTGGAATAATTGGCTTATGTTTATACACATATATAGTGACAATAAATATAAGCAAACTTCACTACATTTTGCATAAGAAATGAGATAAATAAAAATAACTTTATCCATATCAAATTGGGACAAGTTATTTTTTCTTAGCTTCAAAGTTTATAATGCTTAACTTTCTTTTTTGGGTTTCAACACTATTGTGTAATCACCATGACTTCTGCCAGATCCGGTCGTTACGACAAAAGGAATTTCTTTCAAGACTTTTAATTTCCCTTTTGAAAACAAATACCAAGCAGTGTAAGGTTCTTCATATAAAGGATAGCCATTGAACACTTTTTGTTTTATCTGAACAGAAGAATCTATAAGTTCTTTAATTTTGTTGTTGCAAAAAGTTTTGACTTTTTGACAGACTTCTTTTTTTGTTATTAAATCATGCTCATCTTCAATAATTTCAAAATAATCTTTCATCTTTGAAAGAGTTGTATTCCAACCTTTTACAACATCATTATTTTTAATTAATCCTTCTTCTCTTGAGCAAAACAAGCTTGCCCCTGCACCTAATTCAAAATTTCCAAAAAGTGAACAAAAACTGTTTGGTCCAATTTTTAAAATCTGATATTTCTCAGAATCTTCAAGTTTTATTGATACTCCCGAAAATTTTATTGGAGAAAATTTTAAGCCTGCGATCAATTGCTCGTTTAAATAAAAATCGTTTTCGTCCAAAATATTTTTTACTTTTTCATCTTCACAAAAGATAGCAAAGCAATCTGCTCGCGTTTTTGTTTTCTTGCCATTTAGGTGAGAAATCTGATTTGTTGACACTCTCACCATGTAAATGTTTTCAAGTTTGTTTTTAAATTGTGAAGTATAGTCTTTAAATTTGTCGCAAGTTTTGTTTTTGTTGAAATCTTTCACAAACTCAATTTCTTGCAAGTCTCCTTCATGTGTTCCTCTGTTAATTGTCATCATCTTTTCTTCCTTCTGAAATCAATTTAAAACAAGCACTCATACTTCCCCATTTAAGTTGCATAACTTCACGTCTTTCTGGGTGTACTGCAGTGCGATTTTCGTCTCGCGTCCAAGGTTGATATGTAAGCTTTGAAAATTGCACACCAGCCATGTTTCCTGATATATTATTAAGAAGAAAACCAATCACTTCTTCTCTGCTTGCCCAAATTCCAGATTCCAAATGACCATGATAAAACGCATCCACTTCTACGGGATTGCTTGTAGTTCCTTTAATCAATACTCTGTCAAGAATTTTCTTTAAAACTGCTGGTCTGTTTAGTGATTTGTTCAGCAATTTGATTTCGTTTTTGTATTTTTCCTTTATCTCTATTGAAGAATATCTTTTCTCTCCTTTCCCATCCGTGGAATCATCTCCATAATGAAAAAGTTTCAAGTTTTCTATTATTTCGCCACTCACATCAATCGATTTCAGAAAGTCACAAAATTCAGACAATTTCTCTTGATGCACACTGTTTCCTGAACCTATCTTTAGGCTGATATTTTTTGTTGTTTCCCCACCCCTAATCCAAATGTCAGCTTTTGCATTTTTTCGACCAATTTTGGGAACAACATCTGAATAAATCGTTGTCTTTTCATTTAAATTTTTCCCAAACAACCACCTAACAAAGTTTTGCATATTGGCATTGAGCTGGCACAAGGTCTTCTGATTCAAATAACTTGCAATACTTTTTTCCATACTAAATCCAGCAGAATTGTTTCCCATAATTTCTCTCCTTTGATTTAAAAACACTCATTTTTATTTTTTTAACCAAACATGATAATGTGAACTAAAATTACCATACTGAGTAAGTTCTCTTATATTTTTGATTTGAATAATTTTAAAATCATTAAACAATTTTAAACAATCCTCATCATTAATATAAAAATGGGGAATGCCATTTTCAGGACCATCTTCGACTCTTATTTTGGTATATTCATCAACCGGTATCCCAGTTGGGTGATTCCACCAAAAAGACTCTTTTGAGCCAACTGTGAAATAAACTTCACCACCTGGCTTTAAAACTCTTCTAATTTCTTTTAATGTTTTTTCAAACCCTAATTTATCTGTATGTGAAATGACGTTTAATGCAATTATACAATCAAAAAATTCATCTTGATATGGCATTTCCAACATATCTGCCACACATAAATCATTAAGCTTGACTTGCTGCTCGTTTGCTTTTTCTCTTGTTATCTTAACTCCATATTCAGACAAATCAAAGGCTGAAACATCAAATCCATTTTTTGCCATGTAAATTGAATTCCTGCCAAATCCACAACCAATATCAAGAAAATTTTTAAAACTTTTTTCTTTCCAAATCTCTTTAAGGTAATAAATCTCCGAAGATGGTTTATTCCAATACTCTTCATCAACATTCACCATTTCCCATTTCCAAGGTTTAGATTTTTCCATCTTCTTCTCCATTTCAATTTATTGCTATTTATATTTTATTAATAGCTATAATATAATTTTTGTTTATCAAGGTCGTTCCTTCGTTGTTGTATAATGAGCCAATTGATCCCACACTTTTTATGAAAAAGACATCTATTTTAATAAAATTCTCATCTTCTTCAATCATTTTTCCTGTATATAAGTATGGAACACATCCACCGTTCACTGTTGCCCCTGAAAATGCAACTGTTACAACACATTCTTGTCCAATAAATTCTTCAAACATAATATTCTCCTTTTTGTTTATTAATTGAATTATTAATATAATAACACAGAATTATCTATTATCAAATCAAATTTGAAACCTTCTCAAGATTATAATATAACTTACAACTCTTCCAAAATTTCATAAAACTCGCAATAACCAGAGTCTTTGTTGAAATGCCCACCATTTTTTATATTTACGATTTTTGCATCAAGTTTTTCAGCAAAGTCATTCAAAGCATTTTGTGAAATAAATGGATCGTTGTCACTTTTAAAACAAACAATTTCATCTGCAACATCCTTCGCAGATGAAAGATTTCTCATGAAAAAATCTTTATTTATTTTGTCTACTTCTGCCACTTTGCCAACATAATTATTAAAACCACTTACTAAAATCAATTTTTTAATCTTAATTTTATGTTCAAATAAATATCTAACTGCAAATATAGAACCCGTTGACCATCCTATAATTATATCTTCGGGATTAATCTTTATTTTGTCCATGGTTTTTGTCCAATTTAAATATGTTTGTCCTTCTGGAGTTGGAAAATTAGGAATCAAGCAACTCCCCCCCCCACTTTCTATTTCACTTTTTAAAAAAGGAAGCCACGCTGAATCTTCATCACATCCAGTTCCATAGATTGCAATATATTTCATTCTTTTTCTCCCTATCTTTACTCTTTTGAGACTTTCCCATTTGAAATTTTGTATTTATCTCCAAAAACCGAAACTTCCCCTTCATTGTCAATCAAAAAATACGAACCATTAGGAAGTCCAACAAAATCTCTTTTGTTTGACATTGGCAAAACATAATCATTAATCAAGTCCACTTCTTCGCATTCAAACTGATATTTGACATTCTTTCCATCAAAATGGGGAATTATTATTTCATTTAAATACCCCAAACCTTTAAACCATCTCGGCTCTTTAACATCCACTTGTTCTTCAGGGAAGTTTGCCACAATGTTGCACAAATTCATAGATCCGGCAGAAATTCCAATAACGACTCCAGCAAAATTCTTTAACAGCCTTTTAAGTTTTATTTTTTTGAAGAATTTATTTTGAACCCGGCATTTTCCTCCACTTAAAATAACAAGATCTGCACCTGAAATTATGTCCTTGGCATTTTTTCTGTTTCTGTTATCTAGCAAAATCTTTTCTTTAAAATTAAATCCCGTCATTTCAAAGCTCTCAAAAGTCAATTCTGATCTTAAATCATTACCCTCATATTTTGGATTGTTTGCAACATAAACAATACGATTTGTGTTTTTCAAATGCTTTTTAATGTTGTCAACAAGCTTGTTTTCATTTTTAATGGGTTGAACTATCTTATTTTCATTCTCATCTTTTTGATAAAATTTGATGTAGCTTGTCAAAATAAATGTCATATTATTTTCTCCTAACTAAATATTTTCAATAAATTCTTTTCCCTTTGCCACATATATAACAGAGCCATGTGAAGTATTTTTGTATGGTTTTAATTTTAACATTCTTTCTGTGATTTTCTTTCCCTCTTTGGTCGAACAATCTGCCATCACTTCAATCAACTGACAGTTTTTGATAATATTTTTTATGTGAGATTTTGTTGTATCCAACAGCTTTTTCAAAGTCCTTACGTTTCTATGGTTTTGATCGATAGCTATCACAGAAAAATATAGAAAATTAAAATACTTCTCTTTTTTCAATTCCATATCTTCCATGACGATTTCACTTTCATTCAAAACATCATTTTTAACTTTTTCGTAAACATCTTTTTTGAGTGATAGTATATTAATGTATGCTACTACCACATTGTCTTCTTTTATCACAACGCAAGAATTTGGATCAGCTAAATACCACTTATACGCTTCCAAAGCTGGAGATATGTTCTCATCTGGGAAATATTGATGATCAATCTCTTCCATTTTCTCAAAATCTTCAAAACTAAGTTTCATGTTGGCAACCTCATTTCTAATTATTCCAAATTCATATGTGTTTGTTCAAACACCAAATCTTTCAACACCAAACTTTGTTTGTTATATAAATTTTCAACAACAATTTTAGCAACTTCGTTGGTGCTTGCAAAACTTTCTTCTACACCAACTTTGACATAGTTTCGGTTTTGTTTCCAAAAATCAGAATTGATTCCACCTGGGTAAACATTTACAACTTTGATGTTTGTTCCAAAAGTTTCAGCTCTTAAGACTTGAGCATATCCTTCTTGTGCCCACTTTGCTGAGCAATAAACACTTTCATTCTTAAAAGCTCTTATTCCGGATTGCGAAATAATGTTGACGATTTTGACAATCTCTTTGCTTTTCTTTAAATGTGGCAAGGCATATGTTGTCATCAATATTGTTCCATAAACAATAGCCGGAAAAACTTCATCTATCATTTGTTTGTTGTTTTCATAAACTGTTCCAAATCTTCCTACACCTGCATTATTCACAAGACATGTTATGTTATATTTTTTTGTGATGTCCTTATAAAAACTTTTAACAAATTTTTCGTCACTCACATCTCCGACATAGGCAACAATATCCTTGTCCGACAATTTGGATAATTCTATTCTTGTTTTCTCTAGAGTGGTTTTTGTCCTAGCAATGATACAAACATTCTCTCCTCTTTTCAAAAACTCCTTTGCAAGTTCTTTCCCTACACCTTTTGAACCACCTGTTATCACAATTATGTTTTTCATTAATATCTCCTTAAGAAGATTATATCACAACAAAAATGTTTTTGTCTTGCTTTTACTACAAAAAATCACATCAAGTGCAGTGATGTGATTTATGTTAATTACAATTTTTATTCTTTGATAAAATTTGCATACTTTTGTATAGGAATGATTCTTGTTTTAATGGCATTGATGAAAGCACATTCATGTTCGATTTCAAACTTGATGTTTTTGAGTTTCAGCTCATATTTGATTGAAACATTTGGCAAAAATTCATACCTGTCGTTTTGATAGTTTCCATAATCTGTGTCGCTTTCAGTGTAACTTCCTTTAAGCATATTGAACAACAATTTCCACCTGTCGCAACTGCCCACGTCAATCTCTTTATCAAAGTCCGATTGATTTTCAATAGGCTTTTCTTTAAGATCAATTTCTTTAGATGCTATCTGATTGGTTTTGTAAAAATCTCTTAAATTTCCCGTCCCAAAATTTTGATCCAGAGCAACTCTCACACATTTGTCAACATCTGTGTTTTTGTTAATTACCATCAATCTGACTGGAATGTTGTTCTTATAGAAAACTATAGCGTGATGTTTGTTGCTTATATTGATATTTTTATTATTGCAACAGATCAAACAATTGCAATTTCTAATTATTTCATATCTTGAAAACGGCAGTCCATTTTCACTCCCCCCCCGTCAACAAAACATCCATTAAAACATTCATAATGATCAATCTTTTGCTCTGTCCATAAATCAATAGTTTTAATAACTTTCATCTCTCCTCCACATAGTCCGACATTTTTGTAACTAATTTAATTTCCATGGTTAAGTGTAACACACATTGCTAAAAAAACAAAACAGATTTAAAATCTTCCATTTTTAAACCTGTTTTATTGCAACTGTTCTGACTTCAAATTATAAGCAAATTTTTCCAAAATACTTGCCAACATCGGTCACTTTTACTACCCCTATTGAACCCGTTTTAAGTTTTATATCATTTCTTTCAGGTGTTAAACTCTGGTATGTTTTTAATGTTGTTTGACATAATGCATTCTTAGATATTAAATCTTCATATTTCTCATTATCTTGATACTCAACAAAAGAAAGTTCAACGAGTCCTAAAGAATCTAGATTATTTAGAGAAAAAGATATATCAAGCTCACTGACATTCTCCATCTCTATATTCGTCATATACTGTGGCAGTCCTGTAGACACATATCGCATATTGTCCTTTTCAATAATTATTTGTGGACAACAAACAATAATGTTTTGTCCATAATTATCAATCAAATATTTAAATATTTTTGCATCATTATTGCTCATATCTTCAATAATTTTCACATATTTTGGATGAACAAATTTTGAAACTCTGTTGTCCATACTATTTGCTAACAGATTAACAAACATTTCTCTTATGTCATCTTGATCAATATTATATTTCAAAGACTCCAATGCTGGTCCTATGATATTTATAGGTGGTTCGACTCTGTTTTCTTCTGGAATTTTATTATACTTTTCTTGAACTTCTCGCTCAAAAGCTAAGGCTTTCTGTTCAAAAACAATGTTTAGCTTTTTTAAAGGATAAAGGACAACATTGTTGAAAAAGCCTGTGAATGTAGCTAAAATTCCACCAGCTTGTTTTACAGTTGGCTTTAACCCATCTTCATAAACCTGCTTACCCATTTCCACACCTGCTTCTATTAAAGCATTTTTCTTATTTTTACACATATTTTCTCCCTTTTGATTTATCACAAATCTATTTTAACATAACATTTAACATTTTGTAAATAAATTGACAAAATATTACAATATCCTTGACTTTTTGCATATATTCAGTTAAAATAAAGATACAAATATTCTATCAATAAATTTTTTATATTTTTCTATGTAAAAAATAATTCAACTAAGGAGGCCTGCATGGATATAACAAAAAATATATATACCATTTTTAATATTAAATCTGCTGATTTTTTTAATATTAATATTGAACAAGACATACCAAAGTTTATTCAACCTTACACAGTCGAAATATTAAATACTGAAACTGCTAGACAATGTAATGAAGTTGCTCTGGATTTCTTTAACACTGTTCATAAAAAACTCTTGGCAAATAAGTATAAAGAAGCTCTTACCATATTTGGCAATCATTTGAACGAACCAAAAGAAAACTGCCTTGGTTATGCAAGCAACACGACAAATGGAAAAGGGTTAAGGGATTTAGCTGCAAATGCGATGAGACAAATATTAGATCAACCTCACTTAATAAATGAAATCGAACATATCGCAGATTTACAATTATATGTAGAGCAAATTATGAATGACAGAATAAGTGACCTTTACACAAATGTTGTGAGAAACGTATTAAATAATTATACTCTAGAACAATGTAAAAAACATAATATGGGTCACTTAATAAAATCCGTTACTTTTGGTTCTTATTGGGACAATAATTCACACTCTTGGGTAGAAGGATCAATCAAGGAAATGATGGTGATAAATAACAAGCCAATTATTTTAGTTCCACAATCCTTTTTACGAGGATCATTCAATCCAAACACTTTATATAGAAATATAGTCCTTACAGATTTAATTAAAGAAGATCTTATTAAAAATACTTCTTCTTTAATTAAACAAAGAAAAAATGGAGAAAGATATATTTCCAAAAAAGATAAAAATTTAGAATTAAGAAAAAACAATTATGTACCTTCTAAAAAATCTATGGTTGAATTTTCAAAATCTAGTCCCAATTGTACAAAACGACTTAGAAAAATATTAGAAGAAAATCGTAACAAACGATCACATACTAAACAAAAAAGGAAGAGCTAATCTCTTCCTTTTTTTACTTTGAAATACCAAAATATCTCTCGCCTTCATTTAAGCTTTGTTTCCCAACTTCAATCATGTTTTTCATAAATTCACTTTTTTCATAGGAATATCTTCTTGTTCTTAAAGTCATCTTTGATAAGGAATATCTAAGTTTTAAAAGTTGAAATTTTTCTTCAAAATTTTCTGGTTGATTTACAATTGAAAAATATCCTTTTAAAAAAGTCTTCAATCTTTCAGGCTTGAAAAACAAACTCCAACATGCTATATCTGTAATTGGATCGCTTGCCACACATTCGTCAAAATCAATAACTCCATTTACTGTTTTCCCATCAGTCAATAAATTCCAATCTGCAAAATCATTATGCACTAAACCTGCTTGTTTACACTGTAAAACATTCTTACTCTTAACAAAAAGTTCCTTATATTTTTTTGCTTTTTGCTCCGTTAGAATTCCATTTTTTATGAGTGTTTCCAAATCAAAATCTAATCCTGCAATAACTGATTCGTAATACGAAGAATGTATCCCTTTTAATACTCCTTTCTTTGCAAGTTCATTATCAAAAGGTCCAAATCCCTCCACTTTTATTTCATGAATTTTTGCCATTGTTTTTCCTATTTCATATACCAATACTTCTTCTTGTTGAGGTTGGTCTTGTAAAAAATTTTTGACTACTATTCCATTAATTTTTTCTATAACTTGAAAAGCACAATCTTTTTCATTTTCGCAGTCATGTATTGCATATGTTTGATAAGATGGTAATTCATTTTCTAACAATTTACTTGCAGCAAGTGATTCAACATAAAAGTAACCGTTTTTAACCCCACGAGGATGGCAACGAATAATAACATCCTTTCCACTTTTTAAATGTCCCACACGATTTGAATTTACACTCCCATTTGCTTCTTGCCTATTTGGATCATATTCATCAATCTTTTCACATTTATCATTGTA
Organism: uncultured Christensenella sp.; assembly: GCA_949841595.1. Lineage (GTDB taxonomy): Bacteria > Bacillota > Clostridia > Christensenellales > UBA1242 > Caccovivens. The sequence goes on along the minus strand of CATKZB010000009.1, from coordinate 24,012 downwards.
AAGTATCTTGTTTATAGATTCCATAAGATCTTCATTTTTTATGGCAGAATGTCGATCTTTCCATATTTCTGCAGCCTCTGCTTCTGTGATTTTTCTTTCAGCCTGCCAATAGAAGATATCTTTTCTATCTACAATTCTATTATTAATGTCATTCAAATCCATAGTTTCTCCTTACTTATAAATAATCTAGTACACAAATGATGTTATATGATAAGACGGTATGCCTTGTTCTTCTGCGTGTCTTATTGTTGTTATCTTGTCATCAACAAATGCCATATCCTCAAAATTTATGTTAAGTTTCTTTTTATATTCTTTTAAAACATCTATCTTAATATCAAGGTCTGCAACAAAAATCATATTCTCTTCTTTGATATAAGGATAATGCTTTCTAAGCCACTTTATCTTTGTATTTATTTCATTGGATGTGACAATTGCACCAAGCACATAAATTTTTTCTGGATCAAGCTTCTTTAAAATCTCTTGCATTGTTTTTAACGGTCTCACTTCATCATAAGTGTCAAATAGCAATTCTTTTAAACTCTGCCCACCAAGACTTCTACCGTCTGGATCAACAGTTTTTCCACTTACATGTCCAAAGTATCTGTATTCACACAACGTCCCATCAAAATCTACAAAAACATATTTTGACGCCAACACTTCTTCATTCATTGTTTACCTCCACTTTTATAGTTTACTATAAAATCAATTCATAATCAAAAAAATCAAACTATTATTCTAAATAATTCACTTTTTTGCCCAGCTTTGTGGCATATTCGATTTCTGATCTGGTGCTAGATCCTATATATCCATTTTTGTTTATAACAAAAATTTCGTCTGACAAATCGATCTTTCTTTTATGCATTTCGTCAAGCATAGTTTTCATTTCTGTTGAAAACAAAAAATCTTCACTCACATTTTCAAAAAACGTCGGAGAGAAAACAATATTCCCTTCTAAAGTAAGCCTTTGTTGTTCTTTCAAAAATTCATCTTTAAATTTTACGCTTCCACATAATGTAATAATTTTAAAATTTTTCATGTTCATCCCTTGCCCATTCAATTCTCACTTATTTTGTTCAATATATTCTCTATCTCAGGTATATCTCGAACGCCCGACGACCTTCCAAAATGTCCTCGTCCTTTTATAATAATGCCAGTTGCACCAGTTTTCTTCGTATACGAAATCAATGAATCTTGAGTCAAAACATTATCATCGTCACTATATATGTTAAAAAAATATTTAACATTATTTTTGGCATATTCATACTCTTCTTCTAATTCTTTGAAATCATAAAGTTGAGGATATTTTTCGCCAAGAGAATTTTTCTCATCAAAATCAGCGCCTGCAATAGAAATTATTGCATGAGCTTTTATTTTACGTTTAAATAAATATTTGATTATAAAAACGCACCCAAGTGAATGACACAAAAAACAAGTTTTGTCATTAAAATATTTTTGAAACTTGTCCAATTCTTCTGTCCAATTTTCAAGTGAAATTTGATGTTTAAGTGGAAAAAATGGCTCAATAATTTCAAAGCCATGATTTTTAATTCTCTCTTTAATCTTAATTCCAAAACTTTCATCAAGATGAGAACTCATCCCATGTATAAGTATAAAATTTTTCATATCGTTTCCTTTATTTTAAAAACATCTTAATCATTTTATGTTTAGCTTTTGTGTATGGTTGATAACGCATAGGCAAGTCAATCCATGTTTTTTTGTTGACAATGCTTTTATAATTTGTGAATGTTTCAAATCCTTTTTTGCCGTGATAAGAGCCTATTCCACTTGACTTCAATCCACCAAAACCCATGTTTGAAGTTGCAATATGAATGATTGTGTCATTCACGCATCCACCACCAAAATCACACTCTGTCATAATTTTGTCTTGATTCTTTTTTGAAGAAGAAAAACAATATAGTGCAAGAGGTTTATTAAACGAATTTACCTTTTTCACAACTTCATCCAAATTTTCAAAAGTGACAATTGGTAAAATTGGCCCAAAGATTTCTTCTTGCATTTCTTCTGAATCAAATGTGGAGTTTAAAAGCGTTGGTTCAATTTTGAGTTTTTCTTCGGAATGTTTCCCACCAAAAATAACATTCTTTTCATTTATCAACCTTGTGTTTGCATCAAATTGTTTTTTGTTTATCATTTTAGGATAGTCTTCATTATTAATTGGATTATCACTATATTGCAAAACAATTTGTTTTTCCAATTCCCTAATAAGTTTGTCTTTGATTTTGCTTGAACAATAAATATAATCTGGTGCAACACAGGTTTGTCCACAGTTTAAGAATTTCCCAAAAACAATTCTTTTTGCAGCGAGTTCTATGTTTGCTGTTTCATCAACAATACAAGGACTTTTCCCTCCAAGCTCTAATGTGACAGGAATATATTTTTCTGCTGCTTTTTGCAGAACAATTTTGCCAACTCTCATACTTCCAGTAAAGAAAATATAATCAAAATCAAGATCAAGCAGAAACGAACATTTTTCTCTTCCACCTTGAACAACAAAAACCTGTTCAGGTGGAAACGTTTTTTCAATCAGCTTTGCTATCACATTGCTGACATTAATGGATGTTTCGCTTGGTTTCAAAATAACACTGTTTCCAGCAGATATCGCATCAACAAGTGGCTCAATTGAAAGCATGAAAGGATAATTCCATGGGCTTATAATAAGCACACTTCCATATGGACAAGGCATCACATATGATTTTGATGCAAACTGTGCAAGTGGTGTGTGCACTCGCTTTACTTTGGCAAATTTTTTACAATGCTTAATCATATAAGATATCTCGCTCAAAACCAATCCAATCTCTGACATATAAGCTTCTGTTTTGCTCTTGTTTAAATCAAGTTTCAAAGCGTCGCAAATCTCATCTTCCATTAATCTTATATTTTTTTGAAGAAGCTTAAGTGCTTTAATTCTATTCTTTACCTTTCTTAACTCACTTACAAGCAAATGTTCTTTTTGAACTTGAAATTGAGAGAGAATATATTCTTTGTCCACAATTAGCCTCCTTTAAATTCTTAGTTACATTATATCACATCAAAGTGCAATTTGCATCAAATTAATATGATATTGCAAAAACAAATAAAAAACTGACAAGAAATCTTATCAGTTAATTGACGAGATGTACTATTCGTTATACACTCCCTTTATTTATTAAACGTCTCAATTTTGCAAAGATCGGTATATTGTCTTTATAACCTTTAGGATTAAGTGGAGAAGGATGATAAATTGGAAACAAAAGGTAATTTTTATTCTCTAACTTAATCATTATTTCTTTGCCAACATAATCGGCAAACCTTTGTATTTTCTTATTCAATAGCACTTGTGTTGGATGCAAGCCCATTGTAACGATTATATTACATGGAACACTTGATATTTGCTGAAATAAAATTGACCTACAATTCTGAGAACATTTTTCAAGTTGTTTCCTATCTTCAATAATGCACTTGCAACACTCTGTAAAATAAATATCACCAACAGAATATCCGATCCCGTTAAGTAGTTTTTCTAAGATTTTGCCACTTGCTTGCAATTTGCCTAATTTATTGTAGAAAGCTTTTTTACTTTCAATCCAACCATCTTTTGCAGGACTTTCGCCAATTATAATAAAAGGTGTTGATCCTATTTGCAAGTTGACTTCAACAAGTTTTGGTAGATTCCCACACAATCTACAATTTCTAATTTGTTCAGATATTTCCATGATTTTAATATATCATAGATTGCTATTATAACAAAACATTTCAATAATAAATGCGTATTTTCGTCTGTCCTTATTTACACAAAAGTTTATATAGCCACCACATTTAAAACTGGCAAAATTGCTGCAACAAAAAATCACGAACTTTTGCGTCGTGATTTTGCTTTTTATTTATTATCTTTGTTTATTTCATCTAGTTGTTTGTTCATTTTCTTTATTTTGTTTTTTGTAGAAAAATACATTACTAGCCATATAATTATATACATTAAAATAAATGCTCCAATATAACCAAGAGCTCCATATAAATAATGAGGCAACCAGTTTAATAAGTAAGCAAGAGGAAAAGATGGGACGGCCATAACAGCGAAGTGAACTAAAGTTTGTTTTAATAGGCTCCACTTTTCTATATCCCAAATTAAAAATGATCCACCTATAATTGCCCCAAGCAAAGCTGAACAAATTGTTTGAACAATTACTGCAACAACAGGGCTACCACATAAGTCCATAAGTTCGTGTGGTGCAGCATAAAATTCTCCATGTCCTGTACAGAGAGAAATAATTATTGTTATAACCAAACTAATTGTTATCATAATAGGTGCGCCGATTAGACATCGGAATAATAATTTCTTTTTCATAATATCTCCTTTTTATATCCCTAAAAAATTTTTGATTTTTGTTACATAGCGTCTTGAAACAAAGCTTTTATCTCCATTTGAAAGAGCAACTCCAATTGTGCCAACCATGCTTAAATCAAATTTTTTTGCTTTTTTAATGTTGATTATTTCAGAATTTGAAATTCTAACGAAGCTATTGCCAGCAAGTCTCTCTTCGACTTCATACATCCTTAAGCGCAAAATAAATTCTTTTTTGTCTGTAACTGCAAAAACTTTGCCGACTGCAGAATAAATTCTAACAATACTAGCTATGTCTAAAATACAAACATCTTTGCCATCAAATCCAACAATGCTTTGTGGCGTTTCATTGGATAATCTTTCTATTAGTGCAGAAATTTCTTCTGTCAAACTTTTTGCAACTACAATTATTCTAGGTTCTTTGCAGTTCTCATCAAGTTTCAAATCGACTCTCATGCATACCTCCATATTTAATAAAATTATTTTACTTATATATAAAAAGTATATCAATACATTTGATATAAGTGGTTGTTTTTAAATCATAAGTGGCAGATTGAATTTGTCAACTGGCATTAATATACTCTCGTATAAACAAAAAAACTCCAATACTCATAAAAAAGATAGTTCTGAGCATAAAAAAAGTTTCAAACTTGTTTCTAAAAAAAGAAACAAATTTGAAACTAAGGTGTTGAGACTAAAATACAAACACTTTTATCTCACTTATTTTAATCTCTAAAATTTTTATTATCTATATAAATATATTTTAATGTGCGCATTGGCTTATATTGGCGAAGGAGGCATAATCTAAAATGATTTTATAATCCAAGCTGTCATATTAGATTTTTAATATCGTTCTCACAAAATTGTATAAATTGAAATGCATTATATGCATTTTGAGCGCATTTTATATCATTAATATTGATGAAATACGCAATAAATAAAATTTCAATGCATTCCATAACATATGGTATTGCAAGTTTTTCTTTTGTGTTTAGTTTGTTTATGCTATCGTAGCCGGAAATAACAGATTTAACATTTTGTATCCATTCAGTTTTTGTAAAAGATTTCTCTGTTTCATCTGCTAATAATCCTGTCAAAAAATAACAAATATCAAATATTCTTATATTTCTTTGAGACAAGTCAAAATCAATATAACCCGACAAGTTATCTTCAAAGAATAGAAAATTTCCAAAATGTACATCTCTGTGAATTAATTGCTTCGGCAAGTAATTATATAATCCTTCTAATGTTTCTACTGTTCTTAAATACTCTTCTTTAGATATAATCTTCCACTCATTACTTGTTAAACTTTTCCTTATCCAACCTTTCATTTCTTTTAATAAACTACAATTTTCAAATTCAATTTCTTTCTCACATTCAACAAATGCCACATGTAGCTGTGCAATTGCACATCCCATTTTGTGAGCTATTATTCTATCTTTAAAATTAACAATTTTATTTCCCTTCATTTTTTTTAAAATAAGGAAATAATCATTTTTAAATTCAATATACTTTTCTTTTGATATTGTATAAATTATCTTTGCAACAGGGATTTTACAATCCGATAACAATTCAGATATTTTAATATTCTTTTCCAATTTATCTTTGTCGTTATACTTTTTTATAATATATGAATTATTAACCTCCCATACTGAAGGATTTATTTGTATTAACTGTTTATTTTCAATTCCCCAGAAAGATAAAATTTGCATTATTATCTCTTCCATCTTCTTATATTTCTCCTGTTTATAATTAAATATCAAATATAAAAAACCTAAATCGAGATATTCGATTTAGGTTTCAACTGGTGGGACAAGAAGTATTTAAACTACGAACACTTTTATCTCGCTTAAAATAAACTCCCAAATTTTTTCATCGACAAAAATATATTTGGCGTGCGTATTTGACATATATTGGCGGAGAGTTAGGGATTCGAACCCCAGGAGGCTTTCACCTCAACGGTTTTCAAGACCGCCGCTTTCGACCGCTCAGCCAACTCTCCATATTAAAACTTTCCCACAAAGGAAACATGGATATTATACCCATTTGAAAAGACTTTGTCAACATTTTATAAAAATTATTTATTGAAATTTGTAAATTTAATTGACATCTTTCTTAAATTAGCTTACAATTATTACGTAATTACATAATATAATAATAAACAAAGGAGAACATATGGAAAAAATTGACAAAGAAAGATTAAATGATTTAGAAAAAAGATTAACCCTTTTGGAAAGTTATTTAAACAAAAGCGAAACTCCAGAAAAGGGAAAGATTATACACAGAAACACTATAGCCCCGTCTGAAATGCAAGAAGGGTATGTTGCTTATGTAGGCAAATACAATTCTCCAGATGGAAGTTTTGGTTCAAACTTTGGTGCAGATAAGAGTTCTATCAGAGATTCCCTTTCTAAAGATTCTGTTGAAATATCCAAAATTTTGGACGCGTTTGCAAGTCCAGAAAGACTTGAAATAATCAAAAAACTTATGCAAAAACATATGACTGCTAAAGAACTTATGGCTGAGTTGAATTTCAATACAACTGGAAAATTATATCATCACCTTTCATTTTTAGATAAGATTGGAATGCTTAAAAAGGAAAATGAAATATATAAAATAAACGGACCTTATATAAGTTGCATTGTCTTAATATTCACTGCAGTTGCTAAAATAATGCGCCAACCTCAATAATTTTAATTAATTTAAGTCCATAAAGTTTTATGCTTTCCGAATAACTTTATCAAGTTTGGTAAACACTTTAAATTGGAGGAAAAGTATGAAATTTAACCCATTTTTAGAAAAACCAAAGAAACTTGAAGCATGTGTTATGAGTTGGAAGGACTTGGCTCAAAAACCTTATGACAAAAATGAAATAAGTCCTTATACAAGAGTTAGATGCATTTTGATGAATGGAACGGAATATGAGTCCGTCTGGTTTGGACATCAATTTCACAGACACAGTTCTGATAATGACTTAAGAAGAGTGATTGCTATGGTGAGAAGAAATGAACAGCAACAACAAAAGTTGATTGCAGGCTTGAAACCTATTGATGAAAATCTTCTTGAAACCACAATTGGATACGAGCAACTTGCCGTGGACTTGACTGCATTTTTAGCGCAGAATGTTAAAGATAAAAATGTCAAAGCAGCACTCGATTTTGCACTCCTTGAAGATTTTGACCATTTATATCGTTATGCCAACTTGCTTGAAAGTGACATGAATGCAAAAGCTGAAGATTATGTTGGAGATTACACTGAAGTCACTCCTGGAAGACCAACCGTTTCACATCATCGTCATCCTTATGACGAAGTAAAACAACCAATCTCAAACAAAAAAGCTGATTTGTTTACAAAGTGTGCAGTAAGCATTATCACAGCTGCAGAACAACAAACAATGAACTACTATATGAACTTGGGATCTTTCTATAAAAACCAAAAAGGTAGAGAACTTTACACAGAAATCGGTATGGTTGAAGAACAACATGTTTCTCAATATGGAAGTTTAATAGACCCAACTGCAAGTTGGTTTGAAATGTGTTTGATGCATGAATACACTGAATGCTATCTCTATTATTCTATGATGTGCGACGAATCTGATAAAAGAATCAAAGCTATTTGGGAGATGCTTCTTGAACAAGAGATTGCACATTTACATGCATCAGTAGAGAACTTGAAAAAATATGAAAAGAAGGATTGGCAACAAGTTATTCCAAACGGAGAATTTCCAGAACTTATAAAACTTCAATCCAACATCGACTATATCAGAAAAATCTTAAAAAACACAGTCACAACAACAGCAAAAAGAGAAAGCTACGTCAATATCAATGATCTTGAAGATACCGATAACTTCTTCAAATATCAAAACAAAGTTCAAAAAAATGCCAAAGACAATGCAAGTCATAAAGTGATAATGGATCATATATCTCATTTCGGACAAGATTATAGATACGAACAAAAAACAAATCCTGTTAAAGAATTGCAAGATAGAGAAAACGACAATTACACTCTTGGAAGAGTAAAAACAAAATAAAAAAAGAGAGTTGAAACTCTCTTTTATTTTTCTCTCACATTATTATCGCTTTTGGAAACTTGACTTTTTTCATTTTGAAGTTTTTCATACTTTTGTTCTTCAATATCCAACGCCATTCTAGTGCCCAAGCCCCCAAAAGCACAAAGAAGTGCTGCTCCTGCCAAAACATTTTTCATGTTTGCATCTTTCACAACAAATGCCATAATAAAGGAAGTGACCATAGTTAGTTTCAAAAACAATTTTGTTACTTTCAAACAAGCTTGACGTTGTGACGAGTCTGATTCTTTTTCTTCAATTTCTTTTTGTTCTTCTTTTGTTAATGCGTCCATTTCAGTCTCCTTTCTTTATCAAACGTTATTCATTTATTTGTTTAAGCCTGTTTTTGCAACATGATGATCTTTTGTTTTAACTCCAGCTCTTTTTGAATATTCTTTAAACAAATCTTTTGCACAAGCTTGTTCATTATCATTCAATCTTTGAAAAATATTTTTCGCTTGTTCACCTCTATAATAGATGTAGAAAGGTTTATTAAATGTATTTTCAATAGCATGTATATAACCACCTGAAATACAATGCAAAATCGCTTGAATCAATTCGTCAGATTTAACTTGTCCTTCTTTGATATCTTGATAAGAAACTTCAATGCCATGTTTTTTTGTCACTTCAACGCTCGCTTCAATCAAATCCTTCAAATGAATCTCGTTAACTTTATTCATTCCACATTGCATAATAAAGCCCTTACATACATTTCTCAACACTTGTTGCTGTTTTGTTACCATAATCAAAAACTCCTTATTCACTTTTATTATAACATAAGAAATTTAAGATTTCAAGTCACATTTTCTATAAATTTTGATTAAATATTGCTATTTTTGTCGAATTTAAACCTTATTTAAGAGATTTTAAAAAATTTTGATATTCTTGCCAAACTTCTTCAGCAAGTTCTTCTGGAGGTCTGTGAGAACTGTCGATGACAAAATCATAATTCGATTTGTCATCAATGTCGACCTTATACAACTGTTTATATCTCTCCACTTCAAGTCTTCTTCTGTTTACCAATGTTTTTCTGGCGTCTTCAAAGGTTTCATATTTTTCTTTGCCCTCTCTGTCAGATTCCACCAATCTTGAAACCATTTCATCTTCATTTAAGTCAACAAAAACTTTAAATGATTGTGGAACAAAATGCCAAGCAAGTCTGCTGTCAAAAATTATTTTTTGACCTTTAAGTTCTTTACCCAACTTTGCCGTTTGTTCATCAATAAAAAAATCAAAAGAAGGGTCATTCATGCAAAATGCATTAAATTCTTCAGAACTCATCCCACGTCTGTTTGCTTCTTCTTTGAAAATGTCCCCAACACCTATCCTTCTGAAACCATGCTTTTCAACAAGAAGTTTTGCTATGGTAGATTTTCCACTGCAAGGTTTTCCAGTAATTGTGATGTTCATAACTTTCTCCTTTTTGTTTGAGTAATGATAGCACAATTGTTTTTTTTGTCAAAATATTTTTAAATTTTTTTTGAAATATGTCAACTTGAGAATTTTCTTAAATTCGGTTGTGATTTTTCTTTAAATATGGTAAAGTTATATATAAAAGGAGAAAAAGATAATGCGTTCATGTGAAGGTACTGGAAAAAATATTGAACAAGCCGTGCAAAATGCACTTTTGGAACTTAAAGCAGCAAGAGAAGATGTTGATATCAAAATTTTAAACGAAGGTGGTTTTCTTAAGAAAGCTAAAGTTTTGGTTTCTATCTCAGAAGATGCAATTGACAAATATGAAAAAAGAGAAAAATTGAAGGAGACTCTGGCAAAAGAAGAGTCAGACGAAGATTTTGCAGAAACTTTTGTTAAACAAAAAATTGCATCTGTTGAAAAAAGTGAAAAAAAGAAAGAAAGCAAAGTAAAAATTATTGCAGATGATGAATATGTTAAACCTGAAAAAGCTGAAGTTACTCCAAAAACAGACAAAACAGAAAGAAAACTCACAGCTGAAGAGTTTGTAAACGGGGTTTTGAAAGCCTTAGCTTTGCAAGCAACTATTGAAACAGAAGAAGATGAAAGATTTGCATACTATCGTGTTCATGGCGAAAACTTAAATGATCTCATTGGTCATCATGGAGATTGTATGATGTCACTTTCTTATTTAATGTCTTTGGTTTGCAAAAATGAAAACAGAAAAAGAATTGTTTTGGACATTGAAGATTACAGAAAGAAAAGAGAAGAATCTTTGATTGCCCTTGCAAAAAGAATCGCAAGCAAAGTTGTTAAGAGTGGAAGATATTATAAATTTGAACCAATGGATGCAAGCGAAAGAAAAATCATTCACACAGCTTTGCAAGAAGATGACAGAGTCACAACATTAAGTAAAGGAGAAGAACCTCACAGATATCTCATAGTATTTCCAAAAGAATACGACTCAAGGGACTAAAAATTTAAAGGGCTTAACTTAAAGCCCTTTTTTAAACAATTTTACAGGAGACAAGATGGACGCAAAAGCTAAGAAAACTCGTAAACAAATTTGGTTGATTTTCACATTTGTAGCGATATATTCTCTTTCATTGGGCTTGTGGGAAAACTATAAGTCTGTTTGGTTGGAAGCAAATGGATATTCTATCTCCAATCTTTCTCTTATCATCAGTGGTGGCATTCTTCTGACTGCTTTAATAAGTTTGGGGATTTCTTTCTTTTTCAAAGGTATTTCACCAAGAAATATCATAATCGTTTGCATATGTATCAAACTTTTATCAATGATTTCTCTTGTATGTTTTTTTCAAAAGAATATCAGTCAAGTTTTTGTTTTCGTTATTTTTATGATTGACACAATAAGTGGACAATTGGTAGTTTTTTCCATTTATCCCCTTTTAAGTCAAACTGCAAAAAGTAATAAAATTTACAGTAAAAGAAAACTTATTGAATATTTAATGCAAGATGTTGGGCTCGCAGTTGCCATGATTGTGTTGTCCTTGCTTGTGAAAGATTTTCTTGAATACAATGTCATTCTTATTATATCAACTATTTGCGTTTTCGCTTCCTGTATTATTTCTTTCTTTTTCAAACAACCCAAAATTGAAAAATCACAGATTTCCTTTTCAAGAATTTTCAGAGATAAAATTTTGAATATTTACGTCCTTATTTTTTGTCTTTTTACAAACATATCCTATTATCTTATTTTTGGAATGCAAGCATTATTGCTGAAAAATCTAGCCGGTCTCTCTATGGCACAAGTAAGCATTTTTCTTCTGGTTGCCAGTTTATGTGGAGATATTTTTGGATATCTTGCACTTTGGAAACTTACCCCAAAAAATCCATACATAACATTTACACTTAAATTTGTCATCAGATTTTTCTTATATTTTTTAGTTGCTTGCACAGGGAATTCCATCATGTTGCTGATTGCAGTTTTTGTTTCTCTTCTCGTATCAAGAGCTTATGAAAATGTTATTGACGCTCCATATGTCAACCGTGCAAGAAAACAAGAACAATTTATTTTTACAAATTACAGCAATGCAATAGGTTCTTTGGGAAAAGCAATTGGTATCGTCTTGTCAGGTCTATTATTCCCAATGGGAATGCAAATTTTGTTTGGCGTTGGAGTGGCATTTATGGTGATTCAATTGGTTTCAGGATATTATTTAATTGTTCTCCACAGAAAAGACAAAGTAAACGCAATCATTTATTCAATTTTGGATGATTAAAAAAGAAGCAAGACTTCACTTGCTTCTTTCTGTTTTATTTTCTTTTTTTCCACTTTCTATGTAAGGATTTGTTATCTTATAAGTTCCATATTTAACATAGGATCGTTTATATACCAATGGAGGTTCTTCATAAATTTCAATTGTATCTAAATCCCCTAGTTTGCTTGACCATAGTCCATTTTTCTCTTGCAACATAAAATGAAAATCTCTGAAGACATCTGAATATTCAAAATATAATGCGACCTTCCATTGATTATTCTTTAAACTGTTGACTTCTGAACACCTTTTTACTTTCAAACCAACGCATTTGATTATTCCCAATAGCGATTCCTCATAATATCTATTGAATTTGATGAAGTTCAAATTAATATCTCCAAATAAACCAGAATTATTTTTATTTAATCCACATTTATCCAATTGCTCATTTGTAAGATTAAAACAAGCATGTTCAAGACAGTTGACCAATTCACTTGCTCTTTTACCATTCGACAAACGAACCCTATATGATTCAGAGCCTCTTGCTGGAACATAACCATTCCTAAAGATCTCATTTAAATTTTTAAGAAGCATTTCTTTATTATTCATAGCCTTATTATAAATTTTGATATTATTTTTGTCAATAGTCAATTTCTTGATTTTTTGCTCTGCTCGTGTTATAATAATTTTTATGAAAGATTGCATTGTTTCAATTTCCACCCCAATAGGGAAAGGAGCTGTCGCAATTGTGCGTTTGAGTGGACAAAAGTCTTTGGATCTTGCCCTCAAGATTTTTCATAATCCAAAATTAAATTCAGAAAATATAACTCCAAGATTTATGTATTTCGGAAAGCTGAAACTTGATGAAGATGTTTTTGAAGAATGCCTTATGGTCTATTTTAAAGCACCTTTTTCTTACACCGGAGAAGATATCGTAGAATTTCAAATTCATGGTGGAGTTTTGCTTGCACAAAAAGTTGTTGAAGTTTGTTTAAAAGCTGGAGCACGAATGGCAGAACCTGGTGAATATTCCAAAAGAGCATTTTTAAATGGAAAGATAACCTTAGACAAAGCCGAAGCCATAATAGGAGAAATAAATGCAGAGACCGAAGGCGAGCTTAAAAGCAGTCTTCAAATAACCAACGGCAATCTTGCAGAAAAGATTTTGGTTGAACAAGAAAAATTGAAAACTATGCTTGCAGAGATTGAAGTTGGAATGGATTATCCAGATGAAACAGAAGAACTTGGGCTTAAATTAAACACCTTAGAAAGATTGCAAGAAATTCAAAATAATCTTAACTCTATAATCGAACAATCTGCTAGCGCAACCTATTTGAAAAACGGCATTAATGTTGCTCTTGTCGGAAAAACAAATGTCGGGAAAAGCAGTGTTTTGAATGCATTTTTGGGTGAAGATAGAGCAATAGTCACCGACATTAAAGGGACAACTCGTGACAGCATCACCGAAAGTTTTATTTATAAAGGAATTAAAATTAATTTAATCGACACAGCCGGGATCAGAGAAACTGAAGATATTGTTGAAAACATCGGAATTGAAAAAAGCAAGAAAAACCTAAATTCTGCTGACATAATTCTTTTTGTTTTGGATGGAAGCGAGGAAAAAACTGACGAAGACATTTTGATTGAATCTTTGCTGAAAGAAAAAAGATTTATCACCGTAATAAACAAAGCAGACAAAAAAAGGATTCTCCAAAAGCAACAGAATGAAATAGAGATTTCTGCTTTGACAAACAAAAATATAGACAAGCTCAAACAGATGATTGTGGATTTGGTGATAACAGAAGAAATAGATGCAAACAGTTTGGTCTTAACAAACGAAAGACATCTGCAAATTTTGAAAGATGCCTGTGCAATCATAGATGAAATAATAAACACAAACGTACTTTCTTTGGACATAATATCCATGCTTGTTAAAAAGTTGTGGCAAACTTTGGGAAAGATAACAGGAAACACAGAAAACGAAGATATCATAAATTTGATATTTTCAAAATTTTGCTTAGGGAAATAAAGTCAAAAATGAAAAAAGAAATTGAACAATTTGATTCTATTGTTATTGGTGCAGGCCATGCAGGATGCGAAGCAGCCTTAGCTCTCTCACGCACTGGAAACAAGACTCTTCTTTTGACTTTAAGCTTGGATGCAATTGCTTTTTTGGCATGTAACCCTTCAATTGGAGGAACGGCAAAAGGACAACTTGTTGGCGAAATTGATGCGCTTGGTGGCGAAATGGGCAGGAATGCTGACAAAACAGCAATTCAAATCAGAATGCTCAATCGTGGAAAAGGTCCTGCTGTTCAAAGTTTAAGAGCTCAAGCTGATAAAAATGCTTATCATGAAGAGATGAAAAAGACTCTTGAAAAAGAAAAAAATTTGTTTGTTAGACAAGGTGAAGTTGACAAAGTCGAACTTGATGGGGAATACAAAATCATCATAACTCGCCTTGGATTGATGTACAAAGCAAAAAGTGTGGTTTTTGCAACCGGTGTTTATCTTAAAAGCGAGATTATCATTGGAGAGTGTCGAGAAAATGTTGGACCTAATGGCTTTAAAAACAGTTCAAAACTGTCTGACAGTTTAAGTGCACTTGGAATCAAGTTGTTACGTTTTAAAACTGGCACTCCTATGAGACTTCATGCAAGAAGTGTTGAATATAACAAAATGGAACTTCAACTTGGCGACAATGGCATTATGCCATTCTCTTTTATGACGGAAGGGAGAGTTGAAAACAAAGCCGTTTGTTATTTGACCTACACTACACCTGAAACCCATGAAATAATAAGAAAAAATCTAGACAAAGCCCCTGCCATCTCTGGCGAAATTAAAGGGATTGGTCCAAGATATTGTCCTTCTATTGAAACAAAGGTGGTGCGTTTTGCTGATAAAGACAGACACCAATTATTCTTAGAACCTGAAGCATTAAACACTCAAGAGATATATTTGCAAGGATTCAGCACTTCAATGCCGGCTGATATTCAAAAAGAAATGTTGCATTCTGTTGTGGGAATGGAAAAAGCAGAAATAATGAGGGATGCTTATGCCATTGAATACGACTGCATTGACCCAACTCAACTTAAACCTACTCTTGAACTTAAAACAATAGAAGGTTTGTTTTTTGCAGGTCAAATCAACGGAACAAGTGGATATGAGGAAGCTGGAGCTCAAGGGTTGATTGCAGGAATAAACGCAAGCTTGTATAATCAAAACAAAGAGCAACTTATTCTCAAAAGAAGTGATGCATATATTGGTGTTTTGATTGATGACATCGTTACAAAAGGAACAAATGAACCTTACAGAATGATGACAAGTCGTGCTGAATATAGATTGCTTTTAAGACAAGATAATGCTGACATGAGACTGACTGAAATTGGAAGAAATATTGGACTTGTTGATGATGAAAGATGGCAAAAATTTCAAGCTAAAAAAGGAAAAATGGCAAAAATCGAACAAAAGCTTGAAACAAAAGTTAAAGTTGATGAAAAATTATCCAATCTTTGCAAAGAAAATGATGAAAATGTGCCAAAAGAAAGTATCAAACTCAGAGATTTGATGAGAAGAAATAATATAGACATATACAAACTGGACAAAACTTATGGATTGTTTGATGAGACCGAAAAATCTCTACTTGAGTTTGTCAACATAAACATTAAATATGAAGGTTATCTCAAACAACAACAAGAAGATGTTGAAAAAATGTTGGCAAATGAAAACGTTACAATCCCCGATGAATTTGAGTATACAAATTTAAAAGGCTTAAGAAAGGAAGCGATTGAAAAACTTTCTCAAATTCGCCCTCTCAATTTAGGGCAAGCCTCAAGGATTTCTGGAGTGTCACCTGCTGACATCTCAGTTTTATCTATATTGGTCAAAAAATTTAAAGAAAAATAAAAGGTTGAAATGAAAAATCTTAAAAACATTTTCAAAAATTACGGAACGAATGTGTCAGATTTGCAAGATGAGCAGTTTGATAAATATTTTTCTATGCTTATTGAAACTAATAAAGTTCTAAATCTCACAGCCATAACCGAAGAAAGAGAAGTTCTTTTAAAACATTTTTTAGACAGCATTTTGCCAAGTAAATTTTTCTCAAAATGTGCAACCATGGTTGACGTTGGCAGTGGAGCAGGATTTCCTTCAATTCCACTAAAAATCATTCGTCCAGATCTTAAAATTTGTATGGTGGACAGTTTAAACAAACGTGTAAATTTCTTAAATGAAGTTATTAAAAATTTGCAACTTCAAAATATTGGCGCAATTCACTGCAGAGCTGAAGATTTTGCAAGGAAAAACAGAGAGTCATTTGATTATGCTGTTGCAAGAGCAGTTGCCCCATTAAACACTCTTGTTGAATATTTGTTGCCACTTGTTAAACTTGGTGGACATGCAATTATTTATAAATCCAGCAAACTTGAAGAAGAATTGCAACTTGCAAAAAACGCAATATCAATTTTAGGTGGAACTGTTGAGAGTATAGAAAAATTTGTAATTGAAGAAGAAAATTTGGAGCGCAACATTCTTATTCTGAAAAAAATAAAACCAACACCTTCAAAATATCCTAGAGATAAAAACAAACCAAAACTTTCTCCATTATAATTTTAAATTATTTTCGCAAACTTAAAAATTATCTAAAATAAGCATTAATTATTAATTTTTGCTTATTTTTCTTTATTTTTTTTATTAATTAATGTATAATTTTAACAAAGGAAGTAAAAATGGGAAAAATTATTGCTTTTGCAAATCAAAAAGGTGGCGTTGGAAAGACAACAACATGTGTTAATGTTGCCACCTACATGGCATTGATGGGTAAAAAAATTCTTATTCTCGATCTCGACCCACAAGGCAATGCCACAAGTGCTGTTGGAATCAACAAAACTAAGGATTTAAAAACTATTTATGATTTAATTGATGGTGAAATTTTTTATGAAGAAGTGATTCAAACAACTATAGTTGAAAATCTTTATATCATTCCTTCAACAGTTGATTTAGCTGGAGCTGAAGTGGAATTAATTCAAATTTCACAGCGTGAAAAGGTCATAAAACGCATTTTGGATGAAATTAAAATAAGTTATGACTTTATTTTAATCGATTGTCCACCTTCTTTAGGACTTATAACCGTCAATGCTCTCACAGCTTCTGACAGTGTAATCATACCTATCCAGTGTGAATTCTTCCCATTGGAAGGTCTTGCACAGCTTATGAACACTATAAGATTAATTAAATATCATCTCAACCCTGATCTTGACATTGAAGGCGTGGTTATGACCATGAAAGAAAAAAGATATAATCTCACAACACAGGTCAGCAATGAAATTATGAAAGTGTTCAACAAAAAAGTTTATTTAACTTCAATTCCAAGAAATATCAGATTAGCTGAAGCTCCAAGTCACGGGCTTCCAATCGCCCTTTATGATGCAAATTCCAAAGGCGCAGAAGCTTATTTAAGTCTTGCAGAAGAAATTATGAAAAGAAACAACACACCTTTTACAAAAATTTCTAAACTTAGAAAAATAAAATTTAAAGGAGAGAAAAATGAGCAATAACAAAGGATTAGGAAGAGGACTTGAAGCTTTATTTGGCGTTTATGCTGATAATGATAATTATAAAAATATAACTAATAAAAATGAATCGAATGGTGTTTTAGAAATAGACATAAACAAGATAAAACCAAACCCAAACCAACCAAGAAAAAACTTTGATCAAGAAGCTTTGAATGAATTGGCATCTTCAATCAAAATTCATGGGATTGTTCAACCTATTGTTTTAAACAAGCAAGCTAATGGCGAATATCTTATTATCGCTGGAGAAAGAAGATGGAGAGCTGCAAATATATGTGGACTTAAAACCGTTCCAGCTGTAGTTAAAAACTATACAGATAAACAAGTTAAAGAAATCAGCATTATCGAAAACTTGCAAAGAGAAGATTTAAATCCAATTGAAGCTGCAAGAGCAATTAAAGAATTGATGGATGAATATGGACTGACACAAGAGACCGTTTCTGAAAGAATTGGAAAAAGTCGTTCCAACGTTGCAAACACACTAAGACTTTTATCTCTTTATCCAGATGTTATCCAAATGGTTGAAAATGGTAAGATTTCTTCAGGCCATGCAAGGTGTTTGGTTGTTATTGAAGACCCAAAAGAACAAATTAAATTAGCGCAAATGGTTGTAAACAAGAATCTTAGCGTTAGAGACTTAGAAAAAGCAGTTAAATCTTATACAGAACCTACAAAAAAGATTATTGTTAAGCCAGAACAATCATTAGAGCTTAAAGAACTTATAAATCAAATGCAAAAAACTTTTGCAACTAAAGTATCTGCAATAGGAAACGATAATAAAGGTAGAATTTATATAGATTATTATTCTAGGGACGACTTAGATAGAATTGCAGAGCTTTTAGAACTTTTAAATAAAAAAGAAATGACATTACAGGACTTACAAAACTATAATAAAAGAAAAAACTAATTACTGTTAAGAATGTTTCACGTGAAACATTCTTTTTTTACATATTCGGCCTTTAAAAATGTTTCACGTGAAACAAAATCATAAATATTCAGTTAAATAACATTCATAGCAATAATTTGACAAAGTCTATAACTTATATGGTATAATATGTACAGGTTAAAAGGAGAAAATAATTATGAAAGAATTAAAAGGTACAAAAACTGAAAAAAACTTAATGGAAGCTTTCGCAGGAGAAAGTCAAGCAAGAAATAAGTATACTTACTATGCATCTCAAGCAAAAAAAGACGGTTTTGAACAAATCGCAGCAATTTTTACTGAAACTGCAGATAATGAAAAGGAACATGCAAAAATGTGGTTTAAAGAGCTTCATAACGGAGCAGTGCCATCAACATATGAAAATTTGTTAGATGCTGCAGCTGGCGAACGTGGAGAATGGACAGAGATGTACAAAAGAATGGCACAAGAAGCTCGAGAAGAAGGATTCGAAGCTATCGCAAGAAAATTTGAAGGCGTTGCAGAAATTGAAAAAAGACACGAAGAAAGATACAACAGAATAGCAGAGCTTGTTAAAGAAGGAAAAGTATTTAAAAAGTCAGAAAAGAAAATGTGGATATGCAGAAACTGTGGACACGTTTACGTTGGAGAAAAAGCACCAGAAATCTGTCCAGTTTGTATGCATCCAAAGGCTTACTTTCAAGTACTTAATGAAGAATTTTAATTATTAAAAAATAACTTTATTATTAACTTATAATAGATTGAAGATTTATTTGTAAATAAAAACGGCTTGTTATTTAGTTATAAAACTATAACAAATTTTTTGTAGTATTTTAACATAAATTATCTTTACAAAAAATCTTACGCTTTATTTAAGGTTTAATCAACCAAAAACATTGACAATTCTTTTTATTTTGTGTTAGAATAAATGCACAAGATAAAAAGATATGGAGAAGTACTCAAGAGGTCGAAGAGGACACCCTGCTAAGGTGTTAGGTCGGGAAACTGGCGCGAGGGTTCAAATCCCTCCTTCTCCGCCAAAACAACTGGTAATGATAAATTGCCAGTTTTTTATTGCAAAAATTGATTATTTTTGTTAAAATTGATTTACAAAAGGTAAATTTTATGTGTGACACATTCGGTAAAGTAATAAAGAGAGGACATTTCTCTATTTTTGGTAAGAACAGCGACAGAGAAAATGATGAAGCTCAAATTGTTCAATATATTCCTTCAAAGATTAATTCTGAGAAATATCTCAAAACAACATATATAAAAATAAAGCAAGTTGAAAAAACTGCTTCAATTTTCATTTCAAAACCCACTTGGATGTGGGGAGCTGAAATGGGAGTTAATGAGTTTGGAGTTTGCATCGGAAATGAAGCTCTTTATGCAAATAAATATGACAATCCAGAAAAAGGACTTATTGGTATGGATTTGGTTCGTCTTGGACTGGAACGTGGTAAAACTGCTAAAGAATCCTTGGATATTATAATAGATTTGTTAGAAAAATATGGTCAAGGAGGTTGTTGTAGTCTAAAAAACAAGGATCTATATGACAATTCTTTCTTAATAATGGATTTGAACGACTGTTACATTTTAGAAACCAAAAATAAACATTGGTTATATAAAAAAGTTAATTGGGGTGCAATTTCTAATACTTTTTCCATCACAAAGCCTGACAAATTCAGCGATATCTCTAATTTTAAAAACATATTTTCTTTAAATAGAAAAACAAGTGGAGACTATCGTGTAAATTTAATGAAAAAGCCTGTTAAAAAACTTAAAAACGTTTCCCAGGCTATTAATATTCTAAAATTACACAACAAAAAAGATAAAAATTTTTCAGAAAAGAAAAAATCTATTTGTATGCACGGCGAATATTCAACTGCAGGTTCTATGGTAGTTAAGCTTAAAAAAGACCACAAGCCAAAGATTTATTTCACAGCAACTTCGTTTCCATGTAAGTCAATTTATCTTCCTTACAATTTTGGAGATTCAATTGTTAAACCTATCAACAAAGCAGAAGAAAACAACGATTCCTTCTGGCAATCTCACAAAAAATTTGTTGAAAACTCTAAAAATTTTGATGAAAATAAACTTAATCAAGTACAAAATGAAATACTTTTAAAAGATCTTTCTTTAAAAGAAAGTTTAAAACTCAGAAAACAAATATTTAAATAATATATTTTATTTGCAAAATAAAGTCCCTTTAATTATAATGATTTATAAGGAGAAAAAAATATGAAAGTTATTAAGAAGTCAGCAAAAAGCGTTAAATTAGAACCTGCTCACGATGGAGCAGGCAGCAGAAAACTTTTTGTTACAAATGATGAAGTAAAAAATATACAAGGCATCACACACGGTTGGTTAAAATCTGGTGGTGTGTTTGAATGGCATAAACACGATGATTGCAACGAATTTATGTATGTCTTAAAAGGCAGTGGAATAGTAAGAGATGAGGACGGAGAATATCCATTTAATGTTGGAGACTTTTTTATTTTCCCTCAAGGAACATACCACGAACAACACAACACAGGTAAAGATACTTTTGAAGCTGTTTTTATAAGGACTAAATAAATTATTTTATCAATCACACAATAAAATCTGATTTAAATCAGGATAATCTTTTAAGTGGAAGAGAAAATTTTCTTCCATTTTTTTATATAATTTTTTAAATTCTTCAATATGTTTTAAAATAACATCTCTTGCAAACTCTGCTTTTTCTTTAAATTCATCAAATTCATCTAAGCTTACAACGTCTTTTTGTAAAATTTTTAGATTTTCAATAAACTCTTCAAAAATTTGTATTTGCTCATTAAAATCACTATCAATGCTTTTTAAATTATCATTTTCAGCCAATATTTTACTTTCTCTCATCGTTTCAATCATTTTTGGTATAATATCTTCCTTGCACATTGCAATCAATGTTTTTGCTTTTACACACACATCATCCATATATCTTTTTAGTGAAATTACATATCTAACTTTCAGTTCTTTTCGGCTTAGAACCCTATTTCTTTCAAACAATTCAACATTTTTCTTTAAATTTAAGCATTCAAAACAGTCTACACTGTTACTATAGTCAATTATTCCTAACTTTTCGGCTCTTTTTTTCCATTCACATGAATAACAGTCACCATTATAAACGATCTTAATATGGTTATCTATATTACTTCTTATTATATCTTTTAAATCTTTTCTTACGTCTATAGATTTGCTTAATTTAGCATTGATGATTCTAAATTCATCAGCCAATATTGTTTGAAGCACTGCATTAGGAAAAGAAATATTTTGAGAAGATCCTACCATTCTAAATTCAAACTTATTTCCCGTAAAAGCGAAAGGACTCGTTCGATTTCTTTCAAATTTTTCTATATCAAATTTTAAAGTTGATAGACTTTCTCCATTTAAATAATGATCAAACATACTTAATAGTTCTTTTCCCAAAAAGACCGAAAACACCGATGTTGGAGCTTCCTTTCCACCCAATCTATGGTCATTGGATAAACTCGCTGTAGACAGCCTTAATAGGTCATAATGTTTGTCTATTCCACTGATAAAAGCAGAAATTATAGTTAAAAAAATATCATCATCTATCTCTCGGAAATCTAAGAGATTTATATTGTTGCTGGTAGAAATTGAAATATTATTATGTTTTCCACTTCCATTTACGTCCTCAAAAGGTTTTTCGTTTAATAAAACTTTATAACCATGTTTTTCTGCTATTTCATCAATTATTTCCATCAAATACATATTCTGATTTACAGCCACAGCTGAAGGAGCATACAACTGAACAATCTCTTGCTGTTTGGGAGCAACTTCTCCATGATGTGACTTAATTATTATACCCACATCCAATAATTTTTGGTTAAGTTCATCCACAAAACTTTCTATCTTGACTTTATCAGAACAAAAATAATTTGCTTTATGATGTTGATTTATTAAAAGAGTTTCTCCTAAAATCACTTCTCCTGTATATAATAAATCTTTTCTTTTATAAAACAAATCTTTATCTATCAAAAAATACTCTTGTTCACAACCTACGTTGCAATACACAGAATCTACATCAGTCATTCCCATTCTGTGAAGAAAAGTTGTCAGTTCTTGATCCAAAGCTTTCCCAGCTCTTAAAAGACATGTCTTTTCATCTAAAGCTACCCCATCTTTATTGCAAAATAAAGATGGAATAATTAAAGTTTTGACACCTTCAATATTTTCTTTGACAAAAATTGGCATTGACAAATCCAATGTGACCCATCCTTTGGCATTATATGTAGAGTTTATTTCCCCATTTGGGAAACTTGAACTGTCAACTTCGCATTTTAACAGTTGTTTCCCACTAAAATTTATTTTCAACTTTCCATTCTTAGCAGTTTCATAAAAAGATTCAACTTTTCCTGATGTTTTTCCTGTCAACGAAAAAAAGTAGTGGGAATATTGTGATACTCCTAATTTTTTACACCATTTCAAAATAGCTTCAGCCAGTTTGTCAGCTAAATCTAAATTTACATCTATAGAATTTCGTTTAACATACAAATAATGCTGAAAATCAACTTTCGTCATATATTTTTTCAATATTTCATCTTTTAGCATCAAATTGGATTTATTTTTGTTTTTTTTCATATTTTTCCTTATTTAATCATAGTTAATTTATGAATTTTAATAAGTTTTTGTTAAAGACAAAACATTAAAAAAAGAAAGACCTCCTCTTTCTTTTTCTTAATCATTCACTCCAAGATGCTCTTTATATAATCCCAAATTATAATATTCTGCAATAAGTCGTATCAGTTCTCCAGCAGTAGGTTTGTCATCAATAGTGTATAACTGTGTTTTAAACATTCTATTAAGTTCTGCAAAACTTTTGTTTATGTAGGTGTTTTCGATAGCATGTCTAATACTTCTTTCTACGCAATTTTCTTTGTTAGCATGAAATTGTTTACCTACTTGTACGTATAAGTCTTTACATAAACTATGAATAAGCGAAGGTGTTTGAATCACAAGTTCTATCGCATAACATAGATAACTAAAGCCTATCAAATCGCATCTGATTCCAACTTTAATCAATGCAAGTTTCACAATTCTTCTAATTTTTGATAATTCAAAATATTCTGTCATAACTTTCTCCTTTTAAAACACAGTTTTAAATAAGCAATAATAAACACTGTCACAACATTGTTGCGATTATCTCATGTAAACAATATCTTCAACAATAATATGTAATACACAAATTGCTTATTTTAAACTATATTAAATTTTAGTTTTGTTTTTAAGATTTTTTATCTTTAAACAAACATGTTGATATTATATCATATACACAAAAAATTACAAAATAATTTTGACAAAATATTCTAAAATATTTTTTCTATTATTTGATAATTATGTCGAAATTTTTCTGAATATGATTAATTTTCTAAATATTTTTCTAATCGATAATATAATGCAAATAAATATTTATTAAAAATTAATTTAATAATTATAAAGTTTTAATTATATAT
>CATKZB010000008.1 GCA_949841595.1 uncultured Christensenella sp. | reverse complement strand
ATATGAAAAAAGTTTTAGTAATAGATATTGATGATGTGTTAGTTGATAGCTATATGTTTATAATGCTTAATAAATTTTTGGGAACAAACTATAAAGAAGAGGATTTTTCTAATTATTATTTGGAAGACGCTATCAAAGATCCCCAAAAATTAGACGAATATTATAAATTTATTTTTACGCAAGATATGTATAAGGATGTTCCAATCAAAAAAGGAGTGCAGGAAGTTTTGCCAAAATTAAATGAAAAATACGACTTGTTATTATGTAGCGATATTTTAATTCCAAATTATGAGTGGCAAGCTGATAAAGAATTTATAAGTAAGTTTAATATGCTTAGAGAAAAGTTTTCTTATCTCAACCCAAAACAATTTATTTTTATGAGAAGAAAACCTTTATTACATGCAGATATTATGATTGATGATAAACCGACTAATTTTGGCAAATATGTTGATAAAAAACTTATGCTAACTGCTTATCACAATAAAAATATTTCAGAAAATAAGTTAAAAGAGCAAGGAATCACACGTGTTAATTCGTGGTACGATATTGCTGATTTATTATTATAATTTGATTTTAAAGTGAAATAATCTAAATTATTACAAACGAGGCGTATAGTATGACAGATGTGATTGAAAGGGTAAAAAAATTGATAATGTTATATCAAGAAGGAATCTTGGGTGGAGAAAGAATGCCAGAAGATAGTAATCCAAATCTGGATATGAGTTCTGAAGAAAATTTAATTTATTTTACATTGCCTATGGCTTTGAATTATCAACGCAATTCATACAAATTGTGGGAATCAGCATTACTCACATGGAAGGATCAAAATACTCATGATGTATTTAATCTTAAAATTGCATCTTCAATGGATATTAATTTTTTGAGAAGTAAATTAGTAAAGTACAAAGTCGCTTTGCAACCAAATAAACAACCTGTTATATGGCAAAAACTTTGTAATTCTATTATCATATACGGCAAAGGTAGTTTAAAAAACTTTTTAAATGAATTGGATTTTGATGTTTTAAAAATAAAGAATTTCATATTAAAACATAAAAAGGATTTCCCTTATTTATCTGGAACTAAAATCTTAAATTACTGGCTATATGTTTTAACGCAATATATTTCGTTTAAATTTAAAAATAGACAAGAAATTTCAATTGCCCCAGATACTCATGTTTTGCAAGCAAGTTTAAAATTAGGAGTTATATCCAAACAAGATTTGGAAAGAAACGATGTGCGAGAATTTGTTAGTGCAAAATGGAAAAGTATATTAGAGGGTTCAGGAATTGAGCCGATTGATGTACATACGCCATTTTGGTTGTGGAGCAGAAACGGATTTAAAGTAGAAATTTAATCTGCATAAATAAAAATATAAGGAGATTTGATGATGAAAAATAATTTGGTAGTAATTACAGGTGGAAATAGTGGTTTAGGACTTGAATTGGTTAAGAATTTTGTTAAAAATTCAAAAGTGCTTGTTTTGGCAAGAACAAAGCGAGAAGAATTGGAAAATGTTTTTTATGAATATGGCAATATAGCTGACGAAGTATTTATTAAAAGCGTTTATAACAAATATGAGACCGATTTTAATATATCATTTTTGATAAACAATGCTGCAGTAGGTTGTTTTGGTACACCAGAAGAAAATGACCTTGATAAAATTATTAAAGTTTTAGAAGGAAATTTGATTGGTTTAATTCTTAACACATCTTATGCTTTGCCACTTATGAAAGAAAATGGTGGAAAAGTTATAAATATCTTGTCTACAGCAGCTTTAAAAGGAAATGTAAATGAAAGTTTATATTGTGCTGCTAAATGGGGAGCACGTGGATATACAGAAAGTTTAAAAGCGACTTTTAAAGGAACTAATATAAAAGTTATATCAGTTTGCCCTGGTGGGATGAATACAGATTTTTGGAGTTCAAATCGCTCATATGTACCATCAGAAAAATCTTTAAAATGGATGAAACCACAAGATGTTGCAAAAGTGATTTATGACAATATCACAAACGATAATTTATGTGTTTCAGATATTGTGATCGAGAGAATTTGATTTTTGTAATTTTTGTTTTATAGTGAAGGTTTTAAATGACAAAGGAAGAATATTACAACAAAAAAGCAAAGTTAGCCTATGAACTTTACACAATGGGGAAACCATTCAGGAAAGTTTATGCAGCTGTTAAAAAAGATGAAAAATATCTTGTGCTTAAAAATGATAAGGGCAATTATAAGTATTCACTTGCTGGAGGTGGAATAGACCCTAGTGAAGACAGTGTAACGGCTATTAAGCGTGAAATTTTGGAAGAACTGAATGTAAATGTCAAAGTTGTTAAAAGTCTTGGCATGATGCATTATGTTAACACTTGGAACTATGAAGGACAAAATTTTGATGTGCAATATGAAGTTGAAATTTTTTTGACCGAATTTATATCTTTTGCACATGGAAAACATTTTGGTTTGGAAGGAGAGTTTGATGAAAACTTTTCGATTGTTGAAATTTCTAAGGAAGAGATGCTTTCAAGTGTATATGAGTTTACAAAAGGTGGTATTGAATTGAAATGAGTAAGAATGTTGGAAAAGTGAAAAACAAATTTTTTAAACATCTTAAACTGATAACAAAACATCGTCATAAAGTTTTTGTTTTGTGTTGCAAATGTGGATTGTTTTGGAGAGGACTTGTGCATGATTTGTCAAAGTATTCCAAAACAGAATTTTGGGAAGGCGTGAAATATTTCAATGGTCATCGCTCACCCATTTCAATTTGTAGAGAACAAAATGGTTTTTCAAAAGCTTGGATACATCACAAAAATAAAAACAAACACCATATTGATTATTGGTATGACAGAGAAAATGAAGTTCAGATGAACATGCCATACAAATATGCTGTTGAGTGTGTTTGTGACAAGATTGCTGCCACAAAATGTTATAATGGAAAGACCTATAAACCTGAAATGGTTTTGGCACATTGGCAAAAATGGGGACGTTTTGCACAAACAAATGAAAATATGAAAAACTTTTTCACCAAGGTTTTCACAGATCTTAAAGACAAAGGTGAGAAATTTGTGCTAAACAAAAAATATATGAAAAAAACTTACAAAGAGAATGTTTTAGGGGATAAAACCGTTGATGAAAATTGTAAATCAAAGCTATAAAATGTATTTAGGCGCAAATCCTTATAAAGGTTTTGTTCCTTTTATAGGTGATTATGCACTTTCTCATTCAATGGAGTTTATTTATTTCCCTTTAAATGAAATACAAATTTCAGAAAAGCGTTTTAGTTGGGGAAAATTTGAAAAAACTTTAAATTCAGTGAGAGAAAGAAACCATACGGCTATTGTAAGAATTTATTTAGATTATCCAGATAAGCCTTCAGGATTTCCTGAATTTTATTTTAGAGAAGCCAAGCAAATTAATTACGATGAATTTGGTGGAGGGATTGAAGTTGATTGGAATGATACCAAAGTAATTCAATTTCTCAAAAATTTTATTAAGATCTTTGGCAAAAAGTATAATGGTGACAAAAGAATAGCTTTTTTAGAATGTGGGTTGTTAGGACATTGGGGAGAATGGCATACTTGGCCAAATAAAGAATTAATGGCATCTTATAAAAATCAAATAAGAATATTAAAAACTTACAGAAGATATTTTAACAAAACAAAATGCTTGGTTAGATATCCAAATAATAGATATTTTAAAAAATTAAAAATAGGTTTTCATGATGATTCTTTTTGTTTTTCTACCTTACCTAGTAAAAAAGGTAATTTTTTAAGTTTAATGCAAGAATCAAAACTTTTGCACCAATATAAAAGTTGTGTTATTGGTGGTGAAGTTAGACCTGAAGAACAATTTAGTTTGAATACAACTGGTGAAAGTAGAGAGAATTTTGCCGAGTGTGTTAGTCAAACTCATTGTTCATGGTTGTTAAACCAAGGTGCTTTTGAAAAAAGTGCCAATGAAAAAGTAGTTACAAGACATTCAGCAATGCTTGGATATGATTTCTATGTTTCAGAAATTAGTTTATCTAAAAACAACAAAAGAATAAAATTTCAAATCAAAAATAATGGACATGCTCCAATTTATCATGACTTTTTTGGTTATATAATTTTTTACAAAGACGGATTGCCTAAAATTTGCAAAAAAATATTCAATTTAAGCAAAATGAAGTTAGAAAAATCCTACAAATTTTCTTTTAAATTAATAAATTGTCAAAAAATCGTTTTGCAAATTAAAGATCAGTTAGGACAAAAGGTTATATTTTCAAATATTCGACTTGATGAGTTTAAAGATGTTATTATTGCAGAGGAATTATAATATGAAAAAAAAGGAAAGTTTTATTAAGTTTTTATTTTCATTATATAAACCTGTTAAATTTACAGGTTTTATAATGATAACTTTTATGATAATTTCAGAAATCTTTAAGCTTTTGAAACAATATATTTTGAAGGATATTATTGACGTTCCAACAAAATTAGGATTTGAATTACATGATTTATATTTTTATATAGTTTTGATTTTGGTGTTTTATCTTTTTGAACTTATTACATATTACATTTCTAATATAACCAGATGTATCACTGTATATAGAAAACAAACCCCTTACATAACCAAAGTTTTGTTTGAACAAATGAATAGAAAAAGATATTCTTTTTTTACGGATAATTATAGTGGAAAAATCACAGCCTCGATAAATCAGATAATTGATGGCACTAATGCATTAAATGAACGCCTGACTACAGGTATTATTTCAGTTTTGACCATTATAGTAACAAATTTAATAATGTTGTTTACAATTAATTATTTGTTATTTGGGGTAGCAATAGTATTGTTTTTGGGAATCATAATTATAAGAATTTTATATTTTCAAAAAACTTATTTACCATTGGCCAGAAAGTCTCAAGAAGCCTCAAGAGAATTTGATGGCATACTTAATGATACAGTGATTAATTTTACTTCTATAAAAATTTTTAATGCAATAAAAAAATTTGGCAATAGTATTAAATCCAAAAAAGAAGAGTCCAATGAATTTATTATTAAAGCACATCGATATGAATTTACATTTGGAGCAATTGTAAATGTAATATTTTTAGCTGTGTTTTCTGTTTTAATTTGGTATTCTGTAAAACAATATGAAGTAGGTGCAATGAGTATTGGCGATTTGGTATTTTTCTGTAATGCTATGATTGCACTAAAATCAGCTTCAACAAACTTTTCTTGGGCTTATATAAATACAAGCGAACTGTTAGTAAAATTGAAAAGTGGATATGACATATTATATGAAGGTGAAGAAGAGAGTTTAGATGAAAGCAAGCCTGATTTAAAAATAGATAATGGTGAGATTGTGTTTGAACATGTATCTTTTAGTTACACGGATAAAATTGTCCTAAAAAATTTATCTTTGAAAATACAAAATAGACAAAAGATAGGTTTGATTGGAGAAAGTGGAAGTGGAAAAACAACTATTAGTAATCTTATCTTTAAGTTTTTTGAACCACAAGAAGGGAAAATATTGATAGGTGGGAAAGATATTCAAAATTTTAACACCAAATCTTTATATGAAAATATCACTTATATACAACAGGAAACTATTTTGCTACATACTACTATTTTAGAAAATATAAAACTTGTAAAATCTGAAGCTACAATGGAAGAAGTGATTGACGCTGCAAAAAGGGCAAAAATACATGATTTTATCATGACATTGAATGATAAATATGAAACTGTTGTGGGCGAAAGGGGAATAAAACTTTCAGGTGGACAAAGACAACGTATAGCTCTTGCAAGAATCTTTTTAAGGCAGGCTAAAGTTGTTGTTTTCGATGAAGCTACAAGTAGTTTAGATAGCAACACAGAGTTTGAAATTCAAAAAAATATAAACGAATATTTTAAAGATCAAACCGTCCTTTGCATTGCACACAGACTTTCTACATTGGAAAACATGGATTTGATTTATGTTCTTAAAAATGGAGAAATTGTTGACTGTGGCAAACCCAATGAAATAATACCTAAATACCAAACTCATAAAACTATTTTTAATAGTGGACTTCTTGAGTAAATTTGATTGTTTGAAATTAAAAAATGATTTATAATTAAATTATGAAAATAGTTTCGTACAACATAAATGGAATAAGGGCGAGTTTAAGGCTTGGGATTTTGGATTGGATTAAAGAATTCAATGCTGATGTTTATTGTTTTCAAGAAGTAAAATGTAATGAGAGTTTGACACAAGAATTGCTGTTTCCAAGTCATCAAATAAATCTTTTTGAAACTGTTCCTGAAAATTTGTTGGAAGGTTATTATCCAATTTATAACTGTGGCAGTCGTGCTGGTTATGCTGGCACAATGTTTTTGTCAAAAATAAAACCCGACAAGATTTTTTATGGCATGGGTGAATTTTGGCAAGATGATGAAGGGCGAACGACGACCATTGTTTTAGGAGATTATGCAATAGTAAATACATATGTTCCAAATGGAAGTAGTCGGCTGGAATTTAAGATGTTATATTTGGAAGCGTTACACAAATATCTTAAAGAGTTACAAAGAAGTTATAAAGTTATTTGTGTGGGTGATTTTAACATAGCTCACAATGAGATTGATTTAACAAATCCGAAAGAATGCAGAAATAAATCTGTTTTCTTGCCTATTGAAAGACAAATGATAAGCAAACTTTTAAACTTAAATATTATTGATTGTTTCAGATTTATAAATCCAAATTTGGTAAAATATTCTTGGAGAAGTTATCGTTCTCGACAAGAAAAAGGTTACCAAGGCTGGCAATATAGAATTGATTATATTTTAGCAAGTGAAAGCGTTAAGAATCAGCTTAAAAATTGTGATATTTTAGAGTTAAATTACAGTGATCATTTGCCAGTTGTAGCCGAGTTGGAAATTTGAAGCCATGTTTATATAATATTATTATATATAATTTCAGAACTATATCAAATCAGGTATTGACTAATGTATTTTTTTGTTGTATAATGTCAAAGCTTAGGAGATGAGAATGACAAAAAAGAAACAAGATTACGAAAGAAAAATGATTTATGTAACAGATTATGACATAGACGAATTGATCGAAATTATGGCAGAGGGAAATATTGAGGCTAGCACTTGGTTAAAGAAATTGTTGAGTGACATGTGTATGATTAAACCAACATCAAAAAAAGAAGATGCAAAATTGGTTGATTCTGTCGGAATGCGAGGATTCTATGATTTTTGTGAAAAATTGATAGATCAAAATATAAGAGGTTTCCAATTGACAAAATATTCTAAGGTTTTAAATTATTTTACAGAAAATAAATACATCGCAAAATCTTATGGGGAAAATCTTGAACAGCAAATGATAAATGAACTTAATGCTAAGGTTTATGGACTGGACTTAAATAAAGCTGTTGTCTCAGGTGCAAGCGAGATGGAAGAGTTTCCAAAATTTACTAGAAAAGATGCGATAGGATATATTAAAGGAAAAGGAGGATTATTTCTTAAGGGAAAAGAACCTCAAGAAAATTCATATGTTGGTTATACCAAAAAAGATGCAAAACTTATTTATAAAAGATATGGAGCACAAAAAGAAGCAGACAAAACAAGAAGCAAATAAAATCTAAATCTTTAGATTTTATTTTTTTATTTTCTATTTATGTGTTAATATATTTATATGGAAAAATTAAAAATTATTTTTGATACAGATGTTTATAACGAAATTGATGATCAATTTGCAATATGTTATTTGTTGGCAAATAAGAGTATTTTTGATATTCAGGCAATAACGATATCACCATATTGTGTGGCTCATCAACAAGATATTACTGTGTCTGATGGAATGGAACTAAGTTATAGAGAAACAAAAAATATTTTTCGAATAATGAAAAAATCTGTTCCTTTATATAAAGGTTCTGTAGGTTTTATGCAACAAGGTTATGAAGAATCCAATATTGCAGTAAAAAAAATAATAGAAATTAGTAGAAAAAATGATTTTACATATATTATCGCAGTTGGATCGGTCACTAATGTTGCCTTGGCTTTAAAATTTGCATCTGATATTAATGAAAAAATTTCAGTTGTTTGGCTTGGAACAGGACATTTTTTAAAAGATAATTTTACGGACACCAATTTTGTTGCAGATCCCAAAGCCGTCGATTTTATTTTGCATAATTGTCGTAATCTTACTATCGTGCCCACAACAATTAGTAGATCCATGCGTTTAAGTGTTTACGAAATGGAAAATAAACTTATTCAATCTGAGTTAAAAGATTATTTGATCGAAAGAACAAAATGGTTCTATTATTATAAGCTAAATGGAGAAAGTATAACTATACATGATGTTGTGCCATTGGATTTGTTTGTGAATCCACAAAACTATCTATGTAAAAATATTGATAGACCCGTTCTAAATAATAATAATGGTTTTGAATTTGGTAAATCTAAGTTAAAACTAAATTATGTGATAGAAATTGATCAGTATAGAGCAGTGCGTGCATTTTTTGATTGTATAAATGATTATATAAAAAAGAATAAATGTTAAGTTTTAAAGAATTTAAATTCAAAAATAGTTTAACATTTTATCATAAATATGTTATTATCACTTAAATGAAAAGACTTTTGTTGGTAGATGGACATAACTTGCTGTTTCAATCTTTTTATGGAATGCCAAGAAAGATTGTAAATAAGTTTGGAAACAATGTGGAAGCAGTTATTTGTTTTGTTGGAATAATAAAGAAAAGTATTGAAATCCTAAATTCTGACTATGTTTGTGTGGTCTTTGATGGAGAAAATGAGCTTGCAAGGAAAGATTTGCTTGAAGCATACAAATCAAACAGAAGAGATTTCACAGATGTTGAAGAAGCAGACAATCCTTTTTCACAATTGGAATACATAAAGAATTGCTTAGATTTTTTTGAGATTGCTAACTTAGAGACCGTGGATTGTGAGGCTGATGATTTCATTGCAGGAGTTGTTAAAAAATATAAATCTAAGTTTCATATTGACATTTTTTCGCAAGATAAAGATTTTTATCAACTTATTTGTGACAATGTCGATGTTTTCCATTACAGAGGCAAACTCAGCCAAATTTTTGATAACACAAGTTTTTATGATAAATTTGGATTTGACGCTCAATATTTTGATTCTTATTTATCTCTTTTGGGAGATAAGTCTGACAATATAGATGGGATTAAGGGGATTGGAAGGAAAACGGCAACAAATCTTATTTCTAAATTTGGTGATATTAAAGAACTTTTAAAAAATATAGAAAAAATTGAAAATCCAAGATTGAAAAAATCAATTGAGGAGAACAAAGAAAAGATTGTCAGAAATTTTAAACTATGCTCCCTTAAAAATGTAGAAAAAAGAAAAATAAGTTTGCATTCATTTAACAAAGTAAGGCTTGGCATGAAAACGATGGAAGTTTTAAAAACTTTGGACATTTTATAGGTTTTGTTGCAAAAAGAGAGGTTTTGTGTTATTCTCATATTGAAAATATGATAACAAAAGATAAAAAACTTTTTCATTTTCGTCCACTGTTTTTTGGTTTCTTAGCTTTGATGCTTGCAATTTGCACATCTAGGTATATTTTTAATGGAAAAATAAGTTACATTGTCTTTATCTGCATTGTGTGGATTGCATTTTTGATTTATTGCATAGCAAAAAGACGTGTTGTACCTTTGTGTGTTTTATTAGCCTTTTTCACATTCGGATTAGGTTGGTATTTTGTTGGGATTTCAACTTTTGAAGGAAAAGAAATCAATCAAGCATGTCAAATTGAAGGACGTGTGGGTGATTGGGAAATTGACAATGGAGCTTTCAGGCAAGTTATTTTAAAAGATGTTTCCATTGATGGTGAAACTTGTGGAAACATTTATTTAGTGCTTGAAGATGCTGATAAAGCTTCTGTCAAAACAGGAGACATTATAAAATTCGAAAGTTATGTTGAAAAAGTTAAGTTGTTTGAACTTGAAAATTTCAACACATTCTTTTACAGACAAAAAGTAACATACGAGAGTCGTGTTTCTGTGCTAGATTTAATTCATATTGGCAATCATGTAACTCCAGATGAAGGATTTCGTTTGAAAATGAAATCTGTTTTATATCAAAATATGGGAGAGGAGAATGGAGCAACTGCTTTTGCTGTTTTGTTTGGAGACAAAAATGATGTGAAGCATGATGTTAAAGATGCCTACACAAGTTCGGGAACAATACATTTGCTCACAGTTTCAGGTTTGCATGTTGGTTTTTTAATTGCGCTTTTAGGATATGTTTTCAAAAAATGTAGAATTAAAGGAATTTGGAATTTCTTATTGTGCTGTGTTGTTTTGTTTTTGTATGCGTGGCTTTGTGGATTTGCTCCGTCTGTGTTCAGAGCTGGGATAATGGGTCTTGTTTTGCTTACAGCTAAGATTTCTGGTAAATGTTATGACAATTTAAATGCACTTGGACTTGCAGGCATTTTGATAATACTGATTTTCCCACTTTCTGCATTGGACGTGGGTTTTCAGATGAGTTTCTTTTGTGTTTTGGGGATCTTTGTTGTTTATCCATGGCTTTCAAAGTTACTTAGAAAAGTTTTTCCAAAAGTTGTGGCAGATTCAATGGCAATTTCACTGTCAGCAAGTTTGGGAGTTTTTCCTTTTACGGCAAAAATCTTTTCAGTTTTTAATTTGTTATCGTTTTTTATAAATCTAATTGTTATTCCATTATTTTCTGTCTTATATCCATTATTGTTTGTAGGCACACTGTTGTCAGCAGGATTGCCATTTTTGGGGTTTATCCTGAAACTTTGTGCTTTTGGTTTTGATGCAATCTTAAAGTTGACATCCTTTTTTGGAAATACTAAATTGGTGTTTGCACTCGAGCCGTCAAATTTATTTGTTGTTGGATTGTTGTTTTTATTTTTGTTTTTACTGGGCAGAAACTTTATGTGTAATATAAAGTTTAAAGCAGTCACTTGCTCGATAGTTGGACTTACACTAGCAATTTGTTTTGGTTTAAGTTTTATCTCTTTTCCAGTTTCATCTTCATTAAATATGTGCTATAATTATACAGAACAAGTTATTTTGCTTACAAACAGTTACGGTGAAAGCGTGATGATAGGTTATGGAGATTATGAATTTAACAGAAAACTATTGAATGCGAAAAACTTAAATTCCGTTAAAAATGTGTTTTTGTTTGAAACGGAAGATGTGCTTGTTGGAGGACTTCAAAAACTTGGAATGGAGAATTTGATAAGACCTGAATCGTTTGATGGATTTGATGAAGATGTTGTTGTGGGTTACAACAAGAATGCAAATGTCGATCACTTTTCATTTGTGTTTAAGATGTTTAATGAAGAGTTTTTAGGATTGGAAATTTCTTTTGATGAAACAACGGTTTTTGTGTTTGGAAACGAAAAGAAATTATCTGCAAAAGCACTTCAAATTGTGTCTAACACAAAATATGATTTTGTTTTTGTTGACAAACATATTGAATATGCTCAGTTGTTTGGTAAAGAAACAAAAGTTTTGTCTTACTATGGAAGCAAAAATGTGGATGCAAGTTATGCAAGAGATGGGAATATATCTTATGTCCTAAAAGGGAAAACTTACCAAAGGAGGTGTTTGGATTGAAAACTTTGAAAAGCAGATTACAAAAGAAAATTGAGCCTTGTTATCTGGTGCAAGGGGAAGATATTCTTCTTTATGACAAGGCGTTGGAAATGATTAAAAAAGCTTGCAATTTGCAATTGGAAGAATTTAACTTTCTTTCTTTTGATGATGATTCTTTTGATGGAGATGTGGTTGTTGACACTTGTGAAACTCTGCCTATGGGAAGCGACAAGAAAATTGTTTTGCTTAAAAACATCTCCAAAATACCAGAAAATTTCAAGAAAAAGTTGAAAGATTATTTAAAAACGCCTGTTGAAAGCACATGTTTGGTGATTTTTGATTTTTATAACAAATTTGACTTTATCATCAGTGAAAAGGTGAGTGCAAAGCGATTGGATGACAAAAGTTTGCAAGATTTGATTGTGGCAGAGCTCAAAAATAATGGAAAAACAATTTTGCTGGATGCTTGTCAGCAATTGATTGAATCTTGTTGCAGTTATTATTCCTTGATAAATAACGAACTTAACAAGTTGGTGGCTTGTGACGACGTTGAAATTTCAACCAAGACTGTGAATAATTTGGTTTGCAAAGAAACTGAATTTACTGTTTTTGAACTAACGGATGCACTTTCTAAGAGAGACAGTCAAAAGGCTGTAGAACTTTTGAATTTGATGGAAAAAGATACAAAAACTTTTGCACTTGTTTTAAATTTTTTCAGACGTTTGTTTTTTGTGGCAATTTCTGATTTAAGTGACAAAGAGCTTGCAGAACTTTTGTCTGTGAAAGAATTTGCTGTCACAAAATCGAGAAGTTTGGCAAAGAATTTTTCAAAACTTCAACTTAAAAACATTTACGAAATGTTGGATGATGTGGATTTTTATATAAAAAATGGTCAAATGCAAATTGAAAATGCACTTTATTATTTGATTTTTGGCATTCTTTATTGCTAAAATGAAAACAGGAGAAAAATATGGAATTGGAAGAGATTAAACAAGAGTTTTTGGAAATATTTTATGACAACATCGAAAGAGAAGGAAGTGAAGAACTGTTGAATTATTTGGAAAAAACAGATTTCTTCACTGCACCAGCATCTTCAAGATTTCATTCAAATTTTGAAGGTGGTTTGTGCTTACATAGTGTGAATGTATATAACAGATTTTTAAATTTAGTCAAAAACGAATATGGAGAAGACTGGGAAAAAGTTATTTCTCCAGAAAGTGTGGCGATAATTGCTCTTTTGCACGACATTTGCAAGGTTAATTTTTACACAGTTGAAATGCGTAATGCAAAAGTTAATGGAGAATGGATTCAAAAACCTTTTTACAAGGTGGATGACGCTTTACCATATGGACATGGAGAGAAGTCAGTTTATATGATTTCTGGTTTTATGAAGCTCACTAGAGAAGAGGCTATGGCAATAAATTGGCATATGGGAGCCTTTGATGAACGCACCAAAAACAACCCTGCAATGCTTAAAAATGTGTTTGCAAGATACCCAATTGCATTTTTGTTTCATTTGGCAGACTATATGGCGACATATTTAGACGAAAAAACTGTTGAAGATTGACAGTTTTTTCTTTTTTATTGCATAAACTTATTTTGATAAGTAGTAAGCAATTAATAATTTTTTACAAAATTTGCAAAAAATTGACCCAAAATGCATTTTTTTTGGAAAAGGGTATTGACAGTCACAGCATTTTGATTTATAATTATAGCAACAATAAACAGGAGGTGTTTATATGGAGAAGTTGACTAGAAATTCTTTTAAAGAACTTTGGGATAGTGATAATGACTTGAAAAAGTTTGAATATGAAAGCGACGGAAAGTTATACGAGCTTATGTTTGTCTTAGATGAAGAAAAGGGATATGAGCGCATTTTCATTTATCCACCAAAAGGCCAAATAAGTGAAATTACAACTTTAAAAGGAAATAATGATATTCCAGATTCATATGTAGTTGGGAATTATGCAATCAATAAGAGAGAACGTTTTATTCCACAAATAGAAACTGCTTTAGAAACAAGAAGAAATATTGAAAAACAAAAAGATGATGAAGAAAAAAAACAACTAGAAAATCTTAGCGACAGAGAAAGAAGATTAATAATTCTTAATAAAGATATAGAAAAAATGGAAAGTAAACTTTCAAAGATGGGAGAAACTTCAGACCAAAGAGAAGAGGTAGAAGGTAAGCTTAATGAAATGAAAGTAGATAGAGAAAAATTGATTAAATCTATTGCAGGTGAAAAGGGGGAGGAAATGGAAGAAAGAGAAGAAGTAGAAGAAACAGTTGATACTACAGAAGAGGCTTCTGAAGAAACTTTAGAAGATGAAGAAGAACTTGATGAAGAACTTGAAGAAACAGACGAAGAAGAACTTGAAGGTGACGATCATGATGAATCTCATGAAGAAGAAATAATTGATCCAACAGAGGAAACTGAAGAAGAACTTGATGAAATTGACGAAGAAGAACTTGACGAAGAACTTGAGGACGAAGTTTCTTTTGACAGAGAAAAAGTTCTTGGGAATTTTGTAAAAATCGAACTTCCTCCAGTTAAGAGAAGTAGCAAGGATAAAAGAGATGCTTATCTTGTTGTTTCAGAACATCCAACAAAGCCAGACGGAGTTTCTTTATATTTAATTGCAAATGAAAATATTATTGAATCATCAAAAGGATTGGTAGTTAAAAGCACTGGCGTTGTGCTTGATCTTAAAAGATCAGAAGAAATTTTTGCAAATGGTGGAGTTGCTGTTCATAATATTGCAATTGACAAAAATAATGCAATGAGAATCAAATATTATAAAGGTAAAGATGATGTTGCTAAATTTAGAATGAAAGCAACAGATGTAAACGACGAAGTTAGAATGTTCGTTGCTGAAAACTATCCTGTTGAAGGAAAAGTTAAAGAAGTTAAACCAACATTCAAAGCTCGCAAAATAGTTAAGATTGCAGTTGGAGTCACTCTTTTGACAGTTGCTGTTTTTGGCGCATTGCATCATGCTGTTTCAACTCCTGTTAGAAATGCAAGAGAAGCAAGAATTGCTGCTGTTGAAGCTGAAAATGAAAGAAAACTTGAAGCAGAAAATTCAGTTAAAGATGAATCTGCTGCAGCAAGACTTTATGGTGCTTCTCAGGCTCAAGAAGTTATTGGTGGAAAGGGATTGTTTAATTATGTCAATGGAAAACCTGCTGCTAGAGCAATAGATGAGGCTGTAAAGAACAAAGTTGATATCTACACTCAAAAAGAACTTTCGTCTTATGAAGATAAAAATGGTAATATTATTTATGTGGCTGGAAATGATTATACAAATTCTACACTTGAAGGATATTGGGGATTTGTAGGATCTTGTGCAGCTGATGATTTAAGTGAAAATGGTGTTACTTTAGCTACAACAAAATTAGAAGGCGCAGAAGCTGAAATTATTTATTACTATCCTGTTAGTCCATTAACTCCAATTTCTAAAGTTCCTAATTCTGAAGAATTTAAAGCAAATCTTATGTTGAATGGTGGTTATACAAGTGAACAAGCTAATCTTGCTATAAAGGCTTATGAAGCAAGCTATAAAGAAAATGTTAAACTTAAGTCTGCAGAGAATCCAGGAATTATAATTAACACAGCTCCTACAAAAGCTGATTATAGCAGCGTTGAAGTTGCAGATGCTATAGTTGAAAAACTTGGAGAAGGATTTATTCCAACTTATATTAGCGACGATGCTGTGTTTGCTGTTTCTGAAGATGGAAATACTCTTAAAAGAATTTCTATCACTCCAGAGAAAACTCAAGTTAGTGTTGATGGAGACCAAGTTGTTACCACTGAATCTCTTATTGAAGCTATCAATGAAGGCTCTGTTGATACAGCTGTAAAAGCAATTGAAGTTCTTAAGTCAATTCCTGGAATTGATGCTTTGAGTGCATACGAATATAAAGGTTCTGATGTTTATGTTTCTAATTATGGAATAACAGCAGAAGGCAAAAATTATGTTATGAATCCAACAATAATGATTGCTAGTGGAAAGGGCGTTGAAGTAAGGGAAGGAACTGTGACAGTTTCATCAAAAGACAAAAATTGTAATCAAACAGAAATGCTTGCTGCTGCAACATTTGAAAATTATTGGACTGAAGAATATTCTGTTGAAAGAAAAGAAGGAACAAGAACAACTTACAATGACAACCAAATTGGTGTTGACCTTGCAAAATTTAATGCTGCAAAGGCAGAATCTAAATCTTCTAGCAATGATAAATATCTTGGTTTATAATTAAAAAAAGTAGGTTAAAAACCTACTTTTTTGTTGTCAATTTATTAAAATTTAATTATCCTTGACACTTTTGATGTTTTGAAGCTCAAAGCGATGTTTTTGAGGCTTGCCTTCAATTTCTTCAACAAACATATCATAAGGTCTGATCCAGAGTTGATTGTCGCCATAAAGAGCTCTGTAAACCACATATTTTTCTAATGTTTCGCTGTGGAGCGCAATATCTTCCACAATATACAAATCACCCTTATAATGCTTGTAAATTCCTTTGATTTTAACATTTTGTTTCATTTCTTATTTCCTTTTAATTTGTATTAACAATTAGATTAGGTTTTTTATTGTGTTTGTTTATAGCTTGTTGAATTATTTTGAAATCAAAATTAAAGTCGTTGTAGCCAATTTTTAATCTATCAATATAATCTAAGGGTAAGGCATAAGGAGTTGGATCATTGAGCAAATATATTAAAGCATTATAAAGTTTGTTGTTGAATTCTATTTGGACAGTTTCTCTTCTATATAAATTAGGATATCCTTCTATGGCATCAATTTCAGATAATGCAATTTCGTCTATTTGCCAAAGTCCAACTGGAACAACTTTATTTTCATCGGGTATTAAAGTAATGTATTTTCCAAAGTCAATAGTCCAGCCATAAAGTTGAGCTTTTCCCAACAATTTTGCATGTGGACATTTTTGTTTCATGCGTTTGATATCTAAATTTCTTCCGTAGGCAATGCAAATTTGTTTCATATTGATGTCTCCTATTTATCTAAAGATGTTGAATTGTGGTATAAATTAATAATTTTTTAGCTTAACATAAAATTTGGTGCAGAAGGTGGGAGTTGAACCCACAAGGTGTTGCCACCACAAGTACCTGAAACTTGCGCGTCTGCCATTTCGCCACTCCTGCATAGTTCTTTTAATTATAGTTGAAAAAAATAAGTTTGTCAAGGAATTAAAATGATGCTTTATTTTTTCAAAAATAATCACTTTGGGTATTGAATTTTGTCTGTGTTTGTGATATACTATCAAAAGAAGGAGAGTATATATGAGACTTAAAATTTATCGTTCAGAAAATAATATGTCAAAAATAAACAAAAGTTATTTGGAAGAACTTATTTCAAATTATCATGGAATTGTTGGAAGTAAACTAGAAGATGTTGTTGATAGCAAAAATGGCAGATATGTGATTTGTGTGTTTGATAAATATGATGATATGTGTGGTTTTGTTAGCATTGTTGAAAGCGAAAAAAGTATCAATATTTCTGATGCTTACATTGAATTTGGCACTAAAGAAAGGGATCTTGAAAATAAAATAATAAAAA
Organism: uncultured Christensenella sp.; assembly: GCA_949841595.1. Classification (GTDB taxonomy): domain Bacteria; phylum Bacillota; class Clostridia; order Christensenellales; family UBA1242; genus Caccovivens. The sequence goes on along the minus strand of CATKZB010000008.1, from coordinate 39,083 downwards.
CAATTATTCAACTTGCAAAAGATCACAAAAAGCAATATATTGATGTTCAAGTTGCTTCTAAAAATGCTGATGTAAGAAAATTTTATGAAAATTTGGGATTTTTGTATGAATCTGCAAGTGTAAATAAATATATAACAATGAAACAATTTATTTCACACGATATTTCTAATGCTGGTTATTTCTTGAACGATATTGAAAGTACATATGGAAAAGAAAACTTTGTAGATAATGTGGCTAAACATCTTCTTGCAAATGATATTGATGAAAGATATTACAGAGTTTGCGAAGCAAGCAAAATTATTGCTTCAGGAAAAAGAGACGGCTTAAAAAATGCTGATGAGACAGTAAAATTGTATGTGGATTCTTATGAATTGTATAAAAATCACAAAAAAATTTCTGAAAAACTAAATAGTGCAAAAGTTGAAAGAGCGAAATAGTGAAGAATGTTAAACATTCTTCTTTTCTTTTATTGGTTTCTGAAAGTTGTTGTGTTATAATCTTAGATATGGAAAAGAAAATTGTTGATATTTTTGATATCAGTTATGAAGGTTCGGGCGTAGGGAAACTTGACGGACAAATTGTTTTTGTGCCAAAAACTTTGTGTGGTGAAAAAGTTGAGATTGAAATTTTGAAGAGAACTAAAAATTTTCTGCTTGCCAAACAACAAAAAGTTATAGAAGAAAGTGATGAAAGAATAAAGCCTTTTTGCCCTTATTTTGATGTTTGTGGGGGTTGTGCATTTCAGCATTGTAATTATGGTTGTGAGAAGACAATCAAAACGCAGGTATTAAAAAATGAACTTAAAAAAGTGAATTATTTTGGTGAGATTGATTTTGTTGAAAGTGAAACTCGATTTGCCTACAGAAACAAAATTAAGTTGGAAGCAAGACAAAATGAACTGGGGTATTTCAAGCAAAAAAGTCATGAGTTTTTTGCAATTGATTTTTGTCCTATTGCAACAAAAGAAATCAACGCTGCAATACCAAAAGTTAAGGACTTTTTGAAAGTAAATGATTTTAAAAATTTAAAATCTGTTTATTTTAAGCAAGTTCAAAAAAGTGTAGCAATTGTCTGTTTATTTAATAAAAATGAGAAAAAAGTGTTGAAAAATATCAAAAATATTGAAATTTTAAGCGATTTTTCTGTTTTTTTTGCTTTTGGTGACATTTTGGAAAGTAATTCAACTCAAATTTTTAATGTTTTTGGAAAAGAAAAATTGCAAGAATTTTTGGAAGATAATGTTGTTGAAATAGATGTGTCTTCTTTTAATCAAGTCAATGAGAAAGTTGCTGAAAAACTTTATGAAAATTTGACAAATATAGTTGCTGGAAAAAGGGTGGTCAATGCTTATTCTGGGCAGGGACTGTTGACTTTCAAGATGGCAAAGTTTGCCAAATTTGTTTATGGGATTGAATATCAAAAATCTGCTCATAAGAGTGCAGAAAAACTTAAAAGTTTAAACGAAGAGTATCGCATAGAAAACATCTGTGGAAAGGTTGAAGATTGTTTGGATTTGGTTTTGCTTAAAGATCGTATTGACATTATTGTGCTTGATCCAGCAAGAGAAGGTTGTGATCAGAAAGTTTTGGATTTAATCTTGAAAAGTGACATTTCTGAAATTGCCTATGTTTCTTGCAATTTTTCCACTTTGGTGAGAGATCTGAAGGTTTTGCAGTCAGATTTTTCAATAGAAAAAGTGAAAATTTTTGATATGTTTCCGTGTACTGCAAATCTTGAAACGCTGGTTTTGTTAAAGAAAAAATGTGACTCTTAAAAAGGATTATTTTAATGTGGTTTTAAATTTTTAAACTGTCTCATATAATATTTAAAATTCTTTAACTATTTTTATTGACAAAAAATTTACTTTATGTTATTCTATAAACAACGTAACAATAAGGGGATTTTGCCCTTTTTTGAACGCTTAAGTTAAATGAATTTTGGAGTTGTCTGTGACACTTTTTAATTATAAAAAATACATTAGTTTTGTGCTTATTGTGGCTGTTGCAGTGGTTACAGGTTTGGCTGTAGGCAAGATTTATGTCGACACAATTGAACCTATTGCTGTGGTAAGTGCAAAAGAAGAAGATTTAAGAGAAAAAGACGCTGATGTTTTGGCTTTGGTTAAACGTGCAAACAGTGGTGCAAGTGCCACATCTTTTTCTGCAGTTGAGCTCTATAATATCGCAGAATATAAGCTTTATCATGCAGAAAAATATTTTAAACTTATGACGGGAACAGTTTTTGCTCCTATGGGGATCAAACAACCAATGAGAGGCGAAAAGTTGCATAGAGATGGAAAACTTGTTTATAACAAATTGAGCCCTTCTTCAAGCAGTCTTTCTCCATCCATTTGTTCAAGAATTCTTTATGATTATGAAACTCAAATTACAAAAATCAACCCAAAAGGCACATTTGACAAAAGTTCAAGTGAAATAAAGGGTGTATTTGACGATGCAAAATTTCAGGACTATACCCTAGAACAATATAAAGAAACATTTAACACCATTCCTACAAACGTTTTGCCTTATATTATTTCTTCAAAAACTTGTGCACAAAAGAAAACTTCTGCAGTCACTGCAAATGGTGATGGCACTTTTTCGTTTAGGATTTCCATTGACGGAGATTATTTAGCTTTGTCAGGTCTTTATTATGCATATGAGATAAAGTTTTCAAGTGGAATGCAAGATCCTCCAAAGTGGGTGTCTTTGACTATGGATGTTACAGTTGATTCTAATTTCAATTTTTCGGAAATCAAATATGTTGAAGTTTACAAGATGAATGTTTCTGGCATTGGATTGATGCAAGTTACTGATGAGTTTGTGGATCATTTTGAGTTTGAAAATGTTCCTGAAATTGAGGAGGTGCTTTAATGGAAGGACCTATCAAAAAATCAGGTAGCTTGTTGCCAAAGATGTTTAGAGTTTTCACATTATATATTTTTGTGGCTCTTGCAGTTTTCTTTGGTTATGTTCAACTTTTTGGTGATGTAAAATCATCAGTTATCACACTTCCTGTTGATGATGCTAATGCTGGCGATGATTCTTATTTTGGAAGTTTTGTTGAAAACATGATGTCTTTCAAAAATGTTTATGTTGAAGGACTGGATTTATCATTTGAAAATAATGACAAAACTGTTTCTTTGTCTATGCAAGGGAATGTTGCTTATGATTTGCTTACAAACAATTTGTCGTTGGATTTGGATTTGATTTATAATGGGCAAACATTTGATGTGGGAGCAGTTTTTGTTTCTCCTGATTTGTATTTAACGATTGAAAACAACACTTACAAATTTGATACAACTTCAAACGGTTCTGGTGAAATGGATCTGTCTGGAGTGATTGATTTTATCACAAAAAACTTGGATATTGATTTAAGTTTTATAGATGAAATCGGAGAATTTTTGGGAATAGATTTTTCCAATTTCAATGTGGCTGATTTGCAATCACAATTAAAGATTGATGCAAAAAAGATTGAAGAAGAAGGATATGAATTTATAATTGGCTTTGGAAGTGCAATTTCAGCACAAGTGATTTGTGACGAAAATTTTAATATTACTCAAGCTAAACTTAAAGACATTCTCATCAAAGGCAATGCAATAAAATTTAATGCTCCAAAAGTTGAAATGAACTCAGATGACAATGCTGACAGAATAGTTGTTCCAACTGAAGAAACTGTGATTGACATGAGTGGACTGACACAATTTGCAGGCTATGCTCAAAATCTGTTTGCAAATAATTATGTTGTTGCTGATTTTAATTCAACAATTGACAACAAAGTTTATACTGGAAAATTATACATTGATAATTCCGAACAAACAAGTTTTAAAGCAGAAACTTGCATTGAAGGGATTACAGTTTCGGTTTCTTACCAAAATGATATTGTTTATGTTGATGCAGAAAATTTGAAACTATCATTTAAGATTGCAGATTATAAAGTTTGGAAAGATAAGCTAGATGCAATTTTTGTAAATCAAACATCAAAGACAGTATCGGAATATATCAAGTCGATTTTAGATGAAATTTCACAAGGGGATTTCGACAAAGTAGACATTAAAGCAGAATTGTTAAATCTTCTTGGTGGAGCTTTTGAAAATTCTGAAAAGTTAAATGAATATTTGCCTGATTCTGTGGAATATGAAGAAAATAGTTTTGCAATGCTTTGGAACAATGGTTTGAAAGTTGAATTGTTTGAGCAAGATTCAAATTTAAGTCAAATTGTTTTATCAAAAGATTCTGTTAATGTTGTTGCTAATTTTGCAGTAAACTCTCAAGGTTTTGAAATAGGTGGAGACTATTACGATGTAACCAATTTGCTTCCTGTTGCAGATTTAGTTGATGAAATTTTGACAGCAAAACAACTTGGTGGAAAAATCAATGTAAACTACAAAGAAAACGTGATTTCTGCAGATTATGTGGTGGATTTTTCTGAAAAATTGTTGGCACAAATCAACCTTAATCTTTTTGGCGAAGAATTGGCTGTTTACATCAACGACAATCAGATTTTGATGGTTGTTGGAGAAGTGGCTGTTGAAGGAGATATTTCTGATTTAGAAACTTATATTTCAAGAATCAATGAAATTTTTGGTTTGAATGTTGATTTAAATAAAAATGATTTAATGAAAAATGAAATTGAACTTGAAACAATAATTACAATTTTGAAAGATGTATTAAACAATATCAAACTTTATTCTCAGCAAGATTATGTGGCTGTGATTGAATATCTTACTCATACAGTTGAAGTTTCGATTAACGACTCAATTGGATTGATATCTTATCAGAATGGAGATATAAAAGTAAATGTTGAAATTTCAGCTACGAACAAAAGCATAACTTTGCCTGCAATAACTGATAATGTTGAAAGCGTTTTAAACAAAATTGAAAATGTTAAGAAGTATGTTGAATCAAAAGAATATGCTTTTGACTTTGTGGTGAATTATGAGAATATTCAACTTGCAGGAAAGGCGCAAATTGATTTAAATAACTATATTTTTGAGATTTCTGATATTGAAATTGGGCAAAATAAACTTTCTTTAAGATATCAAGAAAAAACTTTGTTTGTTGATTATGCTGGAAGGAAATTTGTGCTTAAAGTTGAAAATGTCAAAGCTTTAGTGGAAATTTTGACAGGCATTGTTTCCAACAATGTGGCTTTAAATTCTGAGATTAACACAAGTGAGATTTTCACGAAGATTTTTGGTGAAGATGTTTCAAGTCTTTCAGTTGAAGAATTGTTAAAGAGAGTTTCTGTTGATATAAGTGGAAGTTTGGACACACTGAAAATTATTATTGGATTTGATGCTGTTAATTCGATTTCTGTCAATGCAAATGCGACTTTTGAAAATGATATGTTGAAAGCTGTTGAAATAGAGACATTTGGAGTTTATGGCAATTTGACAATTTCTGATTTTGACTTACAAGCAATAGATACAAACGAATATTACAATTTAACATCTTCTCACAAAGGAACAATCACTTTAAATTATAAAGATGCTGAAAATGATTTGAAAATTGATTGTGATGTTGAGATTGATTTAACCGATAAACTTTATTTGAAAGTTTCTACCAACATTTGTGAAAGCAAAATTGAAATCTTAATTTTAAATAATATGTTCTATGTTTCAATAGATGAAGTGGTTGTTTCTGGAGACTTTAACAATGCACAAGATTTGTTCAAACAAATCATTGAATTATTTGAAATCACTTTGCCAGAAACTAATATTGACTTTGAATCTATTTTAAGAAAAATTGATCTGAACGCATTTAACATTTTTGAAAATGAAAATCTCGAATTAATCACAACTGGAAATGACTTATCACTAAGCTATAAGATTGACGAAAATATTGAGATTAACATGCTGTTAAATAATGACCAAGTTTTGGACGATTTTGTTGTTCCAGAAACAAGTTTGACAGTTGAAAATTTAATCAACAAAGCCAATGCTGTTTTAGACTATGTGAATAAAGGCATTTATGAATTTGATTTCAGTGTTGATTACAACGGTCTAGATTTAGTCGGAAAATTTAAATATTGCAATAATGTTATTGAAATATCAGATGTTTTAATAGCTGGAGAATATTTGAATGTGAGAATTCAAGACCAAATGGCATATGTAAGCTTTGGCAATGTGAAGCTAAAAATCAACTTATCTAATTCTTCAAATTCCAGTGAAGCTGTTGATTTTAAGGAATTGTTAAACAAATTGACATCAGACAACTTGGGTGTTGTTATCAATTTTGGTGTGTTTGAAGAATTGTTGAATATTATTAGCAACTATTCAATAAGCGATTATATTAACAACATCGTGATAGGACTTACAACTGATTCAGATATGTTCAATCTTGTTGTTTCAAATAAGAATGAGATAACTGTTTCTGAAATAATTTCAGCAAACGTTACTTTTGAAGGAAACAACTTGAAAGAAATTGAAATTGATCTTTATGATGTTGCACATGTTCAACTTCTTGTGAAAAACACAGAAGTTTCAACAATTCCAGACTTTGTTGCAAGTGATTATGAAGAATATTCAGAAGATTACGTTGATGGAATGCTTAATAGTTTGAAAGTTCAAGAAGATGTTTATGCATTCTCAAGTGACATTGCAATCAGATATAGCAACCATAATTTCTATGGTAATTTGACAGCAATGGTTGTTGAAAATCCAAATTACAATGGAAAACTTGGCTCTTATATGCCAGCTGTTTCATTGTCCACAACTTCTTTGGGATTAAACTCTTATATTTATGTTATCGGAGAAGCTGCTTATATTGACATAAATGGTTTGCAAATTTCTGCTGATTTAAATGTTACGACAATTGAAGAAATGCTTGCTTTTGTGGAACAAAAATTTGGTGTAAGTTTTTGTGATGCAGATGCAATAGAAGAAACTACACAAGCATTTAAAGTTATTTTGCCTGCAATCGATCAAATCTATGGATCATGGGTTTCTGTGGTTTCAGAAAATATAACCCAAAATGGAGTGCAAATAGAAATCAAAGATAATCTTTGGTATTCAGCACAAGCAAGGTTCTTTGATATTGTTGCTCAAATCTTTGTTCAGAATTATCAAAACACAATTGTTCCTACAAAACTTGTTTTGGGTGCAAACATAGATGATCCAAACACTGAGGTTTATGACGATTATTCAGAATTCTTATTGGATTGTGAAGAACCTATCACAAGCAAATTAAATTTCGCTGTGTATTTGAACAATTTGTCAGTTGGCAAGTTTGTAGAGAATCTTGATTCAATCTTTGTTAATGAAAATGATTACAAAAATATCACTGCTGTTAAATCAAATTATGGCACAACAAATTTGACAGATTTCAATTCTTACACAGTTTTGCTTGAGACAGTTGAAACAGTTTACGACTATGCAATGGGAATGAATTATCAAATTCGTTTAGATGGATCGATGACCGACGGAAGTTTGACAACCACTTTAGGTGGTGATGTCAGATTTGCAGTTGGAGAATTGGGTGATGGAGAAGAAAATCAAAGTGGATTCCAGTTGTTTGGCAACAAGTATTTGCAAGTTTATTTGGATGGTTTAAACATTCATCAAAAGGGAACAAAAACTGAAAATGGACAGACAACAAATGTGGATGTAAAACATTTGGTTGATTTACGATACAGAAGCACAAGTGATGATCCAGCTTTCTATATCACCTACACTCATAGCAATTATGCAGATAGCACAGATTTAAATAACAACATTGAAAGTGGAAACAAGTTTAGGGCTAAGATAAGCAATGGAAATTTGAGTGATATCATTTCAATGGCTTTGGCATTTGCAAATGTTAATCTGGGTGACAGCCTTGTAAGTGGATTGGGTCTTCCAAAAAATACAACAGATTTCAGATATTTGCAAGAAATGCTCAATATTAAAGAAACTGAAGTTGATGACAGCACAACAAAAGTTGATCAACTGTTAAGTTCAATTGAAAATATAACTAAAATGGTTAAAGAGATTAAACTTTCTGATGAATCTCTTACATTGAAACTTGATATCAATGGTGATAACAACTTCACTTTGATAACAATATCTTTTGTAAGAAATAATGAAAAGAAAGAACTTAATAAGATTGAAATAAACAATTTGGCAATGGGAGAAAATATAATCAACTTGTCAATAACAGTTAATGACTTTGAATCTGGAAAATTTAGCTATTTTGAAAAAAATCCACTTGTTGATGAAAATGGAAATGCGACCCATATAGACTTTAGCGAGGTTTCATCTTTTGTGGACACTGTGGTTAACACAATTAATACGAAATCTTTTAATTTCCAAGGGAAAACAAAGATTGGTCTTCCAATGTTTAGCGATGTTGATGTTGGTTTTGATTTGTTTGTGAGCATGGATGATCCTGATGGGCTTTATATGTATATGGAATTGGATGTAGGAAAGAGCAGAGAGGTTACATGGACTGCAGTTAAAGGAAATGATAAGTATACAACATATAATGTTGTTGCAAGAAAAGAACCTTGGAGCAAGAGAATCACAACACTCGAATATAAAGCAGGGGTTTTAAATATTGTTAACACTTCTTATGGAAGTCGATCAACAGACTTTAGTTCTGCTAAAGATGTGGTTAAGAAATATAGTTATACAAAAGATCAAATAGGTGCAAATATTATGCAAATTTTGGCTCAAGCAATAGGTCTGACAAACACAGTTTACGATGTTATTGAATTTGCAATTACAAAGATAGATGCACATCCAACAATTGAAAGAGCAATTCTTGACTTTGGTTTAAATTCCGATAATTCAATTTACTCTATGCTTATCAATGCTGAAAACCTTATGGGAATGAGTGGTGTTGCAAATATGTCAATAGATATAGGAATGAGTGAAGGCTATAATGTTAATGTAAATAATGACAAATTGGGCAATTATTTCAAAACAGCCCACTTTATTGAAAGTGTTTCAACTGAATTGAAAATCGGAGACAATTTGATTAACATTCCTTTAACATTAAATTCGGTTAAGGGAACAAATCAATATACAACCTATGCTGGGAAAACGCTTTATACCAATGATTATTGGAGAAAAGAATATTTAAAAAGCATTGGAGAAATAGTGGCATAAAAAAAGAGCAAATTAATTGCTCTTTTTTTTCTTTTAAATTTTTAAGCAAACTGTGCTTTAAGCTTTTCAATAGCTTCGTCATCCAATCTTGCAAACAAAGGTTTTGGGGAACTTACTTTGTGAGTCTTTTTAATGTTGATTTTCGATGCTTCTTGCCACATATTAGGCTCGGCAGGAGAACCTTCAAGATTGAGTTGTTCTGTCCAAATTTCTGCTGTTTTGTTAGGCATAATAGGACTGCCGACAATTGCTAAAGCTTTTGCCATATTAAGACATAGATACAAAACTTTTTTAGCATTATCAATATCTCCGTTTTTGATTAATGTCCAAGGAGCTTGTTTTTCAAGATAGGTGTTTCCTATTGATGCGAAACGCATTATTTCTTTATACGCAGTTCTAAATTCGGTCTTTGCAAACAATTCTCCAATTTGATTTGGAAGAGTTTGAATGGCGTCAATCATTTCTTTGTCGTTGTCATCAAGCATATTTTTAATGTCTTCAAAATCAATATTAAGAGTTCCTGCAAAGTTTTTGTTTATCATATTTAAAGTTCTATTGAAGAAATTTCCATATTTTCCAACAAGTTCTGCGTTTGTGTTGAGTTTAAATCCTTCATAAGTGAAGTCACTGTCTTTATTTTCTGGGAAGATTGAAACCAAATAAGCACGCAGAGAATCGATGTCAATATCGTTTTCCATAACTTTGTCACAGAAAATTCCAATATGTTTTGATTTAGAAAATTTTTGTCCCTCAAAATTGAGAAAATTAAAACCAACAACATTATTTGCAAGGTTGTATTTTTTGCAAGCAAGTTCCATGCTTGGGAAGAATATTGCATGAAAATCAATGTTGTCTTTTCCAATAAAGTTGAATATTTCACAATCTTTGTTTTGCCATCTATCTTTTACCATTTCTTCTCCACCAAGTTCTTTGGTGATTGAAATATATCCGATAGGTGCATCAAACCAGACATAGAAAACTTTGTCTTCAAATCCTTCAAGTGGCACTTTGATGCCCCAAGGAATATCTCTTGTTATGCAACGTGGTTTTAAGCCTTCTTTAAACCATTTTGTTGTCATGTTGTAAACATGTGGACGCCATATATCTTTTTTACTTTCTACCCATTTTTCAAGTTGTGGTTGAAGCTTATCAAGTGAAATATAAATATGTTTTGTGGTCTTTTTAACAGCAGAATTTCCACAGAATGTACATTTTGGATCAATAAGTTCATCTAGTTCATAAGTTTTTCCACATTTGTCACACTGATCACCATAGGCTTTATCATAGCCACAATAAGGGCATTTTCCATAAACAAACCTATCTGCCAAGGCTACTTTATCGTGTTCGCAAAACAACATATTGCTTGTTTTTTCTTCTGTGTAGCCATTCTTATAAATTTCATTGAAGAAATCAACGGTGACTTCTTTGTGAGTTTGGGTGTTTGTTCCACTGAAAATATCGAAATCAATACAAAACTTTTTCGCTATATCCTTAAGTTTTCCATTCATAATCGAAATATATTCTTCTGGTTTTAATCCAGCATTTTTTGCTGAAATATAACTTGATGTTCCGTGATCATCAGTGCCACTTACATAAACAACATCATCTCCGTTTGTTTTGTGATATCTGGTGAAAATATCTCCAGGGAGCCAGCATCCAACAATATGACCTAAGTGTGCTGAACCATTGACATATAACAGAGCTGATGTAACTAGAATTTTTTTCTTTTCCATAACTTTTCCTTTTATTTTAAAATCTCAATTTATTTTTATAAACAAGATTTACATTCGGTCACTTTTTATCTTTTCTATTAAATCTTCAATTTTTAATTTATATTGTTCTGAAGTTTGCATGTTTTTAAGTGTATATTCTTCAGTTTTGATTTCATCTTCGCCAACAATAATAACATATTTAACTTGACGGCGATTGGCTTCTTTCATTTTTGATTTGAAAGTTTTGTTTTCATAAAATGTTTCAGCTTTGATGCCTTTTTCTCTTAAAGATGTGACGAGTTTCAGACCTTCATTAAATGTTTCATCAAAAGTGATTATTGCACAATCAATGTCGTTTGTTTTTGATAAATCAAAATAATCTTGTTCCATCAAAAGGTCAAACAAACGGGTGATGCCAATGCTCATTCCAACTCCAGGCATAGCTTTATCAGAAAAATAATTGCAAAGATTTTCAAATCTTCCACCACCACCAACGGCACCAAGATTTTGTTTGTTTTTCAAAAACGCTTCAAATACTGTTCCTGTGTAATAATTGTGCCCACGTATTATTGAAAGGTCAAATGTAACTGTTTTAGAGTTAAATAGATTTAATGTTTTTGCAACTTCATTTAATTCACTCAAACCTTCTTGGAAAAGTGAATTTAAGCAAAAATTGCCAAGTTTTTGATTTATTTCTTTGATATTTCCTGTTGTTTTTGCCAAATTTATGATTTTTTCACTTTCTGATGTTGATAAACCAAGTTCAGAAAGTTGAGCTTGTGCTTGAGATAAAGGAATCTTTGCAAGCTTATCAAGAACTATCAAAATTTCATTCGATTTGTCTTCTTTTTTGATTTCTGCGATAAATCCACTCAAAATTTTTCTGTTTGAAAGATGAATTTCAACTTCAAGGTTTAAAGCATCAAAGCATTTTTCCAAGAGATTTACACATTCAGCATCTGCAACCAAAGAAAGCGATTCATTTCCAATTATGTCAGCATCGCATTGATAAAATTCTCGGAATCTTCCTTTTTGGGGTCTTTCACCTCGGTATACCTTGCCTATCTGATAGCGCTTGAATGGGAAGGAAAGTTCTTCCTTATGCATAGAAACAAATCTTGCGAGTGGAACAGTTAAGTCATAACGCATACACATGTCAGTTGAGCCTTTCGTGAAACGATAAACTTCTTTATCAGTGTCACCACCACTCTTTGCGAGAAGTGTTTCACTATATTCCAAGACAGGGGTGTCTAGGGGGACAAAACAATTCTGTTGAAAGACATTTTCCAACTTATTTAAAAGACTTGAAAAATAGATTTGTTGCTTTGGCATAAGTTCCCAAAAACCTTGAAGTTTTTTTGGAGTTATTAAGCCTTTCTTTTCCATAAATATATCTCCTAATTTGGTTTATTTTAAAACATAATCGACTGATTTGTCAAAGGAAATTGGTGCAGTGTTAATGTAAAAGTTATTCACATCTCTTTTCCACTTATCCACAAATTAATAATTATACATTTCGATTTATTATTATACAATGGCAGTTTTAAGGGCTAAAAATATAGAAAACTACACAAGTTATCCACATTTCCACATTTTTGTGGACAAGTTTTGCTAAAAATAGGTGACTATAAGTGAATTTGTGTGTAAAAGTTGTGTTTATTTGAAATCCCTAAATTTTTCTCTGATTTTCAAAATTTTGCATAAAAATTTTTTGTGCTAAATTTTTATTCTCAAAATGAAATTTCATCGATTTCAGTGAATTTATATTCATTTATTATTTGCTTGTTTTGATAAGGAATTTGCTTGGTGTTTTGTCACTGATAAAAATCAATTTATGCAAAGCTCTTGTGGATGCCACATACAAAAGGTTTCTGTCTAACTCATTATGATAGTTTTCATTGTTGGCATAAGGGATTATAACGCAATCAAATTCAATTCCCTTTGCTTTTGCCGGGGTGGTTATTATTTGTTTTGTGTCTGCTTTTGATTCTGCATTATCCAAAACTTTAAATTTTTTTAAAATAGGACTTGATTTTTTAAGTTGTTTTATTTCTTCTTCAGATTTGCAAATGATTGCAATACTTTGATTGTTGTTTTTTCTTTCATTAAGAATTTTTTCAATTTCTTTTATACTATTCTTAGTTTTAATAAAATCTACTTCATCTCCATTTCTGTTTACATTGTTTGCAACATGTTTTCCCAAAATCTTTTGTGAGAAGACAGAAATTTGCAAAGTGCTTCGATAAGATTTATTCAAATATCTGATTTTTGATTTTGTCAGTCTTGCCAAAAGATTGAGATATTCAGGTGTTAAGGTTCTGTCAATGCTTTGATAGATGTCACCCAAATATAACTTTGCGCATTTCCATATTTTGTCAAAAAGATAGAAGTGGCATGGTGTGTAATCTTGCATTTCGTCCACTATGACATATTTTGCATCATAATTGTTTTTAAGTGCAAACAAGTTTTCTTTTATAAGCAAAAGTGGAGCAATGTCGTATGCACCAATAGAAGTGATTTCTTCAAGTTCAACACTTCTTAAGAAAATGTTGTAAATTTTCAGAAGATCAGTTGTAAGAAACTTGTCATATAAAAGTTTTTTTGCTCTTTTAAGCAAGTCAGCATGTTTTGATGTAGGAACTTTAAATTTTTCAACTATTGTTTCTGCCAAAACTTCGATTCTTTTATGAACAGGAAGATTTTTAAGCTTGTTGAAATAAATTTCATGCAAATCTTCTTTAGATATAACAACTTCACCAAAAATCAAATTTTTGGGAATAAATAAGTTGCAAATATCATTATTTAAAAAGTTTTTCAGGTCATTAAGAAATTCAAAACTCGATTTTATTGCGATATTTTCAAAATCTTTTTGATTTTGTTTGGATATAACTCGCTCAAGCATATCTTCTCTGGATTCAAATTCTTCTCCCAACAATCTTTTTGCCATACTTGCAAAAGTTGTTGTGAAAGATTTTTCTTCTCCAAGTGCAGGCAAAACTTCGTCAATATAATCAGAAAAAAGTTCGGACGGAGAAAGAATCAAAATGTCTTCACTTTTCAGGGTGTTTCTATATTTGTATAACAGATAAGAAACTCTGTGCATTGCAATGGATGTTTTTCCAGAGCCTGCAACACCTTGAACTATTGTGTTTTCGAAATCTTCAGCTCTGATCAAAACATTCTGTTCTTTTTGAATTGTTGAAACAATGTCGTGCATTTTTGAAGTTGTGTTTTTGGAAAGTTGTTCCATCAAAATATCGTCATCAATGACCATGTTGCTGTCTACATAATAAACAAGATTTCCTTTGTCAATTTTAAATTGACGTTTTAATGAAACTGTGCCTTCAATTTCTCCATCGGGACAAATGTAAGAAGTTTCTCCAAATTTGTCATCATAATAAAGAGAACAGATGTCAGCACGCCAATCGTAAACTAAATTATTTTTTGTTTCGTCTTGAACTAATCCTAAACCAATGTAATAAGGGCTAAAAGCTTTTTCATCTTTTCCTTTAAAATCAAAACGGCCAAAATAAGGATTTGTTTTTTGTTTTTTCAGTCTTGATATATCAGTTGTGAGTCTGTCATTTTGTTGTTCCAAAGTTTCAATTGTAAGATTTATGTTGGCAAATTCGTCTTCACCAACAATTTCTTCTCCATTGCCATGTCGAATGTCATAATAATTGTCAGAGAAAAATTTTTTATAAGACTGAACTTCCTTTTTGTTAGACTCTATTTTTTTTGATTTTTGATGTTTTGACTTTTCTATTTTTTTTATTACGTTTTCAAGATATTGTTTTTCTTGTTCTTCAATAATTTTGTCCATTTTTTTCCTTTTAAAAGAAAAGAGAGTAAAAAGCAAGAAAGAAGATTATTCTAAATCTTCTTTGTTAGCTGTTTCTAAATTTTCATTTTGAGTTGTTTCTTCCAAAATATTTTCGTCTGTTGTTTCTTCATTGTCTTTTTCTGTTAAAGCCACACTTGTGATTTTTGCATCATTTTTTAATTTCATAATTTTCACACCTTGGCTTACACGTGAGAATTGACTTATGCTGTCAACATGAGTTCTGATGATAACTCCATTGTCAGCAATCAACAAAAGGTCACAGTCTTCTTCAATTTGTTTTAGTGCAACCAATTTTCCAGTTTTTTCGGTGAAAATTCCAGCTTTAACACCAGAACCACCTCTTTGTTGAAGTCTAAATTCATCCACAGGGGTTCTTTTTCCAAAACCATTTTCTGAAATGGTTATTATTGTGGAATTTTCATGAACAATAGCCATGTCAACAACAAAATCGCCAGAAGAAAGTTTGATACTGCGCACACCTTGGCTATCTCTTCCCACTGCACGAACATCTGTTTCGTTGAATCTGATACATTTTCCATCATGTGTTGCAAGGAGAATATCGTCACGACCATTTGTGATGTCAACGCCGATAAGTTCATCTCCTTCAAGCAGTTTAACAGCAATCTTTCCGACTTTTCTGATGCTTTCGTATTCTGAAATAGGAGTCTTTTTGATAAGCCCATTTCTTGTTGCCATAATCAGATTAGCTTTTTCTTCTTTCTTCATAGGAATGATTGTTGTGACTTTTTCTCCAAGTCCCAATTGAAGCAAGTTTATGATAGCTCGACCTTTTGCTTGTCTTTGAGCTTCAGGGATTTCATATGCTTTCGCACTGTAAACTTTTCCCAAGTTTGTGAAGAAAAGCAATTGGTCATGAGTTGATGTAACAAACATCTTTTCAACAAAATCTTCATCTTTAGTTTTGTGAGCAGTTATGCCGACTCCACCACGATGTTGAGCTTTATATTCGTCCACTGACATACGTTTGATGTATCCCATATGAGTCATTGAGATAATAACATCTTCTTCAGCAATCAAATCTTCGATGTCGATTCCACCCATTTCCATGCTGATTTCTGTCTTTCTTGCGTCTCCGTAGGTTTGCTTAACTTCTTCGAGATCGTCTCTAACAATCTTAAGCACTCTTTCTGGTTTTTCCAAAATATCTTTCAAATCGGAGATGGTGGCTTCAAGTTCAGCCAATTCTTCATTGAGTTTTTCAACTTCAAGACTGGTGAGTTTTGAAAGTCTCATTTCCAAAATTGCATTTGCTTGGATTTCATCAAGTTCAAAGTTTGACGTTAAGTTGACAACAGCCTCTTGCTTATCTTTCGAGCTTTTGATAACCTTGATAACTTCATCAATGCTTGCAAGTGCGATAACCAAACCTTTGACAATATGTTCTCGCTCTTCAGCTTTTTTAAGATCAAATTTGGTTTTTCTTACAACCACTTCTTTTTGATGTTCAAGATAATAATAAAGCATTTCTTTAAGATTAAGGACTTTAGGCTCGCCATTGACAAGGGCAAGCATAATTATTCCAGAACTTTGTTGAAGCATCGTGTGTTTGTAAAGGGAATTCAACACAACTTGTGCATTGGCATCTTTCTTTATGTCAACAACAACACGCAAACCTTCTCTGTCACTTTCTTCTTTCAAATCACTGATGCCTTCAAGTTTCTTGTTTTTAACAAGGTCGGCAATTTGAGTGATGAAACGTGCTTTGTTAACTTGATAAGGAAGTTCTGTAATGACAATTCTTTGTCTGCCAGAAGAAGTTTCTTCAATTTCAGCTTTTCCACGAACTAAAATTCCACCACGACCAGTTTTATAGGCATGTTTAACGGCAGTTCTTCCCATGATGATTCCACCAGTTGGGTAATCAGGGGCTGGGATGATTTTGATAAGCTCGTCAATGTCAATGTCTGGATTGTCAATAAGAGCTTGCACACCATTGATAACTTCAGTCAAATTGTGTGGTGGGATGTTTGTTGCCATACCAACAGCAATTCCATCTGCACCATTCACCAAAAGATTTGGAAATTTGGCAGGAAGCACAGAAGGTTGCATCAAGGTATCGTCAAAGTTTGGATAGAAATCCACTGTTTCTTTGTCGATATCTTCAAGCATCAAAGCAGCAATTTTGCTCAATCTTGCTTCAGTGTAACGTTGAGCTGCAGGAGGATCTCCATCCACAGAACCAAAGTTTCCGTGGCCATCCACAAGTGGATATCTGATCGAGAAGTCTTGGGCGAGTCTTACCAAGGCGTCATAAACTGAGCTGTCACCATGTGGGTGATATTTTCCCATAACTTCGCCGACAATACGAGCAGATTTTTTGTGTGGTTTGTCAAAAAAGTTGTTAAGTTCTCCCATAGAAAACAGAATTCTTCTGTGAACAGGTTTGAGACCGTCTCTAACATCAGGAATGGCACGGCTGACATTGACAGCCATGGCATATGCGATGAAAGATTTTTTCAATTCTCCAACAACCTCAATAGGTTGAATTTTTTCTTTTGCAATAAGTTCTTTTAAACTTTGTTTGCTTTCTTCGTCTTTTTTACTCATAATTTTTCCTCAACTAAAATTTTTTGCTTCGACTTATTTCTTTTTTAGTTTCTTTTTGTGAAGCAATACAATTTATACAATACATTGCACCATGCATTTTTAAATCTTCCACAAGAGTTGCTCTGTAAGGATAGGTTTTGAAAGTTTTTTGAAAACTTTTTGTTTTTAAGAGCATGTTTGCAAAATCAATTTGTGTTACTTTAGGATTTAATTTCAAATAATGTTCCATAACAAACATATTAAAAGAATCTCTTGGATTGCATTTTAATTTTTGGCTTTGCAATGAATTATGGTTGATTTCATCATAAATAGTTCTTTTAAAATCTGATTTAGGATTTCTAGTGGTGAAATTTTTAAATTCTTCTGATTTTAAATAATCTTTAAATTCCATTTCCACTCCTTTTCTTAAGGTTGAATTTTTCTGCTCTTTCAGCACCTTTTTTGATCTTGTTTTGTTTGATTTCTTCAATTCTTTCAAATCCATCAAACATATAAGCAAGTTCTTCAATGCAAATTTCAACGTCAGCTATGCCATCCAGAAGGGTTTCGATAAGTTCTTTTTCATCCTTATCAACATCTTCACTTTTTCTTTTATATTTACAGATAGCTTTTATAAGCTCACTTAGCTCTTCAATGGATATTCTTAAAATGTAATCATCTCCAAAAGCGTCCATAAATTTTTTGTAAGGATTGTTTGTTTTTCTTTCCATTTTTTCTCCTAGATATCCAAATCTTTAACAAGAGTTGCATTTTCTTCAATAAATTGTCTTCTCAATTCTGGATCTTCACCCATGAGCTGACTGAAGAGTTTATCGGCTTCAATTGCATCTTCCATTGTGATTTTAAGAAGGATTCTATGTTCTGGATTCATGGTTGTTTCCCAAAGTTGGTCAGGGTTCATTTCACCAAGACCTTTATATCTTTGAAGAGTTGTGCCTTTTCTTCCATTTTCTTCAAAATATTTGTTTAAATCTTCATCACTATAAAAATACATATCTTCTTTTCCACGAGAAACCTTATATAAAGGAGGTTGTGCTGCATAAACATGACCATTTTCAATAAGAGGCCTCATAAATCTGAAGAAGAAGGTTAAAAGCAAAATTCTGATATGTGAGCCGTCAACATCGGCATCGGACATACATATGATTTTGTTGTAACGAAGTTTGCTTTCGTCAAATTCATTTCCAATACCTGCACCAAAGGCAGTTATCATTGCTTTGATTTCTGCATTTTCCAAAATTCTGTTTAGTCTTGCTTTCTCAACGTTCAAAATCTTTCCACGAAGGGGCAGAATAGCTTGAAATCTTCTGTCACGACCTTGTTTTGCAGAACCACCAGCCGAATCTCCTTCGACAATG
Organism: uncultured Christensenella sp.; assembly: GCA_949841595.1. GTDB lineage: Bacteria > Bacillota > Clostridia > Christensenellales > UBA1242 > Caccovivens. Next base: position 20,516 of record CATKZB010000008.1, on the reverse strand, counting down.
TAGATTTCGCAAAGACTGCTATCTTTTTCAGAGCAGTCAGCAAGTTTTCCAGGAAGAGTGGTGTTTTCAAGCACGCTTTTTCTTCTTGTGAGTTCTCTTGCGTTTCTTGCAGCATCTCTTGCTCTTTGTGCTGTTATGCTTTTCAAAATAAGTTCTTTTGCTTCACTTGGGTGTTCTTCCAAATAATCTCCAAAAGCTTCTTGCATAGCTTTATAAACGATTGTTCTCATTTCGCTGTTGCCAAGTTTTGTTTTGGTTTGACCTTCAAATTGAGGTTCTCTAAGTTTAACAGAGATGACAGCAGTAATGCCTTCTCTGCAATCTTCACCAGAAAGTTTTTCAGTCTCTTTGATAATTTTATTTTTAACAGCATAGTCATTGATGACTTTTGTCAATGCGTTTTTAAAACCATCTAAGTGAGATCCACCTTCTTCAGTGTTGATGTTGTTTGCATAGGTATTGATTATTTCACTGTAAGAATCATTATATTGGAAACAAACTTCAACTTCATTGACCACATCACCTTTTTCGTTGTGATTGAATTTGTTGAAATAAACAGGATAAGAAAGCAAAGTTTGTTTATTGGTGTTGAGATAATTTACAAATTCAACAATTCCACCTTTAAATTCAAATCTGTCTTTTCTTTCTTGTCCTTCCCTGCGATCTTCCAAAGTTATCACAAGACCTTTGTTTAAAAACGCAATTTCACGGAAGCGATTTTTCAAATTGTCATAGTTGAATTCAACTGTTTCAAAAATTTCAGGATCAGGATAGAAGGTGACAGTTGTCCCTGTTTTGTCAGAACTGCCAATCACTTTCAATGGTGACAAACTTCTTCCACGAGAAAACTCAATGAAATGATGCTTTCCATTTTGGTAAACATCCACTGTGAGTTTTGTTGAAAGAGCGTTAACACAAGATACACCGACACCATGCAAACCACCAGAGATTTTGTAACCTTCGCCACCAAACTTTCCACCAGCATGAAGTTTTGTCAAAACAACTTCAACTGCACTTTTGCCTTCTTTGGCAATTATTCCAGTAGGGATTCCACGACCATTATCTACAACAGAGCAAGATCCATCTGCATTGAGAATTATGTCAATTTGGGTGCAATAGCCGGCCAATGCTTCGTCAATAGAGTTGTCCACTACTTCTTGAACAAGGTGGTGAAGACCATGACTGTCAGTTGAGCCAATATACATTCCGGGACGTTTTCTTACAGGTTCAAGCCCTTCCAAAACTTGAATTTCACTTGCATCGTATTTCACGCTTTTTGAAAGCTTTTCATTTTCAGCCTTTGATATGGCATCGTTTTCTTCTGAAGAGACGATTTTTTCTTGTGAAGCAAGTTGCTCCAATTCATTTTGATTATTTTCCATAAATACAATATTTCCTTTATATATATTATATATACTATATTATAACATATATATAGGTGAAAAAGAAATAGTTTTACAAAGAAAAATAAAGAATTTAAGAAATGGCGTGTATTTTATATGTTTTATAATTAAAAACATATTTGCAATGGTTTAATATGTATTTTTCTAAAAAGAATATAAAGTTAAGAGAGATAATTTTGACAATAAGAATTTAGGCGTTTTTTGATTTTATCTGCTAATTGAGTTGCATTATACTCACATTTTTTCTCACACTTTTATTGTTTTTTAATAATTTTTAATAAAATTTGGATTTTATTTGGTTAAATAAAAAATCGCCACACATTCGTAAATGTCGAATACATAGCGATTTCTTCCATTTGGTTGCGAGGACAGGATTTGAACCTGTGACCTCCGGGTTATGAGAAAAAGTTTTACGCCAAGATGCTGTTTTTGAGCCTTTTTATAGTTTATTTGAAGTAGATAATCTTCTTTTTCGTTTATTTATGGTTTTAAGAAATTTGGTTAAAATTTAATTTTTGGCACATCTTTTGGCACACATTAAGGATTTTAACTCTTCTCCAAGAGTATTAACGATAAAGAACATTCTTTGATTGACTTTATGTTTTGTGTATACATTTTTGGTGATTTGGGTGTCAGAATGACCCATCATTTTACTTTTTTCAATGAGAAGTATTTCATTATCGTAAATAAGCTGGCTAAATGTATGCCTTAAATCATGTTCTCTCATTTCAATGTTATATTTCTTTAACATAAAATCATGGAATGCATGGGTTAAATAATCGGGTGTAATCTGTCCAGTGTAATAATTTGAGCAAATGTGATTGTCAAGTTGTGGAATTGCTATTTCTGCTTTATGCTCTAAAAGCTCTTCCTTTAAGAAATCTGCCATAGCTACAAATTTCTTTTTCTTTTTGTTTTTCAAAGATTTTTTCGATACAGGTTTTCCTTCAATATTTACCAAATTGTTTTGAAAGCAAATTAAGTTGTTTTCAAAATCGATGTCATCCCAGGTTAAGCCTAAAGTTTCACCCCTTCTTGCTCCAGTTAATATTGAAACAAGTGTGGGGATGTACAAATTATAAAAGTTTTCTTTCAAAAAAACTAACATATCAGCCAATTGGTCTAATTCAAGGGTGGTTGCTTCAAATTCTTCGTCATCATCCTTATAATTTAATTTTTTTACTCTGTTGAAATCAAGTTTATCGTAGTTGACTCCCCAATTAAGCACAGCGATTATGTATGCAACATGGTTTTGCACCGTTTTCTTTTTTAAACCTTGTTTTTGTTCCATGTCAATAAATTTTTGAATAACTGCAGAATTGATTTTTTTAGCCTTAATATTCCCTAAAAAATTTCTAGCTCTTTCACGATCATATTTGTATGAAGTGTGAAGAGTGGTTATAGATACTTTATCTTTTCTTTCTTCATGGTACAAATCGTCAAGTTTTAGGAAAGTCATATCTACTATATCTTCTTCCAGCTCATATTCAAGTTCTTGAGCTCGTTTTTTCGCTGCAGTATATCCAGAGATATTAGATTCTTGTTTTGATTTTCGTTTCCCCAGCGCGTCTCTTTTAGACCAAACTCTAATTTTAAATTTCCCATTTTCTTGTTTTTCGATTTTATAATGTGGCATTTTAATTCCTTTTTTGATTTTTCAAAACGTTACCGTTTGTAACGGTTTAATTTTCTTAGTTTTTTTTCTGCTTTATAAAATTTTTTAAATTATTAAAGACTTCGATTTCCAGTGGGTTGGTGTAAAACCTTTCACGATATTTGATTTGATTATATCTTTTCAGCCTATAACTTGCACTTTCAATGCTGACATCGCATACTTCAGCCAATTGTTCGGGTGTGGTTATATCAAGTTCTTTGAGGAGTATCATGGGCATTAGTATCCTGGCCGCGAACATATTTGCTTCTTTTTCCAGTCTATCTTCGTCTTTAAAAACTTTGTGCAAGATGATGTGTCCTATTTCGTGAGCAGCTGTAAATCTACAACGTTGTTTCGAGTTCTCTTCATTGATTACTATACAATACCTTTCTTCTTCATCTAAATCTACAAAGCCATCTGTAGATATTTTTTTTAATTCTTCTCTTGGAAGATGATAAGCTTTTGAGTAACTTTTGTATGTCAATAAGTTCCAATTGTTGTTTGAAATGATATTGTGTAAGTCCAAGGGGTAAGAAGTGACATTGTTTTTTATTAGAAACTCCCATGCTGTGTTTCTAACATTGTAATAGTTTACATTATAAAATTTGTCATAATATGTTGCTTTGCGTCTTTTAATCAGTGCCATATACAGATTATTGCAAAGTTTCCAAAAAATATTATACAAATTTATTCCTTTTAAATGTCAGCATCAGGGTCTATATGGCTATTGCCTAAAAGAGTTTCAATTGCTTTTCTTTGTTCTTCTGTGACAGTAAATTCTTTTGTTACACCACCACGACCTATTACTTTAATTGTGTTAGGTTTGTTTATAAATGTCGACTTAGAATTATTTTCTAGTAAATAATCAATCGAAACATCAAAGAATTTTGCTATTTTTTTTAGAGTTTCAGTATCGGGTTGTCTTTTTCCACTTTCATACATAGAAATAGTGCTTTGAGAAAGGTTTAATTGTTCTCCAAGCTCTTTTGTAGTTAGTTTCATTTCATTACGTAATTCTTTTAATCTTTTCATGTAGTAATTATATAAATTACAAACCGTAATGTCAATACCAGAAAAATTTTTAAAAAATATATCACAATATGTGCGAAAATAGTTGACATAGTGTGAATAGAGTGTTATTATTAGGATGAATTATCACAAAATGTGATAAATATATCACAGTGGAGGTGCAAAATGAAGTTAAAAGAATTTATTGAAGTTGTGGACGAAGAAACTTTGTTCAAAGTGAGAGAAGTGGAAAAAGGAAAGGACTTTATCTTTCAAGGTAGATTTCATACAATTCCATATCGAGAAATTAAAAATTACTTGGAGAACGAAGTTGTTTCAATCGTGTATACACAATCTAACGGGATCGTGGTTCTGATTGACAAAGAAAAATCACCACAAGGGTGATTTTATGTAAGCTTAGTTGTTTGTGTGGTCAATGCGTTTGTATCTTTTACCTAAAGTATAGATTCGTTTGATTGTTTCATTTGGTGGGTAATAACTGCAAACACAAGAAATGACATCCCAAACTAAGCAAGTTGTATCGTCTATTTTGACATATTCAGAAAGTAGCTCATTAGCTTCATCTTGATATAGGGCTTCTCTGATTTCAAGAATTTTGTCATAGACTATAACTTTGTTTTCCATAGCGTTCTCCTTTGTTTAAATTTTGTTAATTTAAGCAATCGACATGCCACACAATTAACAGCTTATTATAACATGTTTACAAAAAATTTCAAAAAGAATAAGAGAGGTGCAAAATGTCAGTAGAAGAAAATCAATTAGTAGAGGTGCGTCATAAAGCAGGAGTCTATTCAATCAAAGAACTTTGTGCAATGTTTGGAATAGGCAGAGCAAAAATAGACCACGCAATCAACACAAACAAGTTAAAGAGTAGATCTCCAAATAATCGAATAAGGTTCATCAAACTTAAAGACTTCTTGGCTTACATGGGCTTTGACGATGAAGATATCATAGGAGGTTTAAAAAAATGAAAGCATTAACAGGAATTATATGCTCAAGATCGAGTGATAAAGTTATTCCAATCTATCAGGAAGTAAGTGAAGAAGAGCATAAAAGAATCACAGAAAATTGGGGTAAAGCATTTTTAAATATTTTCTATGATCCAGTTGTAAAAGAACTTGAGAAAAAGAAGGAGAAAAATGATGCAGGAAATGTTTAATAAAATATGGCTAATCATGAACGACAAAGAAGCCGAGTTTGAATACTTTTGCAAAGTTCATGACTTAGACGAAAAACATCCCATGTCTTTTCAGATGTTCAAAAACGAACAAAGGAAGGTGATTCAAAATGGAGTTTAAATCAGTCTATGTAGGCTATGCCGATTACAGCTTTGTGATTACATGGCAAATGCGAACTACTATTGGTAGAGCTGAGACTTTAAGTTGCTCATATGCTAAAAAGTTGTGTGCAGATTTAAAAAGAGATTATCCTGCAAGTTGCCACAAGATTGATTGTAAGACAGGAAAGAACATAGAAAAAATTGCTTAAAAGGAGTTGAGTATATGCCAGAGCAACGATTACCAAGATTTATGTATGACAACAGGCTCACACCAATGGCAAGGATCTATTTGTTTGAAATTTATAGTTACTATCAAACACCAGTTGATTTCATTGTGGATGATATGGCATATGCCACATTCTTTGGCTTAAAAGATAAACATAGTAGACAAGTAAGGAATTGGAGAACAGAGCTAAAAAAGTATGGTTATATCAAAGAAGAATTAGATCGTTTTGGGAAAAAGAAAGCAACATACGAGCCAAACATCAACAATCGAATTGAACAAGAGATGTTGCCAATGAGAATTATCTTCAAAACCAAGGAAGGAAATATAATCACAAACACAATAGAGGCTTTTAATTACTTTGATGGATTGATAGATAATTCAAAATTGCCAGTGAAAAATGCATCAAAACTTAGGAGCTTTTGCCACATTTTTGCAAATTCACTTTTTGACGAACGTTTTTACAATATTCAGTTAAGCAAAGCAAATCAAGTAATGACAGAAGAGTTTTATCAATTCATTATCTTCCATTTCAGCATTGAGATTGTTTACAGCACTGCAATGAAGGTCATGGATAAGTTTGAAAAAATTGTAAATTTAAATCTCTATGTTTTGACAAGCCTAGCAAATTTGTTCAAAGGTGACTTTGAAATTTCAAAAGAACATCCAGGATATAAGAAGCACAGAGAAGAATTTCGAAAAGAAGCTGAAGCCTATTGGGCGTTAAAAGGAGTAAAAAATGAAGAAAGAAGAAATTGAAAAACTAAAGGAAGGTATTGAAAACAATAAAGTGGTTTATGAGGACATTCCAAAAAATGTATTAATACTTTTGTTGGACAAGGCAGTTCAAAGAATAGACGACCTTGAGAACATCCAAATGTTTGGAAACGAAGATGATGAACGAGATTGGAAAGATCAATGGTGCGATCAAAAATACATTGTGGCTCAGCTGTTTGATGAAATTATTTTAGACAAAGAAGCTGAAGAATTTATTAAGGAGAATTACAATGACACAACAAGAACTAGTGAATGAGCTTAACAGACAATTTTTAATAAGACAGATTGTTGAAGCTTTAGGAAATGCAACTTTTGAACAATGCATTGAAATTGGTAAAATTTTAAAATTTTAGGAGAAACAAAATGGCAAAAGAAATGATTTTTAATGGAGATCTTCCAGAAAAAAGAAAAGAGCAATTAAAAGTGACTTTGAAATACTTAGATGCTGAAAAAATTGAAAATCTACAAGTTGATTTTTCAGAACAGGAAAAGTACGATTTGACAATCGAAGTAACAGCTACACAAATCATTGTAAACATAAAAAGGATATAAGCATGAAGAAACATAAATGGTTAAAACGATTGATTATACTTTTCGCTGTCATAATTTTAACAATATTCTTTGGTTCTTTGGTCTTTTCGCTGTCAGCATATATCTTTGATGGTATGGCATGGTTAATGAAATTTGGAGCAACAGCTTTGAGATGGCTGGCTAAAGTGTTTGATATATTCGGCTTTGCTGGAATATTTACGAGTACAACACCAGCTCAAGCTGAGATTATAGCACATAGTTTTAAAAATTTAATAAGGTGGTGAGTATGGCAAAAAATAGAAATAATGACGGGTTTATTAACAATTCATTCCTAGTAATTTTGATAGTTGTGTTAACAATGGTTTCAGTTGCAATGGGTGTGTTTTGGTTTTATGTAAAACACTTTGAAGATAAGTTCACAGTAACAACTGGTTATATGAATGAATCACCTTATTTTCAAGATTATGATGGTGGAAGGTTACTTTTTGGTGAATTTAACATTTACACAAATGAAGAAGAAACTGTAAACGGCGTTTCACTTTACGAAATGCAATTAACAAGATATACAGATAAAAATCATGAAACTTTCGAAAAGCTAGGAATTCAAGCTGTTGGCAATGTTTACAACAATAACGTTACAAGAAGCTGGTTAGGCTGGTGGAAATCTATAACAGAAACTGGATATATAGGAGATATAGAAGGAACTGGATGGAGTAATAGATTTAAGGATGATGTCCAAGGTAACAACTTTTATAAAAATAAAAACAACTCACTTTTCTATTACAACAATAGTGAAGCAACAAAAGGCGATAGCTATGTTTCATCTAGTTCGAGTTCTATAACAAATAATACACATTTTTACTTCAACATAGGAACTAAGGTTTACAAATTAGCGTTGCGTGGAAGATACTTGGCAAAAGAAGGGGAAGCTGCATTAGGCTGGAGAGAAGAATACTTCATTGATGTTACACCCGAGTATATGTTCGTTGACATGTATAAAACCATAAAATCAGCACCAGTTGGAACTTCATATATTCCATGGGACTTAGGAGAGTATTTTTACATTTATGATGAAAATGACGAACCAATCAAAAGTGATGCACAAGATCTGTTTGCATGGATTAAAATCAACAAATATACAGATGGGGCTGTTAGAGCTACACAAAGCATGTTTGGCTTGATAGCAGAAGATCCAAAGTATAATTCACTTGGTGAAACAGAAGAAGAATTTTACGATGTTTACACATTATATAATCTCAATGAAAGTCATTTTGACAAACGTAGTTCAGTTACTGAAGAAGGTAAGTATTTGTTGACCTTGAAAACTAGTGTAGTAGAAGAGATTAAAAAATATAAAAATCTATTTGTTCAAGTGAATTTAAATTTAAACGATTCAAACATAATTGGTTTTGATTATTACTGCTTTGATAATGTTAAAGTTAATAACATTAAATTAACTTCTTCAACGGAGAAAGATTTTAAATTCATGACTTCATATTGTTCATCCACAGCAAGTGTAGATAAAATAACATACACAAAAAATATTAACTTAATTTTCAATTCAGAAAACAAATCAGAATTAGTGGAGGTGGCAGTATGAGATTAAAGTTTACACAATTTATAGTGTGCTTAGCAATCATTTGTTATGGCATTTATTCAGGTCTTATGTTAGTTGAAAATAATCAAAAAGTTTCTCAGATAATTGGAAGCTATAAAAATTTAAGTTCAATTTCAGAAGACATACAAAGCACATATTCATTAAGAGCGAACGATTTTAAAGCCGTTGATGACAGTTTAATAGAATTTAGTTTGACGAGAGAATTTGCAGCTGAAAAAGAGTTTGACGGAACTGACAAAGAATATTTGATCTTGGTAAACGATGGGCTATGTCAAGATGTCACTTCAAATAAAGGACAAGTTCAAGGTATTTATTCAGGAATATTCCTTAACCCAGATGGAAGTGTTGCCATGGAAGATAGCTTAACAGTAACAATCGAATATTACTTAAATCAAAAGACAGTTTTAACAATTACCACTCATGGTGGAAGTGAAGCAGTTTCATTTTGGGCGCAATACATTTCAAAATTTGGAATGATGCTCCAAGTAGTTGAAATTTAAAAGGAGAAATATATGGAGAAAACAAAGAAAAGTAGAACGAAAATAGCAGTGTTATCATTTGGAGTAATAACAGCCATATTATCTCCTTTGATATTCACAGGCTGTTCATGGACAAATAATAATGAAACTCAAAAGCCTGAAAGTGAAATTGTTTTAGAACTTAAAGACCAGTTAAATGATTTGCAATTAAAATATCAAAATGCACTTGTGCTAATAAAAGAAACACAAGAACGTGAGAATGATATTAAGCAAAAGAACGAGTTGTTGATAGTACAAGTGAATGATTTGAATAACCTTATTGATCAAAAGACAGCTAGGATTACTGAATTAGAAAACAAAGGTCAAGAAGATGCAGACGCTATAGAAACTTTGCAAGCAGAAAAAACAAATCTTCAAAATGAAATAACATCTTTAACAACAATTAAAGAGAGCTTAAAATCAACTATTTCAGCCAACGAACAAACAATAGCAACACTTCAGTCCGAGAAGATAGAACTACAAAATGAAATAACAAGACTTAATGGTTTAATTGCAGGTTATGAAGATATAGCACAAGGCACATGTGAAGTAGATTTCTACGTAGGCGAAACTTTAAGTACAGTGAAAGTTGTGAGATATAATAACACTTTAAATGAAGAAGTGACATTACCAGAAAGCAATGAATATCGTTTTGAAGGTTGGGCAAGAACACCAAATGGTGCAGTAGTGGATGTTAATACTATCAAAATAACTGAAAGAACATCATTCTATGCAATTTTAACACCAAAATATAAAGTCAATTATATCAGTGACAATTCACCATATTTTACTGAATATGTTGTACAAGGAGAATACCCAACTGCAGTAGGTAATCCTACAAAAGAAAATTGTGGTTTTATAGGTTGGGTTGAGAGTGAAGATAGCGATATTCTTGTAGATCCAATTAATCAAGTAGTTACTGAAAATAAAACGTATTATGCAAAATTCAAGGAAATGTATGAATGGGTTGAAGTACCAAGAAGTGGTGAAGCTTTAGGATTTTCGGGACTGACAAGTAGTGGGCAAACCAACTATGGACTCTTTAATAACTTTGTAGCAAATAATTATGTAAAAACAAGAATTACCTTTAATGAAATAAAGTTGTTAAATGGTGCAATGTATTCGATTAATGAAAATTTTGAAATAGTAAACTATTCTTCTTCTGTTACTTGTACCTTTACATTGGAAGAAGGACAAAGTAAGGTTATTAATTTGAATGCAATAAGTGGTAATCCAGCTTGTCAAATTAAGATAACATTCCAATCATGGAATGAAGAATCTAAAAAAATGACAATTCTGTATGAATGTATTTCAGATGGTAGTTCTTATACACTGATGGGTGCAGGTCTTTCAAAATTTGAAGTCTATAAATTGAAAAATGATTAGGAGAATAAATGAGCAAACGAAAAAAGAAAAGTAGTGGTTTATTTAAATATCTGTTCGTAGCACTTTTGCTTGCTGGAGTTATAGGCTTAATATTCTATCTTTTTGAGTACAAGAAAGAAGATCCACCACCAAAGCAAGACACAACAATTGTTGAATTGCAAAACCAAGTGTCAGAATTGAACGAAAATATCAACAACATGATGATCGTCCTATCCGACAAAGAAGCAACAATTCAATTAATGACAGTATCATTGGACGATGCATACGACGAAATTGACACACAAAACAAAGCCATGGATGCACTAGTCAATGAGCTTGATTTGAAGAATAAAAGTATATCAAGTTTGCAAGAAGATAACTCCAACAAGGCTACACAAATAACAAATCTAACGACTGAAAACACAGGATTAAATAACCAGGTTACAATCCTTCAGAATGAGATAAATTTCAACAAGTTAGAGTTTGAAAGACTTGAAAATGAGATTGCAGAAAACAATCAAACAATTGAAAATTTACAAACTCAGAACACTCAACTTCAATCAAATATAGATGCATTGAATTTGGAATTGGAAGAACTTTCTTCAGATGTTGAAGCCAATTCAGCAAGAATTGAAGAAATACAAACGGAACTCAGTTCTTTAACGTCAAGAGTTGAAAACATTGAAACTGAAATAAGTACTTTGCAAACAACAAACGCTAACTTGCAAGAGCAATTGGACAAGCTCAGAACACAGCTTACAACACTTGTAAATACAGTTTCAGATATGAAAAAACAAGTTGCAAACAACACAACATTAATTACAAATCTTGAAACTGAAGTGGAAACACAAACAACAGCGATAAGCAATCTACAAACTGAAGTAACAAATCTTAGTGCTCAAGTTGAGCAAGTAAATAGCAAAGTGTCTGGATTAGAAAGTAAAGTAACTGCATTGGAAAAAGAGTTACAAAGTGAAAGAAATCTTTCAGATATCATGAGAATGAATATACAAGATTTGCGAGAGCAGTTACAAGACATACGAAATATAATTGAAGATCTAAGAGATGGGATAGTACTGGTTGTAGATAAATATGTAAGTGGCAGTGATGGTTACATTGTTTGGCAAGTCGGTGAACTGCAGTATATGGAGTGTTGGGGTAAAATCCATCTCACAATTGCAGATGGGCGTGAGTATCAATACACATTGCCTAATGGAAAGAATTATGGAAATACCAACTGGTCATTACAACTTGGCTGGTCAGGTGGAAGTGATTGTGCCGAAATGTATTCACCTATACGAACGGGAAACGGATTCTCATTGTGGTTGCAATCATATTCAAATAGAGCCTACACAGTTGATGTTTGGTGGAAGAGTTCAGGGTTTATAGCAATGTAATTTAAGACTCAGTCTGGTGGGATAACAAGAGTATAACCGAACCCACCACCAGCCCGAAAGGGTAGAAATTAACAAAAGGGGGATAAGCCATGGCAAAAGGAAAAGGCAAGAGCAATAAATGGAAAGCGATTGGCTATTGTGCATTGGCAGTAGCATTAGGTGCAGCTGTGGGATATGGATGCTACGAAATACCAAAACATATTCCACAAAAGCCAGCTGAAGAACAAACAGAAGATACAAAAACGCCAGAAGAAAATCAAGACGCAACAATTACTTCTGTTGAACTTCTCATCGCTGAAAATGCTGTTGCTAATAGATAGAGTAAGTTAGACATAGTGCCTCAAAAGAACCTTTTATTAGGTTCTTTGTGACTGAGTTGACTGCAGGAAGTTGATTCAATCGATTAGTTAATTAAAAGGAAAATAAAATGAAAGAGAAGGTCAAGATAGATAAAAAGGAAATTATAGGAACTCCCATAAAAACATACAAATTGCCATTGAAGAAACGAATAGCATATTATTATTCATTTTTTGTGTTTGCTTTTTGGGCAGTTATTACAGCTTGTATAGTAGCACCAACCATTATGGCAAATTATACTAATCTTTGGTATTACTTATTACTCTCTCCAGTATTGTTGTTTTGTGGGCTAGCAGTATGGGGCTTTGTTCAGTGGTGGTATTATCGAATAAGATATAAAGTTTGTAGAGAATATGAGTCACAAAGCAAGAACCATTTGGAAACAAGTGTTGGCGAAAATGGAAAGGGTAAAACATTGTCTGCAATGAACGTTATGTACTGGCGTTCAGAAACAGCCAGTCGTAATCTTAATTGGAAATATTGGAAGATATGCCGAAAACAAAGAGATCCAAATTATAAACCAAACTTAGATGAAAGGGAAATAATAGGTTCATTTAAAGCAACAAACGAAGGTAAAGGTATACCGAACTTCATGACCTTTCCACCAGCCTATTCAGAAAAATATAGACGCTTTTCATATAAACTTGAAGTTGCTCATTTAAAGCAACAAAAACGAATTCCGTTTATGTGGCGTGGTTTTTTGGATGAAGTGGGAGCTATATTGAATGTTGAGAAAGTTAATGATAGAGCTAAGAATATAGATGGAGCGACTGATTTAGAAGATTTTGCAAAAGAGTTGCGTCATTTTATGGAGTTTGGTTTTGGAGTGACTGAACAAAATCCAAGAAATATATATTTGCCTTTTCGTTCAGTGAGTTGTGACAATCGAAGAATGCAAGGTTGCGAATGGGTTTTAAAACCAAGGTTTTTGTTATGGATATTTAATCATTTGCAAGATTATTTTCTAAGAAAAATGAAATTGTGGCATGCTGTGTTGTTTGGTAATTTTATGGATAAGTTTGAAGAATTTATCGGTTATTGTGGTTTTTGGAAGATAGGTTATACTAGCTTGGGTAATATGGAGTTAGGTAAGAATTCAAATGGTGGTGTAACAATTAACATTTTGCAAGAAGGCAAAACAAAGTATATTTACATGCCAAGAGCGAACGAGTTGATATATAAGACAAGAGCTTTTCGTGGAGCATATAAAGCACTTAATCAGAAGATAGAAGTTGAAACATGGGAGAGTCTAGATTTGTCGCCAGCAGATGCACGCAAAGTACTTAAAGCAGAAAATTTGTCTAAAAAAGCTGAGAAAAAGAACTAACTATTAACAACATACTTACCTATATATATTAACCCTTTAAAGTTATCTTTAAAGGGTTGGTATGTGGGTAGTTAGTTTTATCAGTTTTGGCAAATTTTCTGCTTTGGGTCTAGCAAAAAACAAAAAATATAGAGCGAAGAAAATGTTTAACTTTATATCAAATTTAAACTTAAGAAATAGGATTTAAATACTAAATAAGATGCTATAAAAAATACCAATTATTAAAAATTTGCATTTGTGCAAATGCAATTAAAGGAGAGAGTAATGAATTCAGTAATGATAAATGAAGCTTACGAACTTTTTGAAGATGGAAAAGTGTATTCCCATAAAAGGAATACATGGTTAAAACCCAATTTAAATTCGAGTGGTTATGAAAGGTTTTCTATTTGTACAAATGGCAAAAGAAAGTATGTTTTTACACATATAAAGGTGGTTGAATACTTCGGTGATTGTAATGGCAATAAGTTCCCTTCAAATAATGGAACTTTGAGAGAACTAGGGGTATCGATAGATCACTTAGACATGAACAAGCATAACAATGCACGTGCAAATCTAGAGCTGGTGACACACAGCGAGAATTTAAAAAGAATGTGACTACACAAGAAAGAATTGCCATATTAGGAGGGTTTATGAAAGATTGGAAAGGAAATGCGAACAGCATATACAAAACACTTGGTGCGAGCAATCACACTGACAAAGAAAGAGAAGAATATGACTATTATGCCACCGACCCAATTGCAATAGATAAACTGCTGACAGTTGAAACTCCAAGTCATTACATTTGGGAATGTGCAGCTGGGGAAGGGCATCTTGCTGAAAGGTTAAGAGAGAAAGGCTTTGAAGTCTTTACAAGTGACATTGTGGAACGAAAATACAAGTTAGATTTTGTTGAAGATTTTTTGTTAAGGACAAAGCTTGGATATTCGTGTATGGATATATTAACAAATCCACCATACAAATACGCAAAAGAATTTGTTTTAAAGGCATTGGAATTGGTGGATGATGGTCACAAAGTTTACATGTTTTTAAAACTGACATTTTTAGAAGGGAAAGCAAGATACAAAGAGTTATTCAGCAAATATCCACCAAAGAACATCTATGTGTTTTATGGAAGAATTCAGTGTGCCAAAAATGGCGATTTAAAAAAAATGGGTTTATCTGGAACGAGTGCGGTTTGTTATGCATGGTTTGTTTGGGAAAAAGACTGGCAGGGCGAAACGACCATTGGTTGGATATGAGAAAAAGGAGGAAGAAGGTGGATAAAAAAATCACAGCAAAAAAAATGATAGTCGATCTAATGACCTATTATGGCTTAGATAGAGTAACGTTTGCAAATAGATTTGGTTACACTCCTAGCCAAGTTACTAGGTGGCTAAATTCGGCTCAAGAACCTAAGCTTGAGACATTCTTCAAGTTAAAGGAAGAATGGGACAAAATCAAGGATAAAGTGCCAGAATTGCCACCTATTTTACAAATGATTTCATAAGGAGAGTTTATGAAAAAAATACTAGTATTGTTTGAAAGATCGGGTGCAGTATCGATACCATTTCGTGAAGCTGGATTTGATGTAACTACGATTGACATTGAGCCACATCTTAAGGATAATGAACATCACATCCAAATGGATATTCGGAACATAGATAAATTAAACCTAAATTATTCAGAATACTGCTTATTGATAGCCTTTCCACCATGTACCTATTTTTCAAAGGCTGGACTTCATTATTTAAGAACGCAACCAGGAAGAAAAGAGAAACAATTGAGAGATTTAGAAATGGTATCGATACTTTGGGAGATTCCAATAAAGCATAAGTGTTTTGAAAACCCAGCTGGTAGTGCGCTTAATAAACTATGGCGTCCACACTCATGTCGTATCGATTATTGCCAGTTTGCTGATTTTAAGAAACTCACTGACCTATGGCTAGAGAACTTGCCACCATTATTGCCAGAACAAATGAATTTGAAAAAGTATGGTTCGTTTATAACAAACATGCGATATGGTTTTAATCGTTCACACACGCCAATAGAAGTGGGCTATGCCATGGTTAAGCAGTGGAGCGATTTATTGTAATAAGAACCTAAATAGACATTATATAGGCGTTGAATTAAATCCTAAATTTTACCAACAAGCTGTAAACCGAGTAGAACAAGTAGATTGTAATGGACAAATGAGTTTGTTTGCAATTTAAATTAAAAAGATACTAACCAGGGTGAAATTCCCTGTTAATATATGCAATTATCAAGAATATTTAAAAGACTGACACCATGTGCCATGCATTTTTTATTTTTTAAAGGAGTTTAAGGAAATGAGAGAAGATGTATTTAACTTTAAAATCACAAAAAATTTAGAAACTGTTGGACAATACGACATGCCAAAAATAACAGCTTTTTCACCTGGTGATCTGCAGTGTGAATTTTTAATTGCCACACCTTTTAATCATGCATTGACTGAAATTGAGCCAGGAAGCAAAATTTGTCATTTCTATTTGGACGATTACCAGTTCGAGCGAGTATGGCGAGAGCCTTCAGCTTATATACCTATTTTGAGAAAATTTAACGCTGTGATTGGCTCTGATTTTTCAATGTATTCCAATTTGCCAAAACCACAGCAAATTTATAACAACTGGAGAAACAAAGTGTTGATGGCTTACTGGCAATCAAACGGCGTTAAAGTAATACCAAATATTCAGTGGTCTGATCAAGATAGTTTTGAGTATTGTTTTGACGGAATAGAACCTGGGGGAGTGGTGGCGATTTCAACAACTGGTTGTCATACTAAACAAGCCAAAAAAGGCTTTATGCTTGGTTTTAATAAAATGCTTGAAGTAGTTAATCCACAAAAGATATTATGTGTGGGAAAGCTACACGAAGAGTTACAAAACAACGAAAAAGTAATAAAGATAGATTCATTTATGGAAACAAGGAGAAAATTATGGGTGGACGTGGAAGTCAATTTAAAACCAAATCAAAATACAAATTAAACTACAATGAAGAAACTGCAGTATTAAATTACTTCAGTTCTGATTCATACAAAATTAATGAGAAACTTTACCTAAACATGCAACTTGATAAAAACGATAAAGATTTTGTTAAAAACTTTGATAATGCACTTCAGAAAATGCCTTATACAAAAGGAGAAACTTTAACAAGAGATTTAACCTTTCCATTTTCACAAATGAAAGAACAGTTTATAGAAAGATTAAAAGTAGGCGAAATTATTTCAAATGAGGCTTATTGGTCGGCAACAACCAGTAAAGAATATCAGGAAGTTCCTGATGTTAGATTAGTTTTCAAAAATGCAAGGAAAGCCCGAGATATGCGTAAAATAGAAGATAAGGGCGAGAATGAAGTAATTTATGAAAGAAACTCCAGGTTTGAGATCTTATCAAAAAAGACTATACAAAAATATGGCGACTATGATATAATCGTTGTAGAGTTAAAGGAGTTGTGATATGAAGAGAACTCATAAACCATTAAGTCGTGAAGAAGCATTAAAAGACAGATCAAGTATGAATGCACCATTTGGTTTAAAAATTGTAGAGGATGGGGTAGAAAAAACGCTGATATTTCATCCCGAAAAAGGCGTAGAAGTCATTGACAAAAAGTAAAATTTATGTTAAAATATACACGATCGAACTACAATAACCTGAGGGCCTGTAGTCGCATAAATGTCGATAGTTAATATCGGCATTTTTGTTTTACAAAATTTGTTTTTTATGATATAATACTTAAGTATAAATAATATTAAAGTTCTTACTTAAGTAAGGGAGAGGTCTTGCCAAAGTTGACACAAATAAGAGAGAGAGCTTATAGTCTCTCTTTTTTTCCACATTTGGTAATTCTCTACGTTAGATTGGTAAATAATTACCAATCATAAGAGTTCTTATACACATTATTATATTATAAACTTTAAATTGACTAAAGATAATGATAGATTAATTAAAACGCGTGTGCGTGCGTGTATGTGCATGCGTAATTTATATAATATATGTATTTATAATATAAATAGCAATCATTCTGTTGGCGAAAAAAAGTTGTTAAAATGGCACACTTTTGGCACACTTCAATATTCAGGGTGGCAAATTCTTGTCAAGATAATTATGAGATTAGAAAATAAAAAATCGCTAAACATTCGTAATTATCGAACACATAGCGATTTTTGTTATTTGGTTGCGAGGACAGGATTTGAACCTGTGACCTCCGGGTTATGAGCCCGGCGAGCTTCCGAGCTGCTCTACCTCGCGTCATGCTTTAATATTATATGCTATTGAATTTTAAAAGTCAAGTGAAAAAAGAAAAAATATTGACATTTTATGTCACAGTGTGGGTGCTTATAATAAAATGCTTACAAACAACAAAATTATTGCAGCAAAATATGCAAGATTGCAATATTCTGATTTAATATAGCGATTAAGGATGATAAATGCCATAAGTGATATCGATCCTAAACAGTATAAAATATTGACTATGCTGAATGAATAAATAATCACAGAGATTATCTGTCCAAATAATATGCCGAAAGCGAGAGATATCAAGAAAAAACTCAAGATGTTGTAAGGATTTTTTTCTTTTTTTATTATTAAATATAAAAATGTCACTGCAAATCCTGTTGCAAGTCCAATTAAAAACCCAAAAACAGATTCTTTGCCTAGATAAAGCCCAGCAAGACCTGTTAAAAAGGCTGAAATGCAAAGAGTTGAATTCTTTATCAATGTTCCATCACTATTGACGAAATAATGGCTTTTTTCTTTTTTTGCTGAGTCTTGAGTCAAATCTGTTTCCATTTCCACAGGAAATGTTTCTTCTTTTATTGAAGATTTCAACTTTAAAAGATAGTTTTTGAAGTCAAAAGAGTTAAGAAAAAGTGGAATTACACTTAAAATTAAAAATATTGAATAACCAGAAAAATTATTTTTGTAGTTTGCACAAACAAAACCTAGGCTAACCAAAACTATAAGTGAAAGATTTTTAACAAAAGTCGATAAAGGATTGTCTCTTTTTATGAAACAATTTAGTACAGCAAAAATGGCTGTAGCAACAAACATTAAGATTAAAGCAATCATCAACATGTTTTTATTATAAACATATTTAGAAAAATTGTCCAATGAATTTTGATTTATCTGTTTTATTAAATAAAAAAGAGCAAATGATTTTGCTCTTTTAATTGTTTTTAGGCAATTTAAAACCGTCTTTTAATGTTATTGTTCTGTTGAAAACAAGACAATCATTGGTGCTATCTTTATCAAGTGCAAAATAGCCATTTCTTACAAATTGATATCTATCTTCAAAATTGAAATCAATATCTTCAGCATAACAGTTTGAAAGTTCGGTTTTTGAATTTGGATTAAGTTGGATGCCATCCGTGTCAGCCTCATTTCCTTCAACAGCTTCGCTATCTTCTTCCATGACAAGGTTTTCATAAAGCCTGCAAACAACTTTTTTGCAGTGTGCAGGATTTACCCAATGGATGGTGCCTTTGACTTTTCGATTTGCACCTTCTGTTCCAGACAGGGTGTTAGGGTCATATTCTGCATAGATTGTTGTCACATTGCCATTTTCATCTTCATCAAAGCCTGTGCATTTGATGATATAAGCTCCACTAAGTCTGACTTCATTTCCAACAAAAAGTCTATGAAATTTTGGAAGAGGTTCTTTCATAAAATCACTTCTTTCAACAAGCAATTCTTTTGCAAAATAGTGCTTGTGAGTGCTTGTGTTTCCTTCAATTTGAGGATAATCTTTTGTGAAGACTTCTTCTTCCAATTTGTTGTAATTTGTTATTACGAGCTTGACGCCATCTAAAACAGCCATAACTCTGCGAGATTTTTGATTTAGTGTTTCTCGAATGAAATAGTCAAGATAAGCTTGTTCAAACACAGCTGTGTTGACTTTTGAAATTCCCACAGTGTTGACAAAATTTTTTAAACTTTCAGGCAAAACGCCTCTTCTTCTAAGTCCTGCCAAAGTAAATAATCTAGGGTCATCAAAACCACTAACTTTGCCTTCATTGACAAGTTTTTTGATGTTACGTTTTCCTAAAATAGTGCCTTTTAAATATAGATTGTTATATTCAATTTGACGAGATTTGTTTTTTACACCACTGTTTTCCACCACCCAGTTATATAGTGGGCGATGATCTTCAAATTCTGGACCACAGATTGAGAAGGTCACTCCTTCAAGACAATCATCAAGTGGGTGAGAAAAATCGTAAGATGGATAGATTTTCCATTTGTCTCCAATTCTGTGGTGATGAATATATTGAATTCGATAAATTACTGGATCACGCATGTTCATATTTGGACTTGCCATATCAATTTTTGCACGAAGTGTGTGAGAACCAGCAGGGAATTTTCCTTCTTTCATTTCTTCAAAAAGTTTGAGATTTTCTTCAACGCTTCTGTTTCTGTATGGGCTTTCTATTCCAGGCTCAGTCAAAGTGCCACGTGTTTTTGAAAGTTCTTCAGGAGAAAGATCACAAACATAAGCTTTGCCTTCTTTGATGAGTTTGACAGCAACTTCGTAGTTTTGTTGGAAATAGTCAGTTGCATAATAGATTTTGTTCCATTTATATCCCAGCCAAAGCACATCATTTTGAATGGAATCAACAAATTCTTGGCTTTCTTTAGTTGGGTTAGTGTCGTCATAGCGCAAATTGCAAACCCCACCATATCTTTCGGCTGTTCCATAATTTAAAACAATGTTTCTCACATGACCGATATGGAGATATCCACTTGGTTCAGGTGGGTGACGTGTTTGAACATAGGTTCTTACCCCAGAGCTTAAATCTTTGTTTATTTCTTCTTCAATAAAGTTTATAGGTTCCACTTCTTTCAACATATTTATCTCCTATATGTGGTTATTTTAAAATAATTTAGTGTTAAAAGTCAATTAAACAAAAAAACAAACATAAAAAAGATGTTTGTTTAATTAATTTTTGATTTTTTTGTCAATTTGGCTCTTAATTTTGTTTTTATTCTGCTCAAACTGTTGTCAATGCTTTTTTCAGTGATATTCAAATTTTTGGCTATTTCTTTATAA
>CATKZB010000007.1 GCA_949841595.1 uncultured Christensenella sp. | reverse complement strand
TTAATAATTTAATTTTCCATTTTATCTTCAACCCATATTTCGGCTTTTATATATTAGTTTATGTATTAAATAATATATATTATATATAATAAATATAACTCATTTATTTTGAATTATTTTTTCTTTGTGATAAAATAATCATGAATTGGAGAGTGAATTATGAAAAAGAAAAATAATTTAATAAAAAATATTTTTTATATTTTTTTCGCTTTTTGTTTATTTAGTGTTGGAACAGCAACATTAAATCTTAAACACGAGACAAATTATGCAATGGCAGAAGATACTTCTTCTGAAACTATAAACAATCAAAACCTTCCTTCATATTTTTCTAAAGAGGAATTTTTAGTTGAAGGGAATAATAAAACCTTAAATGAAAACGGGCTTATTTCTTCTGACACTTTTTTATATTTCACAGAAGGGACTTCTCATTCAGAACTTTCACTCTCACTTAAAATGAACGGACATGATGTCAATTCATCAAACACAAATGATTTGTATAACTTTGTTTATTATCCAGATAAAGATAATTCCACACTCTTCAATTATTACAGCATCAACTCAATTAACTTTTACATAAATGGACAATATCAAGACATCAACATGGGAGATTTCATCATCCCAAGTGGACTTTCCTTTGCAAACGACAGAAGTTCGACTCAACTTGAAGGTTTTGAAATGATTTTCAACAACACCGGCTCTGGAAAAAATGAAATAAATGTTTTGAGCTATGACGGACAAGTTGTTGAAGGAGTTTACACCGTTTCATTGACTTTGACCTTATACACTTGCACCGATGGTGGAAAGAATGGAGAAGAAACACAGTTCTCTGATGAAAATGTAACAATAAACTACAGCTTTTATGTTGTTGACCGAGAGAATTATCTTGCAAACAACCGACCTAATGTTTCAAGAAACTATTTTGATAAAGAAGTTTCAGTGTCACAAATGACAAATCCTAACTATGCTTATTATCTTTACAGCAACTATTCTTCAAAAGGTGAAACAAACAAACTTCCTTACATCGATTATGACTACACAAGATTTGAACTTGAAATCACCAAAGAAATTTTAAACACTGCCACAACAACCAATCTTGTTTATGATAAAGACATAAAGTCTGTTGTTTCTGATGCAAAAGATGTGATTAATTACACTGTCAATAATTCAAACCATACTTGCAGAGTTTTCTTCACAAATGTTGGAGACTACACTGTCACCTTCAAAGCAATCCAATTGGTAGACTATTCAATTGATGACACTCAAGTGGAAGAAAGGAAATATACTTTAGACGGATTGTCAAGCATCACAAAAAAATTTATGGTTTATGTTTATGGTTATCAAGCAAACTACACTGACTTAGATGGAGAAACTGACGAAAACAACATCAGACCTGTTGGAGAGTTAAAAACAAACGACTTTGATAATGGCAATTTCAAAGACAGTGCTGATATAACAAGTGCATTCATAAATTCTGACGCAAATTATTCTCAAGAAAATGGCAACACAACTTTCTTGATTGGAAATGTTTTAAATTACATAAACACAAATGATATTGCACCTGTCAAAACAAACCAAACACCGATCAAATTGAGTGCTAATGCAACTCTTAGCCAAGGCGTGAACAGCTATGTGTTTTCAACAACCAAAATTTCCGATGCTTTCTCATCCACAGCTTACAGATTAAACGGACAGACACTTTACAGAGCCAACTTCAAAGGAAGAACTGAAAGTACAGCAGGTAAATACATTTACATACTGGCTTACACTTACAAAAATTATTATGAAAGCGAAACAACTTTGGCAAACACAAAAGTGTTCTTTCAAGTTTTCTATTTTGAAATAACAAAGGACTTGCCAAGCATCGAGCTCAAAACAGAAAATGATAACAAATCTGTTTATACAGACACGTTTGTAAATCAAAATGTGAAAATCATTGACTCAACAAAAGATGATCCTTACAACAAAGATGTCACAATTCAAATTTATGCTTGGGACTATAACACCAAAACATATCTCTCTGAATTTGGTGGGGCAAATGGAATTTCTTTTGAAAATCTGTCTGCAACCGATGAGAGCTCTTACAAAGTTTTGGAAAACAATGCCTATTACACAATTAGAATGTATTATTCAAATGAATTGACAGACTCAAATGTTTCAATAAACTCAAATAAAGGCTTTTTCAGAGAACAATCATTTACAATAGACAAAAACCCTATTTCAAATATAACAGCCAGAAATGTAGTTGAAATAACAAATTCCACTGATTACAAAATCGTATCATCTCTCAACGATTTTACAACAAATCAAAACATGATTCTTTCTTGGGATGAAAAGAACAGTGGAGCTAAGACCTATGCTTATTATCGTTATTTCCCAATTGTTGATGCACAATATTACAGCAACAGAGAAGCAATCTTATCAACGACAATTGAAAGAATGTTGAATTATTCAAGAGATGCTTCCTACCTCCCTGTCAACAACATTTTGGATTTAAGCACTGCAAACAGCAATTGGCTTCAATATCATGGAAACACAGTAAATAGCTCAATAGATACAAACATTGCAACAGAATATGTGCTTTCAGACAGTGGACTTTATCTTGTTGACGTTTATGACGAAGCTGGAAATCACTCTGTTGATGTGTTTATGATAGACACCACAACTCCATTATTTGCAGTTTTTGATGGTGATTCTTACAAATTGACAAGTTCTTCAATTTATGTAACTTCAAACTCAACACTATTCTGGGCAAACTATAAATCAATCTATATCAACAATTTCAACACTGTTTCATATAATTCAACTTACACCCCAGAAACAATCCAAGAGTCAGATTTGCTTAGCTTTGATTTCTACAAAACTTACAACAACAAAGTTTCAACAGACATTTTCAAAGCTATGTACAACAAGTTGAAATCAAAAAATTATTTGGATTACCTAAACAGCACCGTTTCTATTTCTGGTGAAATCGATGGAACAGCAATCAACAACTACAGCAGTTATTATTTGAACATTCCTATCAATGAATTATCTTATTACACTGACAGATCTCACACAAGTTACACCCCTCAACACGGAGTTTACAAACAAGAAATTCCAGTTGAATATGAAATGACATACAGAGTGCTGATCAGAGATTTGTCTAACACAAAATTTGATGCAAATTATGATGCCACAGCAACAATTCAATACACTAATTATTGCAGTGCAAGACAAACCATTTTAATCAGTTTTGACTCTTCAAAATTCTTTGTTCAATACACAAATTCACAAAATCAACAAGAAATTCTTTCATCAAACAACACTGTTGAAGAAAATTATGACGAAACTGACTCAAGCAAAAAAACAAAAACAACTTATCTCAATCCAACAAGTTTGCAAAAACCTTTCACTTTGTCTTTCTTACCAACAGATGACAAACTAAACATTCAAGTCGACAAAGTCACAATCAAATATTATCCTTATGTTGAAGCATCGTTTAAAGATGAAACAACAGGTGTTATTTACTATTATTACGAACTTTCTGACAAAGCCACAGAAATCACTGTGTATGATTTCCTTGAAAATGGCTCTTCAACTGATTTGATTGAAGAAGAAATAAGACTCAACTCAGATAATGTGACAACAGCAGGAAAATATGAAATTTCAAGAACATACTATGACGGAACTGGTTATACCTACAATGAAAACGATTATTTCAAACGTACATATGTACTTTATGTAGACAGAAATGAAGTGATATCAAATGCAGAACCAATCAATGACGAAAATGGTTCTCATCTTGAAAGTCTTGTTGGTGGCGATGTTTTTGTTGCAATGTACGACAACAAGAAAAATTCCAGCTTAGTTGTCACCTTCCCTAACAGTGATGAAGGAAACACAAATGGATCTTCACTCTACAACAACGGAAATGCAAGAACAGTCCTCACAACAAACATGCTCCCTGTTTATGTTTACATTCCACAATATAAATACACAAAACGAGTGCAAAAAGTGGAAAAGACAGATGGTTATGATTTCAAAGTGGAAAATAACAACGAAATGAATTTCTTCTCTGAAAATAATTTGGTTGTTGAATATGCGCTTTATGCAGAACTTTATAAAGATGGAACAAATTCATCAAATCTTTTGGCAGTAACATCAAACAACATCAGTAATCCAACCCTGAGTTCTGTGGTTGCTGATGAAAATGGATTCTTAAAGTTCTATCTTAAGAATGGAGAAAGTTTAAATTATCTTAAAGATGCTGGCACTTACTATGTCAAATTATATCAAGGAAGATTTGGAACGGAAATTGGTGAAAATGATTACGAACAATCAATAACATTCAGTTTCACAGTGAAAGAATCAAACCCAGATTTTAAAGTTCAACTCACAACTGGTTCTGATTTAAACAGTGACATTGCTGCTGACAACAACACAAGATACTATACAAATCAATCAGTGGTAAACTTGCTGTGGGATGCTGGAAGCACATATATGGCTGAAATTGACATTGAAAAAATAAAGTTTGAAACAAGCAAAGGACAAGTTTTCAGTTCTTCCGATGATGTTTTTGCACAAAGACCAGTTATGACAAATGACACTTATATTGCACAACTCAACCTTGAAAAACTAAACATTTATGAAAACAACGCATGGGTTAAGATAACAATGCAATATAAAAATCATGATGACGAGTTTTACGACAAAATAAGCAAATATATCTATGTTGACCTTTCTGCTCCAAACACCAACATTCAAAATTTGGTGAACAAAACAACGGCTGGAGGACTTATTGCACCACTTACAAATAATGCATTAAGAACATATTACACTGCCAAGATGGAACAAACAAACAACTTGGACAACACTTGTTACAACCTTAGCAACAGCACCGGAACTTTTGCCTATTATTCATACAGTGTTGCAAGCGATTATTTACAAACACTTAAAAACACAATAAGCTCTGAAGGTTTCCAAACTTTTGTAAGAGAATTTGTGGATAGTGAAGGAGTCAACACAAAATATACTTCTTCAGCTCAACAAGAAACATCACCTGCCGATTTCCTTGTATCAAACTTCACAGAAATCAATTCATCAAATTTTAAAGGGTTTGAGCCTAACAAATACTATGAAATTGTTGAAACTGACAGAGCTGGAAACATGTCTATTTACACAATTTATGTCACAACTTATTCTGAAAGCGAAACAAATCAAAACAACAATATAATAAGTTATATTGATGCAGAAGGGAATAAAAAAGCATATACAATTGCAGATTATCAACAAACAAAATCATACAACAATGCAATTCACAATATCTATGCAAAAACTGGATTCCAACTTGAAGATATCAATTATTTTGGTGATGAATGGGTTCAATTTAAATTGCAAATTTTGAATGCAAATGGCTTTGCAACAACAAGATATTTGATGCTCACACCTTGGGATAAAAATTATGCTTATGCTTTTGTAGGTAACAATTTCACAAAAATAGAGATATCAGATCTTATTGATGGTCTCACAAGCACAAGATATAAAAATTCATTAACTTTCTATAACAGAGAAAATGGCAATGCCGACTCATTCTATGTCAATGTGAGAAACACAACTCTGCCTGCAACACTTACCAACTCACAAGAGAGAGAATACATCAGATTTACACAACCAACTGATCAAGCCATTCAAAACACAACAAACAGTTCAACATTCTTAACAGGTTTGACAATAAAAGCAAATAATGAAATTATATTCTCTCAACAAAACCAATTAGGTTATGCAAGTTTGTGGCAATCAAATTCAAATGTGATAGTGACTGCTGACAGAACTCAAAATACAATCACTTTTGAAATCAATCCAGAACTTGGATTTGTTGCAAACACCAGAATTGTTTATGAATATACAGACAACTATGCTTTAACTTACAAAGAAATACATCTCTATAAAGAAACAATCATAACAAGAGAAATTTCATCAGAACAAGATTTGTATGCATATTATGAAAACACAAACGGAAGATTGGTCTACATAACAAAAAATGGTTTCAAATATTCATACAACCCAAGCAAATATTCAGTCACACCTTTTGATTTTATCTCTGGTGAAAAATCAATATCATGTGAAAAAGCAAACTTTGAAATAACTCAAGATAGCAATGGAATCTCAACAATCACTTTAACTACAAAAAATACAACAGAACAATATAACAACAATTTTGTTTTGGAAGTGAGAGATTTCAATGATAACAACCTTATTAAAACAATCTATTTCACATTATACAACGAGCTTCCACAAGCAAATTACACAACCGAAAATAACAAGGCTGGGCAATTCAAGCTTTTGGATGCAAGCAGAAACAATATAACAAAAAACATCGTTGAAGCCATTAGTGATGACGAAACTGGTTATTTCTCTGAAGTGACACTGCTCTATTCAAACAAAGAAACTTTCATCCCTGTCAAATATTCAATAAGCACAGATAAATCAAATTGGGAAGAAGTTTCTTCTGGAACAATCTTAAAAAGCAATTCCAGTGAAATGCAAAAATATTATTTGAAAGTTTGGTATGATGAAACTTACATCAACAACGAATTTGGAACAGCAGAATACATTTTTGAAAATGTTCCAGTATCGCAAATCTTTGAATTTAATCTTTCATCACAAACATCGACATTCTGGATTGAAAAAACAATCAATGGTTCAACCACTGTTGTTGACAAGAGCAACACAATTTACACAACTGCCAGTGGAACAAGGTATTCAAATCACTACATTGTCAATTTAAGTTACACTGACAAAGATTCTGTTCAAATCAAAACAAACAAAGAGCAAGAAATTACTGCAACCTTGATTGACACATTCACAGACAGTTCAAGTGTTAAGTCAGAACATTGGTTGATTTCAAACACTGGAAATCCATCACTTGGAAATATTCCAGCTTTCAACACAAACATTATTATCACATACATTCCAAGTTCTGACAACTTTGTTGACGAATTCTACACCTACAACACAAGTGGAATTATTGATACAACCGAAAATCTTGTAAATCAAACATCAAAGAGTGTTGTGATTTCCGAAGATTATTCGTCGATAAATCGTATTGAGCTTCAATGGTCAAAATATTATGGAATCGTTCAAAATGAAATAAACATTCGCTTGGTGAAAGATGGTGTTGAATTATCTCCAATTGTTTACACAAGAAGAAACAATGGAAAAGAATATAATTATCTTTACCTTACACATTCAGGCAAATACACAATCTCATTGATTGACAACGCCGGAAATGTTCAGAAGTTTAATCGAGGAAATGCAGGTCAAACTGAAGCTTTCAACTTTATATTCTTAAAAGATGTTCCTTTCACAATGACTTACACAAATCCATTGACAGAACAACAAGAAACATCGGCCCCAATCAAACAAGCCGTTTACAACGGACAAGTGACAATCAATTTGGACAAGACAACTCGCTCTGATTTCTACACTCTTGACGGCTATCCAGTTTTGAGTGTAAAGAAAAATGGAGTTGCACTATCTGAAGACGAAATCAAAAATTTGACTGAAGATTCAACAACAGCAACAAAATACAACTTTACTGAAGCTGGCTATTATGAAATTTTCTTCACAGCAACAAGCAATCTTCCTGATGTAGGAAAGATAAGAAGAGAAACTTATCAATTCACAATTTTAAATGCAAACGAATATAGATATTCTTATGTTTTCAACAAATATGCCAACTATTACATTGAGAAAGTTGAAAGAGATGGAAAAGACATAACCGACACATTGCTTAAAACTTTGGATGTTTCCACAATCACAGTTGACAGAAAACTTTATATGACAGAACTTCCACTATCGTATTTGGATGAAAAGACTGGTGCTGGAACTTACCTTATCACAATAAATTCAAACGACACAAGTTACAGACAATCTTCAATGCCAACAAGTTGGACTTACAAAGTGATAATTCAAGTCGGAACAGCTCCTATCAGAATCTCTGTAGCTGAAGGCGCTGGGACAACAGAAAAAGTTGATGTGGTGTTCAATCAAGAAAACATCTATCAAGAAATGGGTGAATGTGTTGTAAGAATAATAAAATACACCGATGATACTGCAACAACAGCAAGAATCATCTACAGCACAGAAATAAATGCAGAATCAACTGGCGAAGGTTCAGCCACAATAGATAGAGATGAAAAAGGTTCATTCTATGTTCAAATTGTCTCTCCAAGTGGAAATCTATTATTCAGCTACAAGGTCGTTAAAAACGAACCTATGAACCCAGCAACAATCATTGCGATAGTAATTTCAGTGGTCGTTGCACTTGTGGTTGTATTCTTGATATTCAAGCTCAGAAAACGTATTTCTGTTAAATAACAAAAAAGAAAAACACACTAATATAAGTGTGTTTTCTTTTTTCTAATTCTTCGACAATTTCAAAATTGCACGGTAAACTTCTCCCCAATTTTTCACTTCAACAACATTATCTTTCTCGAAAGACTTTGTCACTATATCTTTGAAATACAAACAAGTTATTCCATTGTCAGAAAGTTTGTCAACGATGTCATAAAAATCCTCAATCATGACATCAACTTTTTCATCTAAGCATGCTTTCAATTTGTCCGATTGACAAAAGAGAATTTTCTTTAAAACAATTCCTTCTGACTTAAGTCTTTCTTTTGTAATTTCAATCTCTTCTTTATCTAAAATTCCTCTGCTGGAAATTCCAACAAAACTATGTCCTTCCGAAATCAACATATCAATAATTTCTTTTGCATAAGGCATTATTTGTGCCTTCTTTTCACTTTCAAGCAAACATCCTTGAATATATTCATCAAACATATCCTTGCCCCAAGCATAGCTTTTTTCAGCCCTTAATTCATCACAAGCAACCATACCCGTTCCATTATGCATTATGTCAAAAATTTCTGCATAAGTCCTGAAAAAGCTTTCTGTGTCAAACAATACTCCGTCAAAATCTATTCCTATTATCATCAAATCTTCCTTTTACTGTTTCAGTATAACATATTCCAAAAGAGAATGCAAAAGACACACAACAAATAAAAAAAAGACCATCTTTATGGTCTTTTTTTATTATGATTATTTTTTAAGTTCTTTGTCAAGTTTAACTTTTGAAACAATGAAGTAAACAATAACTCCAACAAGAACAAGAACTGAAACCACAATCAAAATTGTTCCAACTACTTTATAGGTCATTGTTGTGTCAGAACTCTTTGCAGAAACTTCAATTGAGAAGCTTTCTGTTGTCTTGTTTCCAACTGCATCTTCAATTTCAACTGTCAAGTTGTAAGTTCCAACTTCTTCAAATTCTTCAAAAATATAAGTGTCACCAACCACGTCATATTTGATTTCTTTGCTTGTTGAAGAGTTAACAAGTTTAATTGTTGGTTTAACATTTTCTTGGAATGGTTTGTTGTCTGTAAATTTCACTTTAGAAATGTCGATTTTAAGTTGATTTCCAATTTCAAATTTTTCTTCAACAAATTTGTCATCAAACTTCAATGTTGGAGCAACATTATCACCAACTGCAATTGTATATTCTTTTGTTGTGTAATTGTTGTTGTTGTCATAAACAGTGTATGTCACTGTGTATGTTCCGTCCAAAACATTTCCGTTGCTTGATTTGATTGTATATTCTGTGTCTTTTGACAATTTCTCGTAAGTGTGAGAACCTGTTGTTCCGTTGGCAAGTTTCCAAGACAAAACAACTTTTGATTTGTCCATATTGATTCCACTTGCGTCTGTTGCTTGAATTGCATAGATTGGCAATTTATAGCCTTCAGTAGCAGAAATTTCTTCTGTTGAAATTGCTGTTGGATAAAGTTCTTCAGCAATGCTTGGTCCCTTTGAATCTTCAACAATGATTGTGTAAACATCGCTTGTCAAGTTGTAGTTTTTCATATCAGCAAACCAAGTTTCAAAATCAACACCATCAAGAGCTGAATTTGTTGGAACGCTTGTTTCAATATTTTCTTTCTTTATTACAACATTTCCATCTTCAGTTTTTTCAATAACATACAATCCTTCTGTTATTGTTGCTTCAAATTTACCTTCTTTGTTCAAAACAACTTCTGCTGTCTTGCCGTTATTTGTAAATTCGTAATAACCACCCTTATAGTCATTTGAAGGATCAACATCAATATATTTGAAAGTCTTATGGTTGTAAACTGTAAGATTAACTGTATAAGCGATTGGATATTCTCCTGTTGCTGTTGGCTTAAATGAACCTTGTTGTCCATAAGTTGTGCTCCAGTTTGTAGCTTTTCCATTTGCATTTACACCTTTAACAACATAAGTTGTGTCAGTATATGCACTTGGATTTTTGCTGTAAACATCATAAGTCACACTGTCAGGAATTTGATAGCTTACAGATGGAGTTGGAATTGTGATTCCATCTTTTGGATTATAATTGTCATCACCATCAAGTTGAACTGTTTTGCTTTCAAGAGAAGCATTGATAACTGGTGGTTGAATGATATTTCTTGAACTTACAGTGTAATTTGCAAAAGAAACAATTGTGTTGTTTTTGCTGTCTTTAACTGAAATGCTAGCTTCATATTTTCCTGCAAATGCAGCAACAAATTTACCTGCATTAACAGTATACTTTCCTGCACCACTTTCACTTAAAACTTCTCTTTCAGAAGAGAAATCATAAGTTGAAATCTTTGTTCTTGTGTCTCCATTAACATAATAAACATTCACTTCAAAGTCCATAAATGCAACTGCATCATCCATAACTGTAAGTGAAGGAAGTTCTATCTCTGCACCTTGTTCGTAAGTGTTTTGAGAAATGGTTTCTTCAGGTTCGACAAATTTTGGTGGAGCATTATCAATTGTGTTGAGAATTGAAATTGTTTCTCCATAGATGTTTGCATTTCCATTGTCATCATAAACATATGAAACAATTTGAAGAGAAACTGCGTTTTTAAGTTTTTCGGTATATTTCAAGTCTTTTGCCAAATCAATTGAATAAGAGCTTGCATTTTTGTCAGTTAGTTCAACATATCCGTTTGCTTCACCTTTAAGATATTCATTATATTTTTCTGTCAACAATTGATTGTCAACTCTTTTTCCATCCAAATCTAAACGAAGGTCAGTCAAATTTTCATTAGAAACTTTTCCGTCTTTGTCATTAACATCAAGAACATTTCCATTGACATCAAGATAACGATACGTTGTTCTTACAAGCATGTTTGTGTCATAGTTATCTGAAGCTGTTGGAGCATCAAATTTAACTACATCTGTTGGGAAATAAAAATCTGAAAGAGTTGTAGGGAATCTTAATTCAGGAATGTCGTTATCTGTGTATGTGCCAATGTACATTGACTTTGAAACATCTTTTTCATTTCCAGCTGCATCTTTTGCAATGTAGTGAATATAGTATTGTCCAGAACCCATTCCATTTTCTGCAGAAGTTGCACCAAATGTTTCCTTTACATCCAAATAAGCAAATCCTGCTTCTTTTGATGCGCTTGATTTCAACCATTCAACAGCTGCAGTTCTTTTTGCAGAAGCAATTTCGTCTTCAGTTGCATCTTCTGATAAGTTTGCAAGAGCTGTTTTAACACTTTCAATTTCATCAAAATAATTTTCAGCATTGAAGATATCATAAATTGTTGAAGCGTTTGCATTGTCAACAACAATCAAATATTTGTTTTCTTTAAGCCAATTGAGCATATCAACATCAGAAGAAACACTTCCTGTTTGCTTTCTGATGATATAGTTGTTTGTTCTCAAGTTTACATAAGCTGGATTTGTTGTGTTTCTGTAATTGAACACCAAATTATATTCATTATAGTCAGTGATTGTAAGTTTTGAAACTGTTTCACTTGTCATGATCTTACGAGAAAGCACAACTCCCTTTGTATCTGCTTTTGAAACATTGTCATCAATGCCAATTGCATAAACAACTACACCATTAGGAACTGAACGAGAAGCAAGTTTGTAAGATTGATCTTCTGTGTTCTTTTCGCCTTCTTTTTTAGCTTCGTAAACAACTGGTGTTGGATCTTGTTCATCTTTGATGTTTGCATATTCATAAACACCTTTTGTTGAAGAAACTGTATTTCCATAGAAATCAGTGATGCTGTAAACAAATGTATACCAGCCATCATTCAAAGGCTTAAACTTTGTTGCATCAACCAAGGTTCCATCTTCATTGACAATTTTTTCTCCGGCTTCTTCATTATATTCTGTTGCATTGATAAGTTCATAATTCTTATCAGAATTTGCAGCTTTATAATAAACAGAAACTGTGTAATAAACATCAACTTTTTCACTTGCTGGTTTACTGTCTTTTGAAGTTACCCCGGTTGCTGAAGGTAATTTTGTTTCAACTCCAGTTTGTCCATTATCTGTCCAGTCTGAAGCAAGTTCCAATTTCAAAGAATAGTCTGTGTAATATTTGTTGTTTTCAGCATAAACTTGAGTGCTCTTTGTTGAAGAAGTAACAAATTGTCCATCAATATAATAAGCATAAGTGATTGTGTATTTGCCAGCACCTAAGTTTGCATTTTTAAATACATCGCCAGAAATATACAATTTTTCATTTTCTACATTTTTAGAAATTGTAACTGTGTTAGAGTTAACACCACCTATTGCTGAAACAACAACATAGTTTCCTTTTGCACCAACTTCACCTCTGTCAGTTACATATGTCACATTTTCAACTGTTTCGTTTTCTTCATCAACAAGTTCTGGTGTTGGAAGATATAAGTCTTTGTAAGTGTCACCATTTTTAGCAAGAGCAAGGTCAATCACACTTGGAATGAAACTCTTTTCATTTTCAACAAAATTGATTGAAGCGTTTGTAAGTTCACTTTCAACTTTAAATTCATAAGAATTGCTGTAAGTTGTACCTTCAATTTCATAACTATAAGAATAAGTGATTGTGTAAGCGCCGATTTTGTCAGCAACAAAACTTCCCAAATAATTTGAAGAAGAATCAGTTGCGACTGAAACAATTCCTGTTTCATTATCTCCACCTTTGAGTGCAGCACCATTTTCAACTCCACCCAATAAAACAGAACTATAGTGAACAGTCACTTTAGATGTTTTTACATTAGCATCAGAGATGTTGTTGCCCACAACATAATCCTTGTCTCCACCGATATAAGCTTTTGGGATATAATATGTGCTTCCCTTTGTGACAGAAGTTGAAACTTCTTCATCAACTTTTCCAATTGTCATATGAGAATAATCAGTGCTGAGAAGGTCTGCATAAACCATCAACATTTCGTTGAATGGCAAACAAAGCACGGTCAAAGCCAATGCCATTGTAAGCACCAATCCTCTAAACAAAATTGATTGATTTTTTCTTTTAAATTTCATAAAGTAAAATCTCCTAAATAATAGTCTATAAATTCATAGAATATTTTAACGCACTTTGAAGCTAAAAGTCAAATAAAATAACGTCAATATGCTTCAAAATTTATAAGTATTTTGTGAATGTGTTTTATTACTATACTGCAATAAAAACACTTTTATTGTCGAAAAAATGTCGTCAAATTCTTTAATATTATATTTTTTATCCCAAAATCAACGATTTTTCTGAAATTTTGCCGTTTTTTTTCGCTATTTTAATTATTTTTTGTTAAAAATAAGACAAAAGCAGGTGTTTACCTGCTTTTATACAAATTAAATATTGTAAGAAACTTTCACACCAGGTCCCATGCTTGCAGCCAAAGTAACACTCTTAATATATTGTCCTTTTGCAGCAGCAGGTTTAGCTCTAACGATTGCATCCATGATTGTAGCAAAGTTCTCAACAAGTTTTTCTTTTCCAAAACTCTTTTTCCCGATGATAACGTGAACATTGTTTGTTTTATCAAGTCTATATTCAACTTTACCAGCTTTAACATCATTGATAGCTTTAACAACATCAGTAGTAACAGTTCCACTCTTTGGGTTTGGCATCAGACCTTTAGGTCCAAGAATTTTTGCAATTCTTCCAACAACGCCCATCATATCTGGAGTTGTGATTGCCACGTCAAAGTCAAGCCATCCACCATTGATTTTTGCAACGATGTCTTCAGCGCCAACATAATCAGCACCAGCTTTAACAGCTTCGTCAGCCTTATCTCCACGAGCGATAACAAGAACTCTTACAGTTTTACCAGTTCCGTTTGGAAGCACAACCACACCACGCACTTGTTGATCAGCATTTCTTCCGTCAACACCAAGTCTAACATGCAATTCAACACTTTCGTCAAACTTTGCAGTTGCTGTTGCAAGAACATTTTCAACAGCTTGATTGATGTCATAAGCCACTGTTTTGTCATAGCTTTCAAGAGATTTTAAATATCTTTTACCTTTATTCATACTTCACCTCTTAGTCTACAACTTCTACGCCCATACTTCTTGCAGCACCTGCAATCATAGACATAGCACTTTCAATTGAAGCAGCATTAAGGTCAGGCATCTTTGTCTCTGCAATCTTTCTGATCTGCTCTTTAGTGATTTTTCCGACTTTTGTTTTGTTTGGTTTTGCAGAACCTTTATCAAGACCTATAGCCTTTTTGATAAGAACTGCTGCAGGTGGTGTTTTCATTTCGAATGTGAAACTTCTATCATCAAAAATAGTGATCACAACAGGAATGATAAAACCTGCTTGAGAAGCTGTTTTGTCGTTAAATTCTTTAACAAAAGCCGCAATGTTGATACCATGAGGTCCAAGTGAAGAACCAACTGGTGGTCCAGGAGTGGCTTTTCCAGCTTCAAGTTGCAATTTAACCATTGCTTTAACTTTCTTTGCCATTTTCTTCCTCCTAATGTGGTGAATTGGATTTGGCTAATCCTCCCACAAAATTTGTCATTTTTATGTCTTGACTTGACAAATTTCAAACCTTTTTATGTCATGTTCGGGACAATATTTTTCAGATGTAAAACATCAAAAATATCAAAATTATTGATTGATCTTGTGAACTTGACCAAATTCAAGTTCAACATTGTTTTCTCTTCCAAACATTTCAACAGTGACTGTCACAAGTCCTGCTTCAGCGTTCACAGAAACAACATTTCCAACCATCTTATCAAGTGGACCTTCAATAATTTCAACCTTGTCACCAACTTCAATATCTGTCTCAACTTTGATTTTTTCAAGTCTAAGTTTCATAACTTCATCTTCTGTAAGTGCCAAAGGTCTTCCTTTTGGTCCAACAAAACCTGTGATACCACGAGTTCTTGTCACATTATGCCAAAGGTCATCACCATAAATCATCTTAACTAGCAAATAGCATGGCATACTTTTTCTTGTAACCAATTTCTTTTTGCCATTTTTTTCTTCAATAACATCTTCTTCAGGAATGATGATATCAAAAATCCTATCTTGCAAGTTAAATTTTTCAACAACTGTCTCAAGATTTTCCTTCGCAACATTTTCGTATCCTGAAAATGTATGAAGAACATACCATTTAGGTTCTCTTGAATGTTCCATAACAATATCTCCTTAAAATAACCGGATTAATTATACTTAAATTTAGTCTGTCAAAAAAGAAACAAGTCTTTTCCATTAAAACCAAGAACCATTTATCAAAAGGTTTACAAGTCCTCCCAACAAATAGTTAACGCCGTATAAGAAAACTCCAAACAAAAGCACAAAAGCAATAACGATACTCGTTTTCTTAACTACTTCACCAAAAGTTGGCCAAGTCACTTTCTTGAGTTCAGAAACAGTTTCTTTGGTCTTTTTCACAAGACCACCTTTCTTTTCTTTATCTTTTTTCTTTTTGTTTTTCTTCTTATCTTTGTTGTCTTTGGAATTTTTATCTTGTTTTTTATCGTTCTTTTCTATGACACCTTCAGAAATCTTGTCCTGTGCGACAGAAACATTTTCTTCAATTTGTCCTTCAAGAGCTTTTTGCTTTTTAGACATACAATCCTCCAAATTTTAAATTCTTTTTATTTTGTTTCTTTATGCTTTGTACGTTTGTTGCATCTTGGACAAAATTTATTGATTTCTATTCTTTCAGAATTGTTTGAAGTATTCTTTTCAGAAGAATAGTTTCTTTCTTTACATTCTGTGCATTCAAGTGTAATGATTTTACGTTTTGGTGCTGCCATTTTAAATCTCCTAACAAAAAAACTAACACCCTTTTGAAGAAGTGTCGGTTATAATATATCACACAAAGTGGTCTAAGTCAAGTGTTTTAAGAAAGTTTAGCAAAAATTATTAACAAGTTTTGCACTCTCAAAAGCAATAAAAAATCACAAGATTTCTTGTGATTCTATTATTCTGCTTCAACAACTGCATCTATATACATAACAGTTTCATTCTCTTTACATTTTAATATTAAGTCTTCCAATTTTGTAGGTTTATTATATTCTGTTTCATACTTAAGTGCATAAGAAAAATAAACTCTCAAAAGGTCTTTTGCATACAAATAAGCTTCTGACATATTTTTTCCATCAGTATATATGTTGAGATCAGGAAAAATAACTTGGCATGACTCACCTTCATCTTTCATGAATATAGCAGGATATAAGAATCTATATTTCTTCATCAAAAACTCCAAAACTTACTTATATTATGTGTATATTCTAACATATAAATTTTTATTTTCAAAATAAAATTAAAAAAATATCGCAAAAATACGATATTTTATTTTCCTAACTCTTTATTTGGACTATACTTATCACTCAAATAATTGCCTTTAAAAGCAGGAATATCAACAAATTTTTGCTCCAATTTAAAGTTTCCATTTGGAGTTACATTTACTATTCCATCTCCACCAATTGATACTCTATTATCTTTATCCATAATACACCTCCGTGTGTTTATTCTCTTTACTTGCCCATATCATAACACAAATTTTTGAATTTGTAAATACCTTTTTCAAAAATTTTTTAATAATTTATTTACATCTTTTCAACACTATCTATTCCAAGTGTCCAAAGAGCTTTTTCCAAACAGTTTTTAACAAGCAAAGAGAGTGCAAGCATACTTTCTCTTTTTGAAACATTTGTTTCTGTCAATATTTTGTGATTGTTATAAAAAGTTGAAAACGCACTTGCAAGATCAAAAGTAGCAAGGCAAAGAGCATTAAGTGAATAAGCGTCATAGCAGACTTGATAGGATGAATTAAGTTTTAAAATCGCCATAACGATGTTTCTTTCATCAGTATTTGAAACAGCCACCTTTCCCTTTTTGAAATTCGTCTTTGCCAAAACAGAATTTATACGTGCGATTGTATATTGAATGTAAGGTCCAGTTTTTCCATCAAATGCCAAAAATTTGTCAATGTCAAAAACATAATCTTTTGCAACGGTATTTGACAAATCCCCAAATTTCATTGCCCCAACACCTATCTTGCGTGCAAGTTCACTGTCACCCACAATTCCATTGTCAGCAAGTTTTTTCTCTGCACTTTCAATTAGCATGTCCAAAACATCTTTATATTTGATTGTATCTCCCGAACGAGTTTTGAAAGGTTTTCCATCTTTTCCATTCATTGTTCCAAAAGCAACATGTGTAAGTTTTTGATTTTCTGGAGATATGCCTGCAAGTTTGCAACATCTAAAAACTTGTTCAAAATGACCTGACTGACGGTTGTCTGTAACATATATAATCTCATCTGGATTAAATTCTGCATTTCGCATCAAAATGGTTGCAATGTCAGTTGTGGCATACAAATCCCCACCATTATATTTTTTTATTATTGCTGGTGGCATTGGATTTTTGTATCTTTGAGGCTCATCTTCACTCTTTTTAGGAATTGGAATATGCTCGCCTTCTCTTGCCACATCCACAACCAAAGCACCTTCGCTTTCACGAGCAAGATTTTTATCCACAAAAATTTGAATTGTTTTGTCTATCATTGGATATGCATCACTTTCACCATAATAGAAATCAAAGGTTGTGTTTAACATTTCGTAATTTTTTTCTATTTCTTTGACAGACAACTCCCTTATCTTCTTATATATAGAAAAATACGGTTCTTTTTGCTGTTGAATAAAAAGCGTTATTTCATCTGCTTGTGATTTGAAATTCTTATCAACATCTTTTCGCTTGCTGGCTTTTGGATATTCTTCATTCAAGATATCCATTGTCACATTTTTAAGTTCCAAATCTTTTAAATCAGCATTCTCTTTAAAAAATTCATCAACAAAACCATCAAGTTTAAGTTGCAAAATGGTAAGCCCCATCTGAAGTCCATAATCCCCAAGATGAACATCTGCAAGCACTTTATCTCCCAAAGAAATATGAACTCTTTTCAAAGCTTCACCCACAATTGGAGAACGCAGGTGCCCCACATGAAGTTCTTTGGCAACATTTGCTCCACCATAATCAAAAAACACCAATCTTGAATTTTTAACTTGCTCAACACCCAAATCTTTGTCATTTGCAACATAGTTTGCATAATCTGACAAATCCTTGACTGAAACATTGATAAATCCTGGCATAACAGCAGAAAAACTATAATTTTCATTTTTTGAAAGTTTGTCAACAATGCTGTTTGCAACATCAATTGGTTTTTGTCCAAGTTTTTTTGCTATCAGCATAGCAAAATTTGTTTGAAAATCACAAAGTTCTGGGCGATTTGAAAAAGATACAACAATTTTGTCGCTATCTCCCAAATTCAACTCTTCAACTGCACTTTTAATTGCTGATGCAATTTCATTTTTTAAATTCATATTTTCTCCGATACTTATTCTTGAATATTATAAGTATAACAAAAGACCTTCTCTTTTGCAAGCAAGACGAAATACTTTCAAAAATAAAAGCAGTGAAGAACTCACTGCTTTTTATATTTCTTGACGTTGACGTAAAGCCTTTTCAAGCGTAACTTCATCAGCAAACTCAATATTGCTTCCCATGGCAATCCCTTGAGCAAGCCTTGTCACTTTAACTCCAAGTGGTTTCATGATTTTTGCAATATACATTGCTGTTGCTTCACCTTCCACATCTGGATTGGTTGCCATAATAATTTCTTGCACACCATTTTTGCTTACTCGAGCCAAAAGCTCTTTTATCCTTATGTCATTTGGACCTTTGTTTTCAAGTGGATTAATACAGCCAAAAAGGACATGATAAACTCCTTCAAAGGATTTCACTTTTTCCATTGCAATGATGTCTTTTGGCTCTTGCACAACACAAATTATTTTTTGATTTCTGCTTCTGCATATTGAGCACAATTCGCTTGAACAATAATTTCCACATTCTTTGCAAAGTTGAACTTTGTCTTTAACTTCAATTATTGCTTTGGCAAAATTTTCAGCTTTTGTGCGATCATTTTCCAAAATATAAAAAGCATATCGCTCTGCAGTTTTCTTTCCCACACCTGGCAGAGACCTAAAATATTCAACAAGTCTTTCAATTGGTTCATCAAACATCTTACATACCTAAATTTGGCAATTTTGCCTTTTCGTCTTCTGAAATCTTTTTTAATGTGTCATTAACAGCAGAAACAACCAAATCTTCCAACATTTCAACATCTTCTGAATCAACAACTTCTGGTTTTATTTTGATCCCTTTAACAGTTCTGTTTCCATAGATGGTCACTTCAACCATTCCACCACCAGAACTTGATGTGTATTCTGTCGCATCAATCTCATCACGAACTCTCTTCATATCTTCTTGCATCTTTTGAGCTTGTCTCATTAAGGCTTGCATGTTTCCACCACCAAAGCCTCCTCCAAATCCATATGCCATAATTTCACCTCCAAATTATTCTATTTCAACTTTGTTTCCAAAGAAGTTTTCAAGTTTTTTGATATCTTTGTTTATTTTTTGTTCATTGCTTTCAAATTTGACAACTTCAAATTGCAAATCAAGTCCTTGCCAACGAATTGCATTTTCAATTTCTTTTCGTCCCGTTTCCAAAACATCTATCAAAAATTCATCACTAGAACGAATGACAAGTTTTTGTCCTTCAATCTTTGCATTGGTTATATCTCCACATGCCACATGAAGTGCAACTTTTTTATGTTCTTTCAAATATAAAACAACTTTACCCCAAACATTATTAGCCGAAAGTTTGGTTAAGTCTTTCTCAATTTTCAGTTTTTTTTTACGTCAAGTCCAAGCATCGCTGTCAAACAAGTGGTTTCAAGCAAAAGTCTAACTGAAAGAGTGTACCTAAGCTCACTTTCTGCACTTGAAAAGACTTGCATATATCTGATCAAATCTTTTTCTTCAAATTTTGCAGATTGTTGTTTATACATTTCATAAACATCTTCTGTCAAGTTTAAAATTTCATTTGCATTTTCACAAGACTTGCAGACCAATAAGTTTCTTGCATGTTTTGACATATCTTTTGAAAATACAGCTAAATTTTTTCCTTCTTTTTCAATCTTGTCGATTAGTGACAACACATTTCCAACGTCTTTTTCGTGAATTTGATCAAAGAAATTTATAATCAAATCATGATCTGTTGTCCCTAGCACTGACAAAGTCTTTTCTTTTGTCACGTCTTTTTGAGCATATGAGGCAATTGAATCTGCAATTGAAAGAGTGTCTCTCACACTGCCTTCTCCAGCACTTGCAATGATTTTCAAACTCTCCTCATCATATTTTATGCCTTCTTTGTCAAAAATACGTGCCAAATGTTTGGAAAGTTCTTCCACAGAAACCAACCTAAAATCAAATCTGACACATCTTGACAAAATTGTTTGAGGAAGTTTATGAACTTCCGTTGTTGCCAAAATGAAAATCACATATGAAGGAGGCTCTTCCAATGTTTTCAAAAGAGCATTAAATGCACTGTCGGAAAGCATGTGAACTTCATCCACTATGTAGACTTTATATTTTGCGCCAACTGGCATAAACTTAACTTTGTCACGTATTTGTCTTATATCATCTACTTTGTTGTTTGAAGCTGCGTCAAGTTCGATTATATTTATATCATTTTCTTGTTCAAGGCGTTTACAATTTTCGCATTCACCACAACAAGACCCATTGACAGGATTTAAACAGTTTACTGCCTTTGCAAATATTTTTGCCACGCTTGTCTTTCCTGTTCCACGAGTGCCAGTGAAAAGATAAGCATGTCCAATTTGATTATTCAAAATCTGGTTTTGAAGAGTTTTTGTAATATGTTCTTGTCCAATAACTTCTTCAAAAGATTTTGGTCTATATTTTCTGTAAAGTGCAATATGATTCATTCTTTCTCCATTTTAATAATTTTCTCTGCAAATCACGGCAAAACCGTCCACATCCAAACAAGCTCCACCTATCAAAACACCATCAACATGATCATTTGATAGAATCTTTTTGTAATTGTTAAGATTTACGCTTCCACCATAGACAACAGAAACATTTTTGCCTGCTTTTTCTGAATAGAGATAAGATATCTCTTTTCTTATCGTTTCAATCATCTTCTCTATATCTTTGGATGTAGGAGTTTTTCCAGTTCCAATCGCCCAAACAGGTTCGTAAGCAATAACCACACTTTCAAGTTCGTTTTCATAAATTCCTTTCAAGTTGTCGTCAAGTTGTTTTCTAACAAAGTTATATTGTTGTTTTGCTGTTCTTGTTTGCAAGTTTTCACCCAAACACAAAACAACCTTAAGTCCATTTGCCAATGCTGTTTTAATTTTTTTGTTTATCAATTTGTCTGATTCTTTAAATTTGGTTCTTCTTTCAGAATGCCCCAAAATAACATAATTTGTGCCCAAATCTTTTATCATACTGGCACTGATTTCTCCAGTTAGTGCACCTTTTTCTTCATCTGAAATATTTTGTGCACCAAACTCAATTTTACTTCCACTCAAAATTTCTTTGGCAACAGCCAAATGTGTGAACGGAGGACAAACAACAACCTTGTTTTTTGCACCCTTGGTTTTTGTAACAAGTGCCATTGCATATGTTTTAAACTCACTTGGTTTTGTGTTCATTTTGAAATTTCCAATGATAAGTTTTTTCATAATTTCTCCTTTCCATCTTGATTTTTAAAATTTTATAGAGTGTCAATAACTTCAATAGCTGGAAGAACTTTGCCTTCCATAAGTTTTAAACTTGCTCCACCACCAGTTGAAAGATGATTGATGTTTTTTGCAACTCCACAAGAATTGATTGCACTTACACTGTCACCACCACCCACAACGGAATAAGCTTCGCTTTTTGCAACTGCTTTTGCAATTTTCATTGTGCCTTTTTTGAATCTTGGATCTTCATATTTCCCTAAAGGTCCATTCCAAATAATTTGCTTGGAATTTGCGATTTCACTGCTGAACATCTTTATTGTTTTATTTCCAATGTCGAGCCCAGCCATACCTTTTTGAAGTTCTGTAACACAAACAGCCCTATCTTTATTTTTTATGAGTGCAACATGGTCAATTGGCAATAAAATTTTAACATTTTTTTCTTTTGCTGTCTGCAAAATCCTTTTTGCGTTTTCAATTTGGTCTGCAGAAAGAATTGAATCTCCAATCTCGTGTCCTTGAGCCTTTAAAAAAGTGTAAGCCATCCCTCCACCAATTATGATTGAATCAGCTTTATCCATAACATTGTCAATAAGATTCAATTTGTCAGAGACCTTTGCCCCACCAAAAATTGCCACAAATGGATGTGCTGGATTTGAAAAGGCTTTATCAAAAACTGAAAGTTCTTTTTCAATCAAAAAGCCAATTGCACTTGGGAGTTTTAAAGCAATTCCATAATTTGATGCATGTTTTCTGTGGGCAACACCAAAAGCGTCATCCACATAAACATCTGCAAGTTTTGCAAGTTTGCTTACAAATTCTGGAGAATTTTGCTCTTCACCTTCATCAAATCTCAAGTTTTCCAGAACCAAGATTTCTCCATTTTTCAAGATTGAAACAGCTTTTTCAGCTTCTTGACCTACAACCTTGTTGCAAAACTTCACTCTGTTTGGAAATCTTTTCATAAGGTAAACTGCCACAGGAAAAAGAGAAAGATATTTGTCATAGCCCGTTGGTCTTCCCAAATGAGAGCACACAACAAGTTTTGCACCTTTTTCCAAAAGATAAGAAATTGTTGGCAAGGCAGCCACAATACGGCTGTCATCTAAAATGTCGCCATAATTGTCAAGTGGAACATTGAAATCGCAACGCAATAATATGCGTTTCCCTTCAATATTCTTCAAATCTCTTATCGTCCTTTTCATGCTTTTTCCTTTTATAACATTTTACAACATTTATGTGATATTTCAAAACATTTTTTGTTAAATTCTTTTATGCATTTTCAAAAGCGTCTTTAAGCAGTTTTAAACACAAATCAATGTCATCACAAGTGGCAAGTTTAAGCCTTAAGTTTGCTGACATTGGCAAATCACTTGCATACCACAAAAGATGTTTTCTTATATAAAGTTTAAGCCAACTTTCTTCAAAATGTTCTCGCAAAAGTTCTATATGTTTTCTCACAACACTGAATTTGTCTATTTCAACATTTTTGTTTTTAAGTTCTGCAAAAAGCCAAGGTTTGCCGGTTGCACCACGACCTATCATAACGCCATCAACACCAGTTTGCTTCATCTCCTCCAAACTCTTCTTGTCG
Organism: uncultured Christensenella sp.; assembly: GCA_949841595.1. GTDB lineage: Bacteria > Bacillota > Clostridia > Christensenellales > UBA1242 > Caccovivens. The sequence continues at coordinate 34,312 of CATKZB010000007.1, read as the reverse complement.
ACAACATCTCCATTTCCAATCACAGGTATTCTTAAGATTGCTTTAACTTTTGCAATCGCTTCATAATCTGCATGTCCACTATAACCTTGCTCAACTGTACGGGCATGAAAAGTTACAAAATCTGCACCACTTTCTTCACACATTTTGGCAAATTCCAAAAAGTTTTCTTGAGACTTTCCCTTTCTAAACTTCACAGAAACAGGTTTGTCAGTAGCATTTTTAACCGAAGATATGATTTTACTTGCAAGTGGAAGATTGTCCATAAGAGCAGAACCTTCCCCATTTTTAACTATTTTAGGAGCTGGACAACCCATATTTATATCAAATATATCAAATTTTTCTAGCATCTGACTTTTCACTGCTTCTTGCATAAAGTTTGCTTCATGACCGAAAATTTGTGCAATTTTAATTTTCTCAACTTCTGTTGTTAGTGTTAAAAATTCCGTTTTCTTTGGATTGTGAAACATTGCTCTTGCTGACAACATCTCAGTCACTGTTGCATCTGCACCAAAATAAGATGCAAGATATCTGAATCCTACATCTGTCACACCTGCCATTGGAGCAAGTAAAAGTGGGTTGTCTGAAAAATCTAGTTGTTTTATTTTCATGATGTTATATTAACATAAAACTCTAAACAATCAAAACAAAAAATGCAAGCTAAACAAACTTGCATTTAAGTTCAATCAGTTATTGACTGCATATTTAAATTTGTCATAACCCTTAAAACTTATCATCTTTTTAGGTTGGCAAATATAATATCTTTTTGTCTGTGGATTAAGAAATTTCCTTGCACGCCTTTCTTGCATTGAAAATCTGCCGAAATTTCGCAAGTTGATTTCTTCACCCTTAGAGCAAACCTCCAAGATAACTGCTTTAAATTCATTTAAAAACAAATCGCATTTTGTCTTTGGCAAATTGGTCTTTTTTGACATCAAGCTTATTAATTCTGTTTTATTCATAACTCCTCCTAAAAGGATGATAAACATCTTTCCACAAAATTAAACAATCTTTTTTGTTTGATTTAAGTTTTTTCGAGATACGATTTTCAAAATGAACGGCGTTGTCAAAACAATATAGACAACAACTCCCAAGCCCACTCCAATGAGAAGGTTTAGAATAGGATGGAAATAATTGCAATTTATAAAGGTTGCCACAACCAAAAACATACAAAGTGTCCCAAACAAAAGTGTGAAAACTTCGCTGAAAGTCAGTCTAAATGAGACGATTCTTTTAAGTTTTGAAAGTGCCAAAATACAAACAATGGACGATAAAGCAATATTCCCCAAAACCAAAGCAAAAATATTTATCGTAGGCACAGCAGACAAAAAGAAAGACAACATTGCTTTTGCAAAGCCTCCGAAAGCAGTTATCAGCAAAATAAATCTAAATTCTCCATTTGCTTGCAACAACATAACAAGATATTGCATCACAGCCGTGAAAATTATTGAAAATCCACCATAAAACATCAATTGATAAGCAGTTTCAAGCATCGCACCATTCAAATCCTTATAAACCAGCACAAAAAGTGGCTTTGAAACAGCAACCATTCCAAAAGTGGCAGGCAAAATCAAAAACAACAAGATTTTTATGCCTCGTTCAATGGTATTCTTTCCCCCTGTTCCACGAGAAATCAAATAAGAAATGTTTGGTAACAATGTTGTTGTGACTGCCATAGATATAATGAGTGGAAAGTTTAAAATAGCACCCACAACGCCTGTTTGAAGACCGAAAAGCTTTGTTGCAAAGCCACTAGAAAAACCAGCTTTTGCAAGCTGTTGAATGATAACAAGTCCATCAAAAGCGTTTACAAGAGGCAAAATAGACGCAGAAAGCATAAGTGGAAAGTTTGCTTTATCAAATTCTTTTCTTGCAAATTTCAATTGGCTCATGTCACTTAAATGTTTAAAATTTTTGCTTTTAACAAAAAAGAGAACAAACAGAAACACAATTGAAACAATTTCACTTAAAGTTATGCCCAAGAAAGCTCCAAACACGCCTTCTGCAATCCCCATACGTCCAAAATAAAAAGCAAATAAAAGTCCAAAAACAAACTTAAACACCTGTTCCACAACTTGGCTAATTGCCGTTGGAAGCATGTTTTCATAACCTTGAAAAAATCCTCGAAAAGCACTGAGCCCTGCTCCCAACGGGAGCATAAACACAAAAAGAAGATAACTTTTATTGCTTCCTATGCCTTGAAAATTTCCTATCATCCTCCCAAAAAGTAAAAACACAATGCCAATGGCGAGCCCTATACCCACTGAAATTAAAATGGCTCTCTTTAAATATACTCCTATTTTGCCATCATCATTTCTTGCTCGAGCTGAGCTTATCAACTTTGAAAGGGAGTTAGTTATCCCTCCACAGGTCACCACAAGTGCAAAAGAATAAAGGGACATTATAAGTTGAAACACTCCAATCCCCTCAATCCCCAGCAAATTTGTCAATGGCAGTCTAAACAATGCTCCAAGCACTTTGCAAACCATGCCACTTAAAATCAAAACAAAGGCTCCTGCCCCCAATCTAGATTTAAATTTGCTCATAACCACTTTCCCCAACCACAATTATCTAAAAATATGATGTAAAAGAAAAAAGTAAATATTCAAAAAATTTTTAAAAAGGGTATTTACAAATAACAAAACTCATGCTATAATAATGGCAACTAGAAGTAACAAAAGGAGAACATGATATGATTATTCCTGAAACATCAATTCTTAAAAGAGAAAATGGAATCTTAACTATGCAAGATGGGAAATCTGTTAAAAATGCAATTTCTATTGCTGAATATGTTGGCAACTGCAATAAAGCAGGTGAATTAATCAGCCCAAAAGGCTCATTTATAACTTTTATCTCATATGCTTTTCAAACAACAGAAGATTTCAACAACTACATGGCTCTTACAAGACGACTTAATGATCAACTTGGAAGTTTTGCTCTTCAACTTAAAGCAAAGAAGGCTCCAATCTGCTTGCCAGATGCTGAATATTTTGCAAAAAGATTTGAAGAATTAAATAATAAAGTTGACAATGGTTTGGTAGATAGTATAACTGCTGGTAAACAACTAGCCAACGAATTTAAAACTGCTTTAAATGTTTCAACTTCAAAAAACAGAGAAACTGGAAAAGAAATTGGCGTTACCCCACCTATAAAAAATACAAGAACAAAAGAATAAAAAAAGAAGGCTAAGCCTTCTTTTTTTGTTCTAATTTAAGTGTAGTTCATTGTCATTTTTATTAATATTAGTGGTCATAGAAGAATCTATTTGTTCTATCGTTTCTTGTTCTTCAATCTCAATGTCAGCTTTTCGTTCGTGAGCTTCTCCACCAAAAATATCCATGCCTTCTTCATATGCTTGTTGTATTTCAACCATTTCGTCCAAAGATTCTATATCTTCTAGAGATAAAGTACTTAAAACCTCATCAGAAAAATCTTTTGCCCAAGGTCTATTTTTTAAATCTTCTACATTTATATTAGTTTCTTCTATAACAACTTGTTCAACTTGTGCAAGCCCAACTGGAGTTTCACTTTTTACCTGTGGGGTTGGTTGTGGAGCTACAGCAGGTTTTGGCATACTGTCCATTCCACTTGGTGCAAACTTAAGCACTTTTCCCCAGTCCATAACATAAGTTTTTCCACCATCACTGCCACCTTTGGATTTAGCCTTCTTTTTTGGAGCTTCAACTTTTTTCTCAACTTTTTTTTCTTCCTTTGGCTTTGCTTGCCCTTCCATGACATTTGTTGTGGTTTTATCTCTCACTCTCATAATTGGAGTAGAATAACCCAAAAGCACAGCTGAACCTTCTTCCATTGCCAAAATCTTTCCAAAAGCTTTATGTTTGATGATAACACTGTCAAGCAAACGTTTTAGTCTTGTGTTATCTTGAGTTATGCTGGCATCACTGTTCAAAATTTTTTCAACCAAAATTTTGTAATCAAGTTTAATTTTTTCGCCAAGTTCACCACAATTGTCCAAAAGTTTAAGCATTCTCACAAGGTAAAGTTGTGACAAAATTTCAGTCAGTTCTCGATTAAACATAAACTCTTCATTTTGAAAACGTAAATATTCATACAAAAAGTCATTTTTGCTGTAAACTTCGGAATCAATATGTACATTCCATATTTTATAGACATTATCCTTAAATTTTGGAGAATAGATTTCCACCACATTTGCAAGTTCTGTTGTATGCTTAACGTCTTTCTCAACCCCATGTTCCACTTCAATCAAAAACAAAGTTGCATTGCAATAAGATTCTGAAATGTCAAGTTCAATTTTAAAATTAAGCACGAAACTATCCATTTTTGTGGATGCATAGACCACATTGTCCACTTTTTCTTCAAACTTTTTAGGAATTGAGATAAGTTCTTGAATTATTTTTTCATCTGAAAGTTTGTATTTTCCATCACTGGAAAACTCTCCAAGCAAATTATCTCTTTGTTTGGCTTGATAATATAAAACACTTTTAAAGTCACTTTCAACTTTTTTAACATCCACAGTGGATGGTTTTTTAGGTTCTTCTGCTGTAAGGTGCGAAGAATTTGTTTTCTTTTTTCTCATACCGATATTATACAACATCTTTTACGCTTTTGCAACACTTTTTTAAATTCCTATTCTTTCAAAAAAGTGACGCAAAGAGGTTTTTCTTTTATATCATTAAGTGTTATGCCATTTGCAACACACTTTCCATCTTGATTAAACAAACAATGAGCATTGCATTCAATTCCAATGGTCGCAGAATCCCTTTGTGGGGCATAATCTGGTGTTTTGTCCGTGAAAAGCCATTTGGTTTTGTCCACAACCTCTTTGCTTGGATCTCTTTCATATTTTTCACATGCACAATTTTTCTTTATCAAAATATCTTTTGCCTTACATGTGTATCTGTCATTATATTTGCACCCTGTTTTTCTGCATCTTATATCCATATAATCTCCTCCCTATAATTTTGTCCAAATGTTGACAAATCAAACATTTTTGTTGTAAACTTGAATAAAAGAAGGAGAAATTATGAAAGTAGTTTTGTTGAAAGATATTAAAGGAACAGGTAAAAAAGGTGAGATAAAAGAAGTTGCTGATGGTTTTGCAAAAAACTTTCTTTTGAAAAATGGCAGTGCAAAAATTGCAGACAACAGTGCTTTGAGCGAAACAAAAATTCAAAAAGATGCAGAAAATTTCCACAAACAACAAGAAATTGCTCGTGCTAAAGAATTGGCAAAAACAATTGAAGGAAAAGTTGTCAAACTTAAAATCAAGTGTGGAGCAAATGGAAAAACTTTTGGTTCAATCACAAGCAAAGAAATTGCAGATGAACTTCAAAAACTTTCAATCTCACTTGATAAGAAAAAAATAGACTTAAAAGATGCAATCAAAACAGCTGGCACATTCACTGTTGTTGCAAAAGTCTATCCAGAAATAACAGCAAAATTCACTGTTGTTGTCGAAGCAGAATAAAAAAGGTCAATCATTTGATCTTTTTTCTTTTTATAGTGCAATATTTTTTTTGAATGAGAGAACTTATCGAGCAAGAAATTTGATTAACCAAAACTCTCAAATCTTCAAGTTCGTCCAAATCTAACCCTTTTGAAAGCTCCATTGCTATGCTCGTGGCAAAAAGTATGAGCTCCTCATCCTTACAGTCCATATTTGTTTATATTAAAAACGCAAAATATGTGTGCTTTAGATGCTTTCAAGTTTTTTAAACAATTCAATGAATTCTTGAAGAGCAAAACTTTCTGCACGTCTTTGAAGAGTTTTTTCATCCAAACTGTTTTTCAATTTGTCTTTTGCATAAACTGTCCCCAAGTTATTGAGCATCGTTTTTCTTCTCATTGAAAAACAAGTTTTGATAAATTTCAAAAATTTTTCTCTATCCACATCTGAAAATTTGTTTGGTTCTATGTTGATGTGAAGCAAAGCCGAGTCCACATTTGGAACTGGAAAAAACATTTGTCTTTTTATTATTCTTGCAATTTCAGGTTTTCCGTAGAAGTTTGCCATAACTGTCAAAATTCCATAATCTTTCCCCCCAACTTCAGCACAAACTCGTTCTGCAACTTCTTTTTGAACCATGATCGTCAAGCTATCAAGTTTGGTGCTGTTTTCAAGCAACTTAAATATTATCGGAGTGGTGATATAATAAGGCAAATTTGCAACAACTTTATATTTTCCCAAAAATTTTTCTTCCACAGTCTTCATATTCGCTTCCATAAAGTCCCCAAAAACAAATTCAACATTATTAAGCTCAAGTGATTGCAAATGTTCTTTCAGATCTGTGTCGATTTCAAAACTTACAACTTTTTTGCACTTTTCACTTAAGACTGCTGTCAAACTTCCAGCACCTGCACCTATTTCAAGGACTTCAGAGTTTTTGTCAATCTCAGCGTCAGAAACAATTGCATTTAGCAAATTTTTGTCACTGATGAAATTTTGACCAAATTTCTTTTTAAAAACAAAATCTTTCATATTTTAAACAACCCTTTTGCATTTTGAGTGGTAATTTTTGCCACATCTTCAATAGAAATATTCTTGATTTTTGAAATCATATCTGCAATGTAAACGACATTTTTAGGTTCATTTCTTTGTCCTCTGAAAGGCACGGGGGTCATATAAGGGCAATCCGTTTCAAGCAGAATTTTGTCTATTGGAAGTTTTTTCACAACTTCGACAACACTTTTTGCATTTGAAAACGTCACAACTCCACCAAAAGAGAAAGAAAATCCCAATTTCATTAAGATTTCTGCACTCTCATAACTTCCACTGTAACAATGAAGCAAACTTGGGCATTTTGGTCTGTGTGCTTTTAAAAGTTCAATCATATCCCCCATTGCATCTCTCGAATGAATGACAACTGGTTTGTTAAGTTTGTTGGCAAGCTCAATTTGTGCAATCAAAGCTTGCTTTTGTTTTTCTTTGTTGTCACTCACATAATGATAATCCAATCCAATTTCTCCAATTGCAACGCATTTGTCATCTTTTGCAAGTTTTTCAATTTCAAGCAAACTTTTTTCATCAAATTCATCAACATTTTCTGGATGTATGCCCACATTTGAAAAAATGTTGTCAAATTCTTTTGACAATTTAATTGCTTGCTTGGATGAAAAAAGATCATATGCCGAACATACGATTGTTTTCACTCCCTTTTCTTCTGCTCTGAACACAACTTCGGCAACATCGTCAAACCCTTCGTTTGTCAAGTGAGCATGGACATCTATCATTTCCATGACAAAATTATATCAAAGCAATCTCCTTCAAGTCAAGAATAATATTAATCAACTTAAACAAAACCAAAACATCAAACTTTTATTTTTCTTAAATCTATTCTTTTTAACGTGCTTTTTTGCATAAAATCTTATATGAATATTTTTTGGACAATGATGATGCTGGGCAGCATGTTGGTGCTTTTGATAACCAACCCAAGTGCTGTGCTTTCTGAAATGCTTGGAGCTTCTGCAGATGCCTTAAAACTCTGCATCGAGCTTTGTGCCGTCTATGCTGTTTGGATGGGATTGATTGAACTTGTGGATGCCAGTGGATTAAGTGAAAAACTGGCAAAATTGCTTCGCCCACTCATCAAAAAAATTTTTAAAATTGAAGATAAAGAAACACAAAAATTGATTGCTATTAATGTATCTGCCAATATGCTGGGGATTGGAAATGCAGCCACTCCACTTGGAATTAAAGCTATGCAAGCACTTGATGACAAAAGTGGAAAAGCAAATTTTGCAATGATAATGTTGATTGTTGTGAATGCAACATCCATTCAACTTCTTCCCACAACTGTGATTGGATTGCGTGCCAGTGCAGGCTCAGCAAATCCAGCAGACATAATCATCCCAACATTGATTGTAACCTTTTGCACAACTGTTTTAGGCATATTTTTAGTGCATCAAATAGACAAACTTAAAAGACGAAAAGAGGAGAAGAAAAGATGAGCATCTATATTCTTCCAATTCTTTTTATAGTTTTGTTTGTTTATTGCATTTACAAACGTATAAACACTTACGACCATTTTGTCAAAGGTGCAAAAGGTGCAATAAAACTTGTTGTGGACATTTTTCCATTTATTGCATCAATTTTGGTGGCTGTTGCACTACTTAGAGTTAGTGGCATAACAAGCTTTTTAACCAACCTTTTGTCCCCCATTTTCAATCTTCTCGGCATTCCTCCCGAACTATGTGAACTTGTTATGCTTCGTCCTTTCACGGGAAGTGGAAGTTATGGAATTTTGGAAAGCATCTTTAACACTTACGGCGCTGACAGTTATATATCTCGTTGTGCCTGTGTGATTATGGGTTGCAGTGAAACAATTTTCTATGTTGCAACCGTTTATATTTCCCAAACAAAAGTGAAAAAGCTTTTATATGCGATCCCAGTCGCCTTGATTTGTTCTTTGGTCGGGACAATCCTTGCATGTCTTATCTGCAAAGTTATGTAAATTTATCAACTGAAAATGAACATGCATAAAATGTTATTTAAAGGCCACACAAATCTCTTGGCCTTTATGTCTTATATTAATAATATATGTCGAAAAATTTAAGCAAAGAGTCTTGACTTATGCCTTAAAAACCATTATAATAGGACGGTTTGGAGAAATTTATGAACAATTTATACACTTTTTACCCAACAAAAGAACAAATGGAATTTTATTACATCACACCACATCTGATGTATTTTATTGTTTTAAATAATGCTGAAAAAGAAAAGCTGTCAGCACAATTTTCAGTAGATAACGCAACCATGAATCAAAGTGCTGACATCTTTATTGACAAACTTTATAATGAAATTTTAAACTTTAGCTTTTCAAGAGCAAAAGTTTGTGCAGATTCTTTAGTTAAGGCATGGAAACATGATTTTAATTTTGAAGCTGAAATCAAAAATTTAGACACAGTCGAACATTTTAACCCTACCTATTGTCTGGCTAGCTTTATTGCCTTAGAAACTCTTGCAAAAGAAAATCATCCAATCAAAAATGATTGCTCTCAACTTCTTATGCATTATATTGAAAATGGTGGGAATGTTGAATTCTTAAAATTATACACACTTTCTCAAGTCTCTAAGATTTTAGAAACTTCCAACAAAGAAGATCTTAACGAAAAGCTCTCATTCAATCGTCAAGCAATGTTGGCATTTTCAAAATCTCCTTATGAAATGGTTTTTGAATATGCAAAACTTTGCAATCAACTTTCAAATAAAATCAAAAATATAGAAGAGACGATAAACAATGGTTTCCAAGAAGATCATAATTTAAATTTTTGCATAGAACAGAAAAAATTATATGGCAACAAACTTTCAGCAACAGAAGTTGCTCTTAAAAGAGAAATTGAAAAATATGATTTAGAAACCCTTTCCAAAATTGTTTCAACAAGAGCAAAATGTGCAGAAATTTTTTCAGAGATGATTTTGCACAATGAAGAAAAACAAGAATATATCCGTCCTATGCTGATAGGATATCATTCAAAAGACAATTCAATAATTGAAAATAAAATAAAAGAAATTCAAAAAGAACCAAAAACTGTTAAAAATTCTCTTTCAAAATAAATATAAAAAGGCTAACTGACTGTTAGCCTTTTTTGTTTTTCAAATGTTTTGTTTGAAGAATCTGCAAATAATTCCCATCACTGTCATTGGTTGTCAAATTTGGCAAAACTTTAACTCCGTTTTTTCCACCTTTAACAGCTTTCAGAAAAATAAGTTTTGTCTCACCTTTTCCGTTTTCTGTGAAAAACATCTCTTTAACTGCAAGATTGTTGTTCTGGCATAAGCAAATCAATTCAGCACTACGCTCAGCCGAATAACAACAAAAAAATGTTCCACCTTTTCTTAGCAACTGACTGACACAAACAACCATTTCTTTTGCCGACAAGCAAATTTCTTCTTTTGCAATTTTTTTCACTTCATTTTGGACAAAATTTGTTTGTTTGTAATAAGGGGGATTTGAGTAAACAACATCCACGCTTTCTTTTTTGAAGTAACAAGAAAAATTTTTGATATCATCGCAAATAAGTTCAATTTTATCTTCCAAATTGTTTAATTTTATGTTTTTTTTGCACAATTTTTGCATTTTTTCTTGAATTTCAAAAGCAAAAATCTTTTTTATATCATTTTTTGCTTGCACAAGAATTGAGATTACTCCACTTCCTGCACCTATTTCAACAGCAATATCTGAAACTTTTGTGGAAATATAATTTGCCAAAATAACGCTGTCTGAAGTGAAAGTGTAAAGTTGTTTATTCTGAACTATTTTAAGGTTGTCAAATTGCAAATCTTCAAGTCTTTCGCCTTCTTCCAAAATCATCTATCTTCCCTTTTGAAATTTATTTCTTCCAAGTCAAAAGTTTTTATTTCAGACTCTTCGCCATTCACAAATTTAACATCCACTTTTCTCTTCAACAAATCATTAAACACAACACTGCCTTTTCCATCTTTTGTTGACACAATCATCCCAACCTTTGGCATAACCTTAAGAGCTTCTTGATAAACTGGATTTTCATATGCTATGCAACACATCAACTTTCCACAAAGTCCACTGATGCTTGCAGGGTTTAAAGAAAGATTTTGAGTCTTTGCCATTTTCATGGAAACATGGTCAAACTCTCCCATATTTTGAGCACAGCAACAAATCTTTCCACAAGGTCCAAAGCCTCCAAGCATTCTCACTTCATCACGGTTTCCAATCTGACGAAGTTCCACTCTTTTTTTCAAAGTTTCTGCAAGTTTTTTCACCAAATCTCTGAAATCAACTCTGTTTTCAGCAGTGAAGTTTATTATATATCTTGAATTGTCAAAGCTGGCTTCCACTTTAACTATTTTCATTTCCAAGTTAGATTCTCTGACAAGTTTTTTAACAACAGAGTAATATTTTTCAGCTTCCTTATCATATTCTTCTGCTTTCTCAACCATTTCTTTTGTGGCAACTTGCACCACTTTTTTTAAAGGAGAAACCAAAGTGGAAGGATCAATCACTTCTCTTTCTTTGATTATTGTCCCAAGATCAGTTCCTTTTTCTGTGTCAACCAAAACATAATCACCTATCTTCAATTCCAATCCATTTGGATCAAAAGAATATATATGATTGCTGTTTTTAAATTTTACGCCAACCACTTCTATTTGCATAAATATTTCACCTCCAACATCTTCAACAAAAAGTTGTCAATCGCAACTGTCAAATTTGCATTAAATTCAAATTTTTCTCTCAACCTTGAAATCAATCTTGAAATCTCACAAAGTGCCTCCACTGAAAATTCTGGCTCAACATCTTTCAATTCTGAGACGTAGTTTTTCAGTCTGCACAGATTCTCACTTTCACATTTGATTTTCAAAATATCTTCAATGCACAAAGACATAACTTCCAAAATCAAATCAATATCATTTTTTTCTTCAATAAATCTTTTTGAAAAACGTATAACTTGTTTGCTGTTTTTAAGCGATGTAAACAAACTTACAGCAAATTCTGTCAAGTTTTTTAAATTTTCTTTTCTTTCAAACTCCAAAGTTTTGCCCAAATAACCATCCCCCAACACAACGGCAAGCTTGTCAGAACAAAGTTTAGAAATTTCGTCATGTGAAAGTGGATTTATCTTTATCTTGTCACAACGGCTTTTGATTGTTGACAAAACCTTTTCTTCACTTTTTGCACTCAACAAGAAAAAGACATTCTTTGGTGGTTCTTCCAAAACCTTCAACAGTTTGTTTTGAGCTTCTTCTGTTGAGACATCAAAATTGTTGATAACAAAAATTTTGTTTGGCAAATTTACCGGCTTCACAAAACACTCTGAAACAATTTCAGCAGAGTCTGATACCAAAAGTTTTTCTTTGTTTTTTGGATAAACTTTGATATCCAAATCGACTCCATTTTCAATTTTTAAAAACTCAGCACTTTTTTCGTCAAACAAATCAAAAGTTGGATAATTGAGCAAAAGAGCTGTCAAAATCAAAACTTTTGAAGAAGTCAGATCATCTTCACAAAAAAATAATATGGCATTTGAAAGAGAGTTATTTGCTTTTTTTTCTGCCAAATTCTTAAAAAATTCTTGATTTTTTATTATTTCCACAAAACTCATATATAGAATTTTATCATATAACTCCCAAAAAAGCAAATATGCTGTGACTTATTTTCTTTATTTCCAATTATTTTTTGCAAAAAAGTTGACAACCCCCCCCGTGTTACAATCACTTCAAAAGAGGTAAAAATGGAATTTTTAGATGTGTTAGATGAAAATGGCATTCCAACAGGAAAAACTGCTTCCAGACAAGAAGTTCATCAAAAAGGTCTTTGGCATAGAGCAGTTTTGGTTGCAATTATAGACAAAAACAATAAAATATTAATCCAACAAAGAAGTTCAACAAAAGAAAAATATCCAGACAAATGGGATCTGTCTGTTGCTGGACATGTTACGGCTGGTTATGATTCTTTAAATGCAGTTTACACCGAAGTCATGGAAGAAATAGGCATGCAAATACCTGCTGATATTAAGCTATCCGATTTCAGATATGTAACATCATTTCGTGACTGCAGAAAGATTTCTGAAACATTTATTGAAAATCAATTTTACGATTTATTTCTTTTGAAACTTGATTTAAATATTAATGATATTGAACTTCAATTGGAAGAAGTTCAAGCAATTGATTATAAAACACCATTTCAGCTTAAACAAATGAAAAATTCTGGATTATTACACCCAAGAGACGAATGGATAGATCTTATCTACAAATTTATAACCAAAATATTTTAACAAAAAAAGACATTTAAATGTCTTTTTTATTTTTTAATTTTCTTTCAATCCATTTATATAACTCGCCTATGAAAATGATAGAAACAGAAAGCATCACCACGATAAGCCAACAGCCAAGATTTAATTTTTGTAATTGCAAAATCGAACCCAAACTTGTGAATGCCAAAATTGCTAAAAGTCCAAAGCCAACAACAAGTGACAAACTGAAAAATTTGTTTTTAAACGGATTGCTTTTGAAACAACTCTCTTTTGTTCTTGCCGTAAACATATAGAAAAGTTGAATGAAATTAAGAGTGTAGAATGCCATAGTCATTGCAATTGCTTCATTATATAAAAACAATCCAATCATATATGCAGCCATTGTTAATGCTGTTTGAATAAGTCCCAAGACTATCAAACTTGAGCCCATTCCGTGAGAAAATAATCCGTCTGTTTTCTTCCGTGGTTTTTCGTACATAACACCATGTTCAACAGGTTCTGTCCCCAGTGCAATGGCTGGCAACGAATCTGTGATTAAGTTTACAAACAGAATTTGCACGGGCAACATAAATGTGAGGCCTGGAAAGAAGATTGTTATCAAAAACAGTGACAAAATTTCTGCCATGTTTGCCGAAAACAAATATTTAATTGTTTTTTGAATGTTGCTGTAAATTTTTCTTCCTTCTTCAACTGCCACAATAATTGTTGCGAAGTTGTCATCAGTGACAATTATGTCAGCAACATCCTTGGTGACATCTGTGCCAGTTTTTCCCATACCAATTCCAATGTCAGCTTTCTTCAAACTTGGAGCATCATTCACTCCGTCACCTGTCATTGCAACAATATGTCCATTTTGTTTCAATGCTTGAACAATTCTCACCTTATGAGCAGGACTGACTCTTGCAAAAACATTTTTATGCTCCACAATTTGCGCAAACTCTTCATCGCTGAGTTGATCAATTTCTTCTCCCGACAAAACGTCTTTCAAATCTTTTGCAATGCCCACCTTTTTTGCAATTGCAAATGCTGTGTCTTTGTAATCTCCTGTGATCATAACCGGTCTCATTCCTGCAGTTTTGCACTTTTTCACAGCTTCTTCAATTTCAGGTCTTGGTGGATCTTGAATTCCACAAAGACCCAAAAACACAAATCTGCATTCGTCAATGATCATGTCTTCATTTTCTTTGTAAGCCAAACTTATCACTCTCAAAGCGTTTTCACACATATTGTGGTTCTGTTGCAGAATCTTCTGCTTTATAGGTTCATTCAACGGCAAAATTTCATCACCGTCTAGATAAGAATCACATTTTTTTAACACCCTGTCCAACGCACCTTTCATAAAACAAAGTTTCTTTCCGTCAACAAGGTTGAGCGTTGTCATCATTTTACGTTGAGAATTAAAAGAAATCTCATTCACTCTTTTGCAGTTTTCTTCCAATAAGTTTTTGTCAATTCCATGCTTTTTTGAGAAGTTTAACAGAGCAACTTCCGTTGAACCACCCACATATCCTTTTTCACCAAGCTGTGCATCATTGCATAAAGTCATGCATTTCAAAAACATATCAAAACTTTCACTTTTTTTATCAAAAAATGTGAAAATTTCTTCAACTTTCATCTTATTTTGAGTAATTGTGCCCGTTTTGTCCGAACAAATCACATCACAAGCACCCAAAGTTTCAACTGCATGCATACGTTTTACAATTGCTTTTTGTTTGGAAAGTTTTGCAATTCCCAAACTCATTATGATTGTTATAACAGCTGGCATACTCTCTGGAATTGCAGCAACAGAAATCGCCACAGCTGTTAAAAATGCTTGCAAAATTTGGTTTGGATTTGAAATCGTTTCCAGCACAAAAGTTATGCCAGCTGTGAGCAAAATCAAATATGTCAAGACTTTTCCAACACCTTGAATATTCTTCTGAAGTGGAGTCAGTTCTTTTTTTGTTTCATTAAGGCTTTCTGCAATCTTGCCTAATTCACTTTCGCTTCCTAAAGAGACAACAACTCCCTTGGCATGTCCATTTTCCACAACACTTCCTGCAAACGCCATGTTTTTTCTGTCAGCAAGTGGAATTTCCTTATCATAAATTATGTCTGCATATTTATCCACTGGCTCACTTTCTCCAGTAAGAGAAGATTCGTTTATTTTGACATTTGTGGTTTCAATGAGCCTTAAATCGGCAGGAACAATGCTCCCTGCATCCAAACAAACAATATCCCCAAAAACTAATTCGCTTGTTTTTATTTTAAACACTTTGCCTTCACGCAAAACATGGCTTTCAGGTTGAGTAAGATTCTTTAAGTTTTCAATTGCTTTTTCACTTTTTCTTTCTTGATAGACTCCAAACAAAGCGTTCATGACAACTATCCCAAGGATAATTGCACCATCAACAATTTCTCCACTGGTTTTTTCTATGATTCCAATAATGATTGAAACAACACCAGAAATCAAAAGAACAAGCACCATAAGTTCTTTTATTTGAGCAAAAAATTTAGACAAAAAGGATTGCTTTTTTGCAGGTTTGATAAGATATTTTTGACTTTCCGAAATTCTGTTTTGAACTTCTGTCACAGAAAGTCCATTTTTGTCTGAACTAAATTCGTGCAGACATTGCTCTATGCTCTTTTGATAAAAATTTTTGTTCTCCACAACAACTCCTGCCGTATTTTACGAAAGAAGTTATTTCAAATATCACTATTCGACAAAATTTTTACAAAATAAAAAGCGTTGCAACTGCTATGCATAAAAGATATAAAGAAAACCATTTAAGACTGGATTTGACCGTAAGTTTGATCATAAGTTTGATTGCAAATATACCAACTAAAAATGCTGTTACAAAAGAAATTGTTATGGCAATTGCAGAAACATTGACGACAATTCCACCTTTGATAACATCATAAACTTCCATCAAAAGTGACAACAAAATGATAGGTATGCTCATTAAAAATGAAAATTTTGCAACTTCTTCTTTGTTTTTTCCGTTTAACAATCCTGCACTTATCGTTGAACCCGAACGAGATATCCCGGGAAAAACAGCAAAGCCTTGTGCAATTCCCATGAATATTGCGCTTTTATAATCAAGAGTTTGTTTGTAAGTCTTTTTTGATAAATTTTCAGACACAAACAACAAAACAGCAGAAACAATAAAACAAATTGGCAACGCTCCACCAGCAAAAGACGATTTGATGATTGGCATAAGCACCAGCACAATAAGACAAGTTGGGATTGTTGCCACAACCAACATCATGGCAGGCTTTGAAAAAGGATGTCTTATCATCTGCCAAATGTCTTTATAAAAGACAACCACAATTGAAAGCAAGGTCGCCACATGCAACAATATGCTTATAAACAAGCTTTCTTCAATCCCAAACAATTTTGAAAACAGCACCAAATGCCCAGAAGAAGAAACTGGCAAAAATTCTGTCAGCCCTTGAACGAGTCCCAAAAAAAACAAAGCAAGGATTTGCATAACATACTCCTTGCTTTATTATATTCTTGAAAATAACAAATTATTTGGACAAACATTCAAACTTAGGTTTTTGCCAATTGTTCTCTTCTAAGTTTACGTTTTCTTGCAACAAGCAAAAGAACGATAATCAAAATGATTAATAGAATCAAAATAGCAATTATCAAATATATGTACCAAAGTGATGTTTTATTTAAAACTATTTTTGCATTGTCGCCAAGTACTCCAAACAATCCATCATAGCTTACAGTTTCAAACATAAATGCATGATAGATTCCTGAAACTTTATGATCATTGAAATTGAAATAGCCGTTAAATTTGTTTTCTTCAGTCCCTATTGGTGTCCAGAATTTTTCTGTTAAATCTATGTCTGCCAACAAGATAAATGCTGAATCTTTGTATCTGATTCCATTTGGTGCAAATTTTCCAGAATTTACATATTTCATCATCAAAATTAAATCTTCTAAGCAAGCTATCTTATATGGATTTCCTTCACTTCCGTCACCACCAAATGGCGCTTCTTCCAGAAGCTCTGACTCCCACAATGCACGCTTATAATATATTTTAATTTGAACAGCTCCAACAATGTTGTTTGCTTCCATATATTCATTTGTCAATGTGATTTTTTCTCCATCGAAGAAATTTTCCATATCAACAAAGACTCTGTCATAATTTGACAGCACAATGCTTTCAATCAAATATCTTGAATTTGTGATGGTTTTAATTTCAATTTCTTGTCCCTTTGCGACACTCACAAAATCAGTTCTTCTGCCTTGGTATGTTGTGTAACCTGCTGAAGACACATTATTCAAATCTAAAGCATTTTCATTTTTGTCAGTTTCAACAAAATCTCTCAAAATGTAGACTGAAACTATTTCATCCATAAATTGTGGAATCAGTCTTAATGTTTTGCCAGAATTATCAGAGTTTATCTCCAATGTGAAGTATGTCAAACCAGAGCGATACTCTTTATATGTGATGTCATTTCTGTTCCAATTCACTCCAAAGCCATAGTCTACATCAAGAGCAAGAGTTACCTTATCTCCAACTTTAACCCCAACTTCAGTCATTGTTTGGTTAAACTCATTTCCTACATATGATCCAACAGTAAATGTATTTATGCTGTTATCTCTTGATTCAGTTTTTATTGAGATAATCTTGCCATGAGTAAAGTCATACAAATTTCCACTTTCATTTTTGAAACTTATCACAACTTCAGCTCCCTGCAAATTCATAATCAAACTTATTCTTCTGTTTGTCATCAAAGTATAATTTTTTGCAAAGGAGGTTTGTCCTGTTGTTGTGTTGAGCCATCTCAAGAACTGATATCCCTCTTCTTCCACAGCTTCAATTGTAAATTCTTTTGTCGTGTCAACAAAACCTTCTTGCAACAACACTCTTGCTTGAGTGTCATCTGCTTCTTGATGAATCAAATATTTCGCATCACCACCAAATATGTTGACTTCAACTTCTGCAAAATACACCACTTGAATGTTGCATTCAACAATGTTGTCAAGCTCGTTTGTCGACCAAGGAATATTGTTTGAATAAGCCACAACATCTGAAAGCCATTCGCCTCTTGCATTCTTTTGACTTATAACAAATTTATAGAATTTGTAACCAACAATTTCTGGTGCAATCAAATGAATATCTGTGTTGAAAGAAACTTCAATATATAAAGGTGCTGATGAGTAATACCAAGAATTTGTGTGATCAACTCCTTCCACTATGTCTTGTGCTGTGTAATTTGTACTGATGTTTGGAACAAGTTGGAAACTTATTCTTGTTTTAAGGTAAGACCAATATAGATA
This sequence comes from uncultured Christensenella sp., assembly GCA_949841595.1. Taxonomy (GTDB): domain Bacteria; phylum Bacillota; class Clostridia; order Christensenellales; family UBA1242; genus Caccovivens. The sequence goes on along the minus strand of CATKZB010000007.1, from coordinate 16,329 downwards.
TAAAGTTATTTCTATTTCTCCAGTCTGTTCATTTATTTTTGCATTTTCTGTAAGTTGATATTTTGAAGTCAAAGTGTTGAGTTCGTATCCACTTTCTTTCCAAAGGTTGACCACATCTCCATTTGAGTTTATGTATCTTACACCTGCACCATTTTGATAAGTGAAGAAACCTTCATAATTGTAATTGTCTTGTTTGAAAATCAAATTTAAATTTCCATTTACATAAGAAATTCTTTCATCAATAATTGAAATATTTGAAGAATTTTCTTCTGACAAATTCAATGTGGAATTGAAACTTACATTTTTTATCGTTGCAAGCAAGGTTGAATCTTCCACAAATCTGACAGTGTAAACGCTTGGCATAACTTCAATTGAAATGTTGTTCTCTTCAAGATAGCCTGCCACTTCAAAGCTCAATCGTGCAGTGTAGCCAGTGTCAACAATTGAAAGTTTTTCAAATTTAAGACTTTCCGAAACAATCAAATGATTTTCATCAGAAATTTTCAAATTGTCTTCACTTATGCTAAAACCTGCTCTCACATAAGCAAAAACTTTAAATTTGCTGTCAGTGTAAGCTGAAACTTTTATGTTTGAATATTCATTACCTGATGTCCAAACTTTGTTTTTGAAAGTATCTTCCACAGAAATTGAGAATATTCCTCCGTCCACTTCGTATCCATTGCTTTCAAAACTCAAGTTAATTTGGTTTAAGATAGGTTTAAACAAAACCGTGATCAGTGCATCTTCTGTGCCACCAATAAGTCCACCTATACGATAAATCTGATATGTGTCACATTCAAAAACATTTTGGATTTCAATTTCACTTCTGTTTGAAATCACAGAATCAAATCGATAACCTTTTTTGGAAATCTCAGCTTTGATGTAAACAAAATCCCTAGTGTATGCCACAACTTCAAATGCTTTGTTGTCAATCACGCTTCCATCAGCAAAATCTTTGTCATTATAATGCACTCGAGTCCCTTCAACATAACCATATCTGTTTGTTGAGCTTCCATTTTCGCCTTGCAACTCTATAAAGCCTACATCAATATTTTCTTCATAGACTCCATCTATGTTTATTTTTGTTTCAATCTTAAGATTTATTTCATAAGATCTTACAACCACATAAAGCTTGAAGTTTCTTAAATTTTCATTTAGCACAAGACTGGACACTGTGACTTCAACTTCTTTATTAATCTTATCTTCTTGATCAATATAAACAAATTCATTGCCTTCATAATAACCAACGCCATAATATTTATATCCATCAGGAACTCTGTAAATAAATGACTTTATCGCCCCATAATAAACCTGAATGTTTGAGATTTCTCTTCCTGTTTCAGAGTCAAAATATCTTCCACCAGAAATTTCTGTATAAACAGGTTTAATCAGATTAGGATTGTTATACTCAGTATTTAGATTATAATGATCAAAAGTAGCCAAACTCATGTCGAATCTTAATGCTGAGAAAATTGCATAAAGTGTTTCAGTTTCAGAAACTGTATAGTTTAGATTTTGATCAGAGCTTATAATATTTACTCCGTCTTTACTCCAGCCTGCAAAACTGTAGAGAGCTGCAGTTTCAGCCGAAAGAGAAACTTTTGTGTTGAAATCAACTTCAAGACTTATTTGTCCATTTGCAAAAGCTTTGTTTCCAGAAACTTCCACTCTATTTTTGTTTTCATCATATGAAACCACATCCAACGTTAAAGTGAATTTAGCCAAAGCTGAAGTCATAAAGACGCTTCCAGTTGAATTTATTTGTGTCACTTCAAACTTATAGAATCCTGAATAAGCCCCCTCTGTTTGTAGTTCTGCAGAGACTTCAAATTCTTGAGACTCTGCTGAAGCAAACCTATACCCGTGTGCATAATTCACATAATAGATGAAAGTTGAATCTGTCATTGCATCAAATTTTGGCAAATTTGCAACTGAATTATAATTTATATCTCCCACTATCAAAGTTGAAACAACAGAATTATCACTGAAATTCAAAGTGATTTTGTTTCTGCTTTCTTCGGTTGTGAATGTGATTGAGTTGTTTTTGTTTATGCCTTCAATCTCAAGTGTTAAAATTCCATTTTCAACATTTGCTGATACTTTCAATTCCAAGTTTTCTTCAAAATAAACTTGGTCACTCATCTCATAGCCAGATTGTGCAGTTGCAATAATCCTAACTTTTCTGCCTGTTGAAATGCTAAACTTATTATCATTTAAAGTCAGTTTTGTTTCATCCTCAGTGATGTCAAAAACTTCAATGTTTTGCAGTCTTTCACCAATCAAAGTGACAACATTTTGTTTTGCAACTATTGGCAAAATATATTCAAAGTCGTTTGCAGGCATTGTTAATGACACATCTGCTGTGCCATCAGCATTGATTGTGACATCAAAATTGTTAGTCCAATCAGCCGAAATTTCATAGCCTTCGTTTGCCGAAACTTTGAATGTAATGATTGTGCCATATTCAACCTCTTCAAGGGAATAAACATTGCCATTCTTTTCAAATGTCACACTTTCTTCAGAAATAACTGCATTCTTGACAGTTAAACTAAGATCAAATTTGCTCAGTTTCCATTTTGCAATAAGTCTGATAGATTCTGTCCCTGAAACTGTGTTTTCTCCAACAATTTTCACTTCATTTGAATCAAACCAACCAACAAAGTCATGCCCCAAACGGATTGGCGTTTCAACCCAATCACTTGAGGAATTAAATTTTTCTCCAAAGGCAACAGTAATTGTTTTGCTTAAATTGTTGTAACCAAAATCCAATGTCACAGCAACCCCAACGGCAACAAAATTTGGAACAAGTTCCACTGAAACGGTTTCTGTTTGAGAATTTGCCACAAGTGTTGAAAGTTTTGTTGTTGCAAAATTTTCTTTTTTGATAGTAATGCCATTTGATGTATATGATGCCAAATTAAAGCCAACTCTGTCAATTTCAGGCAAGTCGTTTAATGTGAGTTTTTCCAAAGTTTTATAGTCAGTTGCCCAAATATATTTGTTTGTTCCGTCATTAATAAATTTGTCCGATTCAATTGAAACATCTTTATATTGTGACAAATCTATACCTAAATTGACTTTTTGAGATGCAAATCTAACCACAAAGTTATAAGACTGTCTGATGTTTGAAATTGTAAGGACATTTTTGTTCCCTTCTCTGCTCAGACTGATATATGGCTCTGACCCATCATAAAGTTTTCCTGCACTTGAATAGAATCCATGGAACAAGCAATGTGCATTTGCAGATGCTTTTAATGTGAGAGATTGATCAAAATCAAATTCTTTCATATAGTTGTCAAAAACAATTGTGTTTGATTCATCTCCAACTTCAACTGTTCCATAATCAGCAGTTTTTCCATTTTCATCTGCTATCTGAATGGTTATTCTATACTTATTTACATTCCAATTTGCATTGAACGTCAAAGCAATGTCTGAGTCGTTTTTATAATAAACCCCAAACAAATCTTTTTCATCTTTAATCAATTGATTGAGCAAAGCTACAGTCTTAGAATCATTATCAACTCTGATAGAGTAGGTGTCATCTTTAAAGCTTACATAGGATTTGTCTATGTTTGCATTTGCCACATAAGTATCAAGTGCTTGCAATTTTTCTGATCCATTTGCAACATTCTCAAAATCCAATGTCCAATAGAGGAAATAATTCCCTGTTTTGCCAGTCAAACTGGTTGGGAAATTTCTGATATTGTTTGTTTCTGAATCAGCTGAATTGGCAGTCAAATATGATGTCGACAAAAATGGGAATGCCATCTGTGACAAAGTTTTAAGTCCATTACTATCAACGTTAGATGTTACATTGCTTCCTTCTGCTTTGTAATCAAAGTTGAGTTTAACAACGATGCCTTCAATCACACCATATGCCCAAGGAGCTAAGTTGTAGTTGCCACTATCTTCACCTGCCAATGTGAAATCAATTTGAATAGCTTGCCCCACATTTTCATTCAAATATCTAGCATAATCCACATAGACCACATCTTCCACATCTTCCACATTTTCAGAACTTTTCACTTTTCCCAAAAGGTTAAACAAATAATTGTTTGAATTGTCTTTGATTTCAACATAATTTGTTCCGTCATATTTTTTGGTGAAAATGTCTTGTAAAGGAGTTGAGATTTCTTCCAACTGAAGATCTTTCTTTTCAATAATAAGTCTTGCAGTCAAGTCAGATTGAGCCAAGTTGTCAATCACATAGCCAGCGACTCTGAAATCTTGAGCATTTCCAACAAGCAGAATGTTATATTCCCCAACTTTTAATGCTCCACTGTTTGCTGAATAATTGCTGTCAGTTGTGATTTCTTTAAGTGAATAATTTATTCTGGACATGTCATAATCTGACAAATCAACGTCTGTAAGATAACTATATTTCAAGTCAACAGCATCTCCATAGACAAATCTTTGTGAATTGACAACAAAAGTTAAGTCGGCTCTTGTGATTGTTGCTGAAAGCGTTTCGTACTCTTCAGTTGAAAGATTCAAAACATAGTTTCCAACGCCTTCACCAAAGATTTCTGCTTCAACAGAATAATTCACATCAGCATATTTTCCTATTGTTCCATCTTTCACAAAAGTTACATTCAAGCCAATAGACTCTCCAGCAATTACGCCAGTCAAAAGCTCTCCAGCATCTTCATAACGAAGGACTGCATCTTTATTATCAAAAACCTTTGTCAGAGTTTTATCTTTAAAGAACAGATTTTGTTTTGCAATTTGCAAATAGAAACAATATTGCTGATTTGCTTTTCCAAGTCTTACATCAAAATTGTCTGATGTAGTTCCACTTGCATAAATTTCGTAAGTTCCAAAATTTTTAACTAAGGTTGGATTTAAAAACTTAATATTTGTGTTTAAATTATCTAGCAAAACATCTGTTTTTCTGTAAACATTTTCAGTTTTGTCAAAAGTGTAAGCATTAAGTTGGAAAGTTTGTTTGATGTTTGCGTCATTTGCATTTGAAATCACCAAATTGTAAAGCCCAACTTCTCTGCTTTCAACTGCAACGGTATCGTAAAGGTTTCCATCATAAACAATCGAGACTATTGAACCATCATTTGAATTTTCAACAACATCTTTGTCACTAAGCAAAAGATAAATCATTTCTTTTGTTTTTGTGATTCTGAACATTCCGTTTTCACTTATATCTTCAAGTGAATTAATTTCATAGTTTTTGTTGTTTTCAACTTCACCACTCAAAATTCTGTAGAAATTGATTTCTCTTCCAGATTCTCTTGTCAAATTCAACACGATGTTTTCATAAAGTGGTGTGAGATATTCATATGAAACTTTGTTTGTCAAGGTCTGTGGAGCTCCAAACTCATAGCTGAGTTCTCCACTCGTTGAAAACTCTATATCAAGTTTAAATGGTGAAACTGTGATTGAAGCATCTTCAAAAACAAGATTGTAATTTGCTGAAATGTCAGTTGTCATTTTCAACAAATAAGTGCCAACTTCAAGATAGTCTGCGTCACTGTAAACTTCATTTTCTATTGTAAAGTCAATTTCATATTGAGAAGGTAATAACTCATTTCCAGCAACAGAAACCGAATATAAAACTTCTTTTCTCTTTGTGATGTCGCCATATGTATAGTCTGTTTGAATTAATGCAACAACGGCAGAAGTTTTTGTAATGTTTCCAGAAACTATTGAGTTTGTCAATTGATAATTTTCCATATCGTTGCCTTGCAAGAACAAATTGACCACTTTGTCGTTGCCGACATTTGAATTGTCAAATCTTGCCACAACATTAACATCGTCGCCTGAAATTTTTTCATCAAAATTTGAAATAACAAAATTCACATTTGCATCATAATCCTTTGTGACAACCCAATCTGCAGAATTGACTGAGATTTTTTCAATCACAAAATTATATTCTTTTTCAAAAACAACATTTGCATATTCTTCTGAGCTTGCCAAAAGTGTCAAACGATAATTTCCAGCATTTCTAAACGTTGTTATCTTATCGCCATTGAAAATTTCAAAAGACTTCAAAGTGACGTCTTTGTTTATCTTTTCGTCAGATTCATTCTTAGAATAGAATGTCACTGAAGATGTTTGTGTTGAAGTCCCATTTGAAACAACCACAGTTTTAGATTCTGCATCCACAGATAAAACAAAATTTTGTGAATTGTAAGTTTGATTAAATATGTTTTCGTCATCTATGCTCATATAAATGGTTTCCGTTTCATGCAAAACAACAAATCCATTGTTATTTGAAGTCAGTTCAATAACAACACTTCCATCAAAGAAACTGTTTGAGTTAAGAGAAAGTTCATATCTTCCTGCTGGAGCAACTTGTCCTGCTGTCAAAGATTCAACAACATAATTTAAATTCAAAACATCGCCTGTTGAACTTATTGTGACGCTTTCATCATAAGTGGCTTGGATTTTATCCAAAGTGGTGATTGTTATATAACCATCCCAAATTTCTTTTTCAAAAATTAATTCTTTAACTGCAAAGTTTGGCAAATTCAAAATCATATCAAAATCAACAAAATTGCTTTCAGCTTGAAGAGAATAATTTTCTCCTTTATATATGAAACCTCTTTCGTTTGTTTTGATAGATGTTGGCAAACTATAGTTGATTTCATAATAACCATTAACAAGCAACGATCTTCTGTCAAGTCCGTTTTCATCAACAACAGTGTAACTTGAAATGTTGTCTGCAATGTTGTTGACTGAAATTTCTCCATAAGTATAGATAGTTTTTGTTAAATTCACTGTCAAAGTGGCTTTAAGTTTTGAGATCTGTGCAGAAACTGTTTTAGATGACAGATTGTAATTTGACAAATTGATTTCACTGTTTCTCTTGAGCAAGTTAAGTTCAACTGCTATATTTGTTCCCACATGTGTTGAAGCATATGTTGCAGTCAAATATGCACCCGAATATGTGCTGATATCTGCGATTTTTGTTCCATCAATTTGATAATAAGAAATTTGTTCTCCATCATAAACTTTATCAAAATTTAAAGCTGAAACATCAACAGTTATTTTATCAATCACAAATTGATATCCAGTTTCAAATTCAACATTTGTGAAATAATTTGAAAATATTGTTCCTAAATTAAACCTGTAAGAATATGCTCCACTGTTTGAAGCAATCGCTTTCTCATCTGTATCAAAAAACATTGGAGTTATATCAACAACTTTTGAACTTAAAATATTCAAAATTGTCTTTGAAGTTATTTCCATGCCCGTTGCAGAATCATAAAGATTCAATTTCATTTCTTTGAAAACGCTTCCATCTTTCAAAATTTGAAGCTTAAAGTCATTTGTCAAGTTTAATGAATAACCATTCCCTGAATAAGGGATATTTAAAACTGCAGGCTCTACGCTTGTGTCGTACGACAGTCTCAAAGCTCCACTTGTTGTGATTTCAAATATAGCAACAGCAGTAGTTTTTCCTTCTGTTGTCAACATTCCATTTTCAAACAACACAACATCACCAAGTTTGAAGACATAATTTCCTTTAAAGTCTTTTAAGATATCGCTTAAATACATTTTATATTGTCCGACATCTTCACCTTCTTCTCTAACAAATGCCAATGACACATTTTCATTTGCAAGGAAAACGCTTTTGTTTAATGTTGGCTCAACCCCATTGAAATGCTTAGATTCATCAAAATTATAAGCCGACAAGTCTACATCCAAAGGAGTAACATTAAATACAAACTTGCACATGTCGTCTGTTATCGTCTCTTCAACATCAAAAATTGCACTGTCAAAGCAAACACTAATGTCATAACTTCCAGCATTTTTTATTGAAGAAACTGAATCTGTCAAATCATTAAATCTTACGTCAAAATATATTTCTCCACTGTTTGTGAAATACAAAGTTACACTTTCTGCATCTTCTAAGTAGTTGTCAGCAAAATCGTCATAAACAAGATATTCCACTGTAACTGACCAATCGTTTATATGTTCTCTGTTGTCATAAACAGTTGATAGTGTGTCGCTTGAAGGCAAAATCACATTTGTAACTTTGTTTTTAACAAAATCTAGTTCAAAATAAATTTCTGCACTTGAACTAGCCTTTGTTTTATCTTCCAACGAAACATTGACAAATTCGTCTTTCAAAATTGCTGATACAACAAGTTTATAAACACCACCTTCATCAAAGCTTCCATTGTTTGGAAGAGTTAAAGTTTCATCAGACGAAACCAGTTTTGTCCCTTGATACCAATCATATTTATATGTATAAATGCTGTCATTTTTGTCTGAAATTCTCGCCACATCGGAAACATTTAATCCTTCAAACTTTTGCACTGCTTGTTTCAGAGTCTCAAAAACTTGCACAGTCTCTATATCTTCAACATTCCATTTTGCCTCCAACGTTATTGGAGCAAATCTAGCATTTGAGAGAAGTCCAACAAACAATTTTTTATCTTCTCCATCAACAGAAACATTAGGTCCGGTGAAAATTTCAGAATAATCAATCGTGTTTCCTGTTGGAGTCTTTGTTTTCAAACTTGCAAGTGCAAATCCATTCTCATTTGGCAAGAACAAATCATCCACTGTTGAAACTCCAAGTTGAAGCACAGAAGATGTCATTGAAGCAGGGCTGTAAGAACCTGGGAAGTTAAGTTGATAATTTACCAAAACCAAATCTGTGAAAATCGCTTGATATTCCACTTCGGTAAATGAATCTTCTGACATGTTGATATCTTCAACCGACAATTCAAAGCTTCCACTCAAGTCCATTGTTCCATCAACACTGTAAATTGGATATTCGCTCCACTTATAGAGAGCAATATAATCATTAATTTCCTTTGTTGTGGCTGAAACATTAACAGATTTCACCATTCGATTGATAAACAATGAAACCGTGTTGTCATTGTTTGCAAAAATCTGATAGATCATCACACCGTCATCTAAGAAAGCTCCCACTTCCAAACCATTTGCATTATATGAAGTTTTTATTTCTCCCAAAAATTCATAGGTCACAGAAGAGATTCTCAACAATCCTGTTGCCAAGCTCTCCTCAACTGAATCATATGACAATGCACCATTTTTTCTTGTAAGAAGTTTTGAAGAAAAAGTTAAGTTTGCAACACCCTTTATATTTAAAATTGTAAACATATCGTCTTCTGCCATCACCAACTTAAATTCATTTGTAACATCAACAAAAGTAAACTCTCCATTTGATGCCACTCTTGACAAAAGTCTTGCATCGCTGAAATAAAGGTAATTTTCAACATTAGTGAAAGAAAATTCAGTGTCAACATCCTTGTTCCCATTGTTTGAAGTCAAAACTGTTGCACTTAAATATAAATTATCTTCCAATTGGAAATAAGTTTGGTTGTTTATTTCCACGAATTCTCTGTTTCCAGCCCAATTCACTTCAACATTAGCAAGCAAACTGTTAAAGTAAGCATATTTGATTTCTTCTTGATTTTCGATTGTCAAAATTTCTGGCAAAATGAAAATTTTTCCAATGTTGAAATATGGTTGATTTTCTGCATCTCTCAACACTTCATAATTTGAGATAAAATCTGCACTTTCATCAACATTTTTCAAATAAAGTCTGAGATCATACAAATTTTTAGGTGTCATTGCAAAACCATAGTTTGAATATGCAACAACTTTCAATGTCCCAACTTCTGCACTTGCATTCAAAACGTCTTCAGATTGAACTCCAATAACATCTTTATAAAATTCAAGTTCTTTAATAGAATCCAAATTGTTGTGATCATAGAATTCAATAAATTTGATGTTACTTAAAGCAGAATCAACTGTCTCTTGATTATTTTGTCTATACGATGCAAAATCAGAATATTTCCAATTTTTGTAAGTGCTGTGAGTTTCATTTGAATTTATCAACATGAAATATTTGAACATAACAAAATCATAGATTTCTTGAGAATCTGCACTTTGGATAGAAGCATCTATTTCTTTCATCAGAACCACAAAGTTGTCAAAAGTTTCGCAGTTTTCAAGTTTTGATTTTGTTATTCTGTCAGCAAAAGGAAACATGATCTTTTTAACATTTTCAAGTTGCAAAGCTGAGCCATGTTTTTCTGACAATTGAGCTTGATTTACATTGATTGAAAGGGTCAAAATCTTAGTTAGCACATCACCCAAGTTTAGATGTGTGGAATTATCCTTAACTGTTACATTAAGTTTTACTATATAATTCCCAGCATTTCTGACACCGAATTGCATAACATCTGAATTTTCAATAACAACGTCATCTGAAGAAAGTTTCAATTCAACAGAAGAATGTAAATTTGAGTTTAATGTGACATTCAACTTTTCATCAACAATTTCAATTTTAAAACCTTTTGCTGTGAAGTTTTCCACAGTGAAATAATCTGCAACATTGATCAATTGCTCTGCACCATTATAAGTCAAACTTGACAAATAATTTCTGTTTAGTGACAAATCAAAATAATTTCTATCAATTTCCCAAAGTGCATATAAAGTTAAAGCTGGATTATTTTTCAAGTTGCATGAAATAATGTTTTCATCAAAAGTTGTTGAACTTAAAATTCTTATCCTGTTGTTGCCATTAACTGCATAGAACCCTGCAAAGATATACCCTGCTCTTGTTGGAGTTAAGTTTGAGATTGACAAAAGTTCGCTTCCATGTTTCAAATTGGCAAAGGTTGTTCCATATTGAATTTGATAATTGATTGTATATTCGCTTTGACCGTCAAATGGAATCACATCTTCATTCAACATGTTTGCACTGTTGAAATTTATTGCAACATCATATGTTTGCGCTTGCCACATTGCAAAAACACTGACATTTTCTGCCAAAATATATTCTCCATTTTCGTTAAACAACTCCGAAGGTCGGACTGAAGTTGCATTGACATCAAAAACTTTTGTCGTCTCGCCATTTTGATTTGTATATGACCAACCAACAAGTTCATGTCCCGTCTTGCTTATTGAAGATGAATTTGGAAGATTTCCAGTTATGCCAGCTTTTTCATAATTTACATTGACATTCATAAATGAAACATTGGTTGCAAACTTTCCACCATTTGGTTGGAATGTGATTGTGTAAGTGTTTCCTTCCCAAACTCTGTAAAGATTTATTGTTGCATTATTTGCAAAGCTTGAAAACAAATCTGCATTTAAATAAATGGTTGAACCATTCAAAGCTCTGTCACCAGATCCAATTTGATTTTCTAAAGTCAATCTCCAAAATTCATTGTTTGGTCTGTGATAACCTTTTCTTGTTGCAAAAAGATTGTCCAAAACAATCGATTCTTGATTTCCATTCAATGTTCCCAAAAGGGCAGAATTAAGATTGTAAGTCATACCATAATATGCGTTTTCAAAAGTAAAAATTGAATTTGTTCTTTCAACCCCGTTATGGTCGTAAACCACTCCATCTCTTCCATCATTAAATGTGTTTTCTAGGCCAGTTCCTGAATGGAACACCAAAGTTGCAGTTTTTTGTTTAATAACAGGGACAACAACATAGGTTTGAGACACAGAGGTGTCCCCATTTTCCATTTTTTCCTTAAGAGTTGCATGAAGATCAAAAGTGTCTTGATTTATCAACGCATCATAAGACACAATTTCTTGTCCTGCAACATCGAAAACTTGTCTGTTGAAAGCATCAACCAATTTATAGCCTGCCAAATAATAACCGGCACTGTTTGTGCCATTCATAGTGAAATACAAATCGGATAATTCATTTGTATCAGATTTAGAATAATTATATTTTATAGTTCCACCAAGATCAAATCCTAGCCCCAAACTTGAAGCATTGTATTCTCTTGTTTCCCCACCATTTTCATTTGCCACGATAACTCTGTCTGAAACAACAAGATTCAATTCTTTTTTTACATAAACAGCATAAACTGTCGTGTTATATCTATTTTCATTTTGAATGTTGCCATCGAGTCTTCTATATTTATCGTTATATAGATAATTGAGTTCTGTGTCCAGAACATTACTTCCACCAAATTTCAAATAATCAATATAGTTTTCACCTTGAAAATACCAGCCATAGAATTGATATGCTTTGTTATCTCCGAGATTTGTCCTAAGAGTAATTTCGTCATTATATTTAATTTTATTGTAATTTCCATCTGGCACTTTGACGTCAAAAGATATTCCAGAATTCTCTTCATCTTCAAATTCAGTTTTTGAACCATTGAAATCTACAAATTTAGTGGCATAACCAATTGAATAGTCAATTTCTTCACAAACGAGAGAAATTTCATAATATCCTGCCTTTAAATATTTATATGGCAAAGTAATTTGATAACTATCTTTGTTATAACCATTTCCATTCCAATCATCTTTAACTACAAGCACTCTTGCGTTTTCTTCAGTTACCCCTAAAGCGACATTTGAGAAGTAATCACGTAAATAATCTCCATTATTAAATCCATTTTCAAACGAATCATCTTTATCATCACTGACATGAGATACTGCAATTCTTACCACATCATCATCTTTCTTCAAATCATAACTGTTGCCATTTCCCTTGTCACTTGCTTTATAGCTCCCTTTAAGCACATAGAAATCAGATGCTGTAAGGTTGAACTGAATTTTTCCGTTTCCAGAAACATCAAAAGCAGTTTGTTTCATAGACAATTCAGGTGAATTGTTTCTTATCTCATTGCCATCTTTGTCTACCAATTTAACATTTATAACAGCTTTTGTATAAGCAGTCACTGCTTGAAGATTTTTTTCATTCACTAAAAGCTTATCAAAAGTCATCAATGTTTTTGTTGGTGCCCCTTCGCCATTTGGCAATAACTGTGTAAATGTCACATCATTATTAAAATCATTGAAAGTAATCTTTTTAAATACTAGTTCATTTTGTTCAGTTGAGAAAATGAATGAAAAGGAAGAATTCGCAAGATAATTTATTTCAAATTGTTCATCACTTTTTTTCGTTAATGAAACTAATTTATTTAACTTCACTAAATCTTTATTTGCTTCATAAAGAGAATAAGTGTCATAAACTCCTGACGCTTCTGTTTCATCAGCAAACCTATCTGTTTGACCAACTTCATAAATAAAATATCTACCCTTCTCTCCACCAATTCTTATGTTAACTTGATTGTTAATAAAATACGAAGCAATTGCTGTTGCATCAAATGTTTTGCTTGAAGTTAAAAGTTCTTTATTGATGAAATCAAGACCAACATAAACACCTTCATGTGCCCCTATCACTGAAGTTAAACCAAGCCATTGCCCAGCATTTGTTTTAATTTCAACATCAGCCATATTTGTTGAAATCAAAGGTGCAACAGCAAAATGTACTCCCTCTCCTAGTGTTAGATTGGTGACTAAGTTATTTCTTTGTAAAGTTACAACAATATCATAATCACCCACAAGATTTCTGAATGCAATCTCATTAAACTTTTCTAAAGTATCAGCACTTTCTGCATTTGCTTCAAGTTTACCAAACTTTTTAATATTTTCTTCTGATAAAGCCAACTCATTTAAAGTTACAGTTTCAGCAAACGAGTATCCTTTCTTTAAACTTAAATTTAATCGTAAGTAATTGTCAGTTGTATCGCTGCAAGTTGTATCATATTCAAAAGTTGCATAACCATTTTCGGACAATGACGTAATTTTACCAATTTCGTCTTCATCTTGATTTTTTAAAATTAAACTTTCAAACGCATCAGACAAATTGAATTTTCCAGCAAAGTCATTTTCCCTTTTTTCAAACTTAACTCTCAATTGAGATTTCGCTGTTTCAAGTCCTTTCCACTTTACATAATACGTGGCATCTTTTGTTATAAAAGCAGTATTTTCTTTATCAGCTTTTGTTTCAATTTCAAAAGTTTTATCTGTATATAGTCCTTCAATGTCAAACGCTCCGTCTCTATAATTTTGAGGGTTCTCCCACAAATTTGGATAATCTTTTAAGCAAGAATCATATTCAACATCAAAATTTCGTTCAACAAATTCTGTGGCACTAAAATGGTCTATTTCATATTGATTGTAAACAATTGTGACAGTTGGATTGGATTGTGAATCCCACACAGCAGAAATTCCATTTTTAACTATATCGGTACTTACAGTAATTGAATTTTTATTAAAGCATTCTTCCAAAATTTTTTCTGTGTTGTCGATTATATAACCAGTAAGTTTTGAACCTCGTTTAATCAAAACATCTGTTCCTCCAAAGTTTGAAGAGTCTCCTGGCAATAATGTCTTTCCAAATGTATCATCAATCTCTTGATTAATTAATTCGCCTTTTGTATTTAACAAAAGATGATATTCACTATACAGAGTTTCATCTGCTGCATAAAAATTTCCACCATTTCCAGAAACTGTAACATCATAGCCTTTCACTATATTAGCATCAGAGTCCTCGTCTTTTATCGCTTCAGTTAAATTCAAATCGCCGTTTTTGCCAGTTATGTCGTAAACAGTTCCATTTATGTTTCCAACAGCTTGGATTTCTGGTTTATCATCTTGGATTTCTAATTTGCAATTTATGAAATATGTATTTAAATTTGAATTTGAATTTGCCCTGCCAACAAAAGCACCATAATAGCCTGCATTTTCAACTTTGCCGTTATTAATAGTGCCTGTTCCACCGTTAATAAATGAAACATTTTCAACAGCCAAATTTTTTATTACAGCATTTTCCGTTACACCAAAAAGACCATGGTATGAAAATTGTTCATGAAGAGAACATGTCAATCCTGTGATAGAATATCCATTTCCATCAAACACACCTATGAATGCATTCTCTTCAACTTGACCAATTGGTATCCAAGTTCTTCCACTTAAATCAATATCGTTTTGCAATGAATAATATTTGATTCCATTCTTTATATGATAATTTAAAGACAACCATGTCAAATCGCCAGCAGTTTTAATCAAATAAGGATTCTCTTTTGTCCCCTCTCCAATCAGCTTTGTGTCTTTGTCATTGTTTGCATTGCCAAGATTTTCTATCTCAATCAAATGTGGATAGCCAGCATTTTTTCCTGTTGTCACATTCCAAACAGTATTTCCCCAACTACCTTCACTCCAATAATTTGAATTTGCAAAAAAATCTTTGGTTTTCACAAGCTTTGATAAATCTCTTATGGTGGTGCTTGAGAAGTAATCAGCTTCTGAATAAACGTTTTTCAAATTTTCTACAACACCAACTCCTTTGTTATAAAGAGCTGGCACTGTAATATTATCTTCACCTTTAATATCAATAGTCACAGAAAATGAGTCTGTAATATTCGCTCCAACTCTATTTGCAAACCAGCCAACAAGACCACCAACATATCCACCTGTGATGTCGGAGATTCTGCCTGCAGAATAAGAATTTGTTATAAATGCCCCACTATCAGACTTTCCAATAAGACCACCAATATAACGACTCTCTCCTGTTATATCTCCAACACTATAACTGTTTGATAAATTTGGAACAGCAGTTGCAAGTCCTATAATTCCACCAACATTGTTAGAAGTAACTTTAATGTTTCCGTCAAAAGCAACTTGGTTAAAGGTACTATCTCTCAGAACGTTTCCAACAACTCCTCCAACATTTGAATCGGAAGTTGAATTTATAGAAATAGACGACTTACACTTTTCGAGTGTAGCCGACCTTAAATTTCCAACAAGTCCACCGATTGTGTTTACAGAAGATTTTATTTCGCCTGTTGCAGAACATTCAGAAAGTGTCCCTCCGTTAAGTTCTCCTACAATCGTACCCACAAAATTCCCACTTGCAGTTAAATTTGAATTTTTGATATGTAAATTTTGTATTGTGCCGTTTGTGTAACCAAACAAGCCAGCATAATCTCCATTTGGCGAATCAACCTTTAAATTGTAAATGCTGTGACCTTGTCCATTAAATGTGCCTTGAAAATATTGAGATGAATTTCCAATTGGTGTCCAAGAGTTGCTATTTAAATTTATGTCGACATCCAAATAAACTGTTTTACCTAAAAAAGATTTATAACCGTCTGCATTGTTTACTTGACTTGCAAAATATGCAAATCCATTTGCACTTCTTATGTAAAAAGAATTTCCATTTTCAAATATATCAAGACCTGGGTTTGCAGAAGATTCTCCATCCCACTCACTTGCGTCGATGCTGACAGCTTCAGTCACATTTGGAACAGAGAAAAAACTTAGAGCTCCACAAAGCCCAAACATAAAAACCAACAAGACAAAAACTATTGACTTTCTTTTCATTTATTTTTCTCCTTGGCAAAACCAGATTTAGTCAATATTATTGTACAATAAATCAAGCTTTTTAAGCAAACAATTGCGAAGAAATATATATATTTTAATATATATATAAATAATATTTTTACTCGTGATTTATGGTACAAAAATTATTTTATTAATTAAAATTTATAAAATATTTTTGGAAAATTATAAATT
>CATKZB010000006.1 GCA_949841595.1 uncultured Christensenella sp. | reverse complement strand
CGCAGTCGCATGCTACTGGCCGCCGTCGCCTTCCGCGCCGGCTTTCTGAATACCAAGATATGGAAATATATCCTTCATAATATCCGACGCCAACTGCATGGCGTAAGCGCTGGACGCCTGTTCCGCCACGTTCGGCTCATCGATCACGGCATATACGACCACCTCCGGATTCTCCTGCGGAGCATAGCCGATGAAGGACACCAGATATTTTTTATTGCCGCGGGGCTGCTTCTCTGCAGTCCCGGTCTTTCCGCCGACGTCATATCCTTCCACCGCAGCTTTCGTTCCGGTTCCTTCCTGCACGACTCCAAGCATATAATCTTTGACTATATCGCTGGTTTCCTTAGAAATCGTCCTTTTCAGCAACACAGGGTTTTTATTCTCTATCAGATTTCCATTCTCGTCCCATATCTGCCTTACCACCTGGGGTTTATAATAATCTCCGCCGTTAATCAACGCGCAGAATGCCGCCGAGAGCTGAGTCATCGTCACGTTAAAGTTCTGACCGAACGCATTGGTCGCCAGACTCGCCGGGTCCATGTCTTTGACATCATACAGAAGTCCCAGGGCTTCGCCCGGAAGGTCGATTCCCGTGTACTCTCCAAAGCCGAAAACCTTCTGATATCTGCAGAATTCTTCCTTCCCTATAGCCTGTCCTATGTACATCAGCGCAACGTTGCAGGAATTCTCCAACGACCGTTTCAGCGACTGCGAACCGTGGCCTTCGCGGTGGCTGCAGTGGATATCATGGTCGCCGATATGGAGCATTCCGCCGCAGACATAACTCTCTTCCCCGGTCAGCGCTCCTGTCTCCAGCCCTGCCGCTATGGTAAATGGTTTGAACGTAGAGCCTGGTTCATAGAATTCACTGACACAGAAATTATTCCAAAGCTGGTTATATTTTTCTAATTTTTCTCTTTCTTCCTTTGTTAAATCTTGATAATACTTATTATCCTCTATCTTTAAGATATCTAAAATAGTTTCAACTAACTTATAATTCAAAATACATTCTAAAATCTCTTTTATTGTTCGATTTTTGACAATTGTATTTTGACGAGTTAGAAAGGTATCTACATTCTCTTTTAAAAACGGTAAGAAATTAATTTTTAAATTTATCCATATATTCTTCATAAGACATTTGTTTGTCAATAATTGTGTTTTCATCAACAATATCAATGATTCGATTTGCGACGGTTTCGATAATTTCTTGGTCACCTGTTGCAAACAACATACAGCCTTTGAAGTTTGTCATACCTTTGTTTAAAGAGGTTATACTTTCAAGGTCAAGGTGGTTGGTTGGTTCATCCAAAATCAAAAAATTTCCTGATTCAAGCATAATTTTTGCAAGCATGCATCTTACCTTTTCTCCACCTGAAAGAACATTCACTTCTTTCAAACTTTCTTCACCAGAGAAAAGCATTCTTCCAAGCCAGCCTCTGACATAACTTTCAGTTTTATCTTTTGAATATTGTCTGAGCCAGTCGACGATAGACAAATGACAATCATCAAAATATTCTCTGTTGTCTTGTGGAAGATAAGAATATTTTATTGTTTTACCAAATTTTATGTTTCCACTGTCGGCAGTTTCTTTTCCAGCAAGAATATTGAAAAGTGTTGTCAAAACAAGACTGTTTGAAGAGAGAAAAACAACTTTTTGACCATGCTCAATTGTGAAAGAAAGGTTTTTAAACATTCCGGCCTTTGTTAATTTGTCCACTCTCAAGATTTCTTTTCCAATTTCTTGCTCGTATTTAAAATCTACATATGGATATTTTCTTGAAGAAGGTCTAAAATCATCAATAGTCAATTTTTCAAGTTCTTTTTTTCTGCTGGTTGCTTGTTTGGATTTTGATGCATTTGCAGAAAATCTTGCAATGAAATCTTTAAGTTCTTTGGCACGTTGTTCAGCCTTTTTGTTTTGATCTTTTGCCTGTCTTGCAAGGAGTTGACTGGTTTCATACCAAAAATCATAGTTTCCAAGATACATGTTGATTTCGCCAAAGTCAACATCGCAGATATGAGTGCAGACTTTGTTTAAAAAGTGACGATTGTGGGACACGATAATTACGATATTTTCAAAATCAAGTAAGAAATTTTCCAGCCATCTGATAGTTTTGAAATCTAAGTTGTTTGTGGGTTCGTCTAATACTAAAATATCAGGATTTCCAAAAAGGGCTTGTGCCAGCAAAACTTTGACTTTAATCTTTGAGTCTAACGTTGACATCAAATCATAGAAACAGCTTTCTTCAACTCCTAAATTTTGTAGAAGAGTTTTTGCTTCACCGTCAGCTTCCCAACCTCCAAGTTCTGCAAATTCGGTTTCCAGTTCCCCAGCTCTTATTCCGTCTTCATCAGAGAAATTCTCCTTTGCATAAAGTGCATCTTTTTCTTTTTGAATTTCCATGAGACGTTTATGCCCAAGCAAAACCGTGTCCAAAACGGTTTCGTTGTCATATTTGTTTTGATTTTGTTCCAAAACGGACATTCTTTCGCCAGGAGTTTTCACAATTTCACCAGTGTTAGGTTCAAGCTCACCTGTCAAAATTTTTAAAAAAGTAGACTTACCAGCACCATTTGCGCCGATAATACCATAGCAGTTTCCTTTTGTGAATTTCAAATTGACTTCTTTGTATAGTGTTCTGCCACCAAAAGCCAATGAAACATTAATTGCTTGTATCATTATTTCTCCTTGTTAGCAATGCTGGTTTTCACCTTTTTAACTTCTTCGTGTTTTTTGGTTTTTTCAGCCTTTTTCTCATTTTTTATTGCAAGTTTGTGATTTTTGATTTCTTCTTTATTTTTTGTAAATGCGTTTGCACGCTCATTTTCAAGTTCCAAAATGGTGTTTTCTTTTTTCTTAATTTCTTGAGCTGTTGTTTTGGCTTCGATTGCTTTCAGTTTTTCTTCATAAGAAGTTTTATATTTGTTTTCAAGTTCTTCAATCAACATCTCCAAATTGCAATCTTTTTCAAAAAGCTCTGTCAAAAGGTTGAACATTACGGGATTTATATTGAAAATTTCTGCATAAGCATCACATTCGTTGAAATTGAATTTGTTGAAATCTTTTAAAAGCAGGGCAGTTACGCTCTCTCTCATTGTCAAATAAACACTGAAACGTGTTTGAAATTCAGTGCTCATAGCTTTTGATAACTCTTTGTTTTTCAAAAGATTTCTAATGTTTTTGATTGAATATTTGAAATGTTTTTTCAAATATTTCTTTTCGCCAAACACAAAATCTGGAAAAGAAATTTCAGACTGCATTTGATTTAAAAACAATCTCTCTTTGATCACTTTTTTGTTGAAAACAAAATCATCTGGAAGAGGATTAAAACCAGACAATTTATACAATTTTCCAAGTCTTTCGTTTACGAGATTTAAATAATTTAAAATTTCTACATTTGTGTTCATGAAACAATTATAAACCATATTTGCTTTTGTGTCAACTTAAAAACTGAGATTGGAACACTTGATAATTTATATATAAATATATAAACTTTGAAATTTAATATATTTACTTGCAAAAATAAAGATAAAAAAGTATAATTAATTTGTCGAAATATGCAAACAATAATTTGGAGAATTACATAACCAATCATCGATGTCTTAAATTTTGTTTGCAAAAATTTATATTTGATTGTTTTTATTTGGAGTTTTGTATGAAAAAGAGAGGAGTTCTCAGTCTGTGGAAAGTGATATTATTGGTCATTACTGGCTTGGTTGGAATAGCTGGTGTTACTATTCTTGGACTTTATTTGACAGGTTCGTTCAATGAAAAAGAAAATGACCCACAAGACATGGCATTTTCTCAAGTTTTGGATGAGGGTCTAGGAAACTTTAATTCAACGCTTCAACAATATGAGATTGCTTCTGATTTCAAAATCACAATTGTTTCAACAACAGAAAATGTTACAAACAACAAAGTCACACTCTCTTTGAGAGGTGGACAAGCGAAAAATGGTTTTGTTTCAGATGGTGTTATCAAAGTTCCTCAAGTTGTAACTCTCAATAAAAGCTTCAATGTCACACTTGAGCCAGAATATAATGCAGATATCTTTGAAGATTGGGTTGTGGGAGGAACTTCACTGTTAACAGCAAAATCAGAAAACGTTTTGCTTCCATCAAAGACAATAAAAATTGTGGTTGACGTCCCTGTTTATGACATCAACCTTCAAGTTTCTGGTTCTAATCAAACTGGAAATGTTCAAGAAGTGGTTGTTGGCTCGACATTTAAACTTGAAACTTCTTTCACTCCAAATGACAGCAAATATCTTTTCTCAGATCAAACAAGAACAAAAGAAATTTTCTATTCTTCAACATCTCGTTACATAGACTTTGATTGGGAGTCAAGCAGTTTCGTGGCAACACAAAGAAGTGGAAATAATGTTGACACTATCACTGCTTACACTTTTGCTAACTCATATTATCAAAAGCAAATTTTGGAACTCTATTCAAGCATAACCGACAAAGAAGCATTGACTTCAAGTGTTCTGAGATATTTTGAACAAAAACCACAAACTTGCATATCAAAAGAAATCAACATCAAAGTTTTGGATGTTGATGTAGACTTTGTTGAAATGACATCAGAAAACAAATCTTTTAAGACTTATTTAGATAAATATTTCACTTTGACAACTGCTTCTTCAAACGGAGAAGCAAATTTGGGATTGTCAATCAAAGACAGTACCGGTGCAAATCTCAATCCACTTTTTGGAAATGTTGGAATAAAGATACCTAAAAGCGAAACTGGATTAAAGATTTTTGGTGGAAAAGTGATGAAAGTGACAACCACAAATGGAGTTACAACAATTTCTCAAGAAACTTTTGATTCGACCATAGATTATTTCAATGCACCTGCAGGAACAGAATATTATTTGTTGCCAAACACAAGTCCTAAAAATTTTGGAGACTATTATTGGAAAATTGCAGCGTCGACTGCTGAAAGTTTTAATTTGAAATTTAATTTCTTCTATGAAGATGAAGAAGGAATTTGGCAAAATTTCTTTAGTTTTGAACCATCTTTGACATCAGGAGAAAAACAAATTATTCTTGTTGCTGAAGAGCATGATTATGAAGAAGATCCAGCATGGATAAATAATGATTCAATAACTTTGACAATAAACTATGATGAAAATGGTGTTGCTGTTGCAGGCAACAAAACTCTTTCTGATGAATTAAATCCAATAAACACAGACAATATTTATCAAACTGTAAAATACTTTTTGTTTGTAGATTCAAATGACAACGAATCTGCACAAAATCTTGATTTAACAACGGTTTTCAATTGCAAACAAGCTGTAAATTACAGAGTTAATTACAAAAATCAAACTCTGTCAATCCCAGGGACTTCTACTCCAACAAATGGGTATAATCTGTATGAAATAGACAATCCAAGAAGCGTGTTGACAGCAGTAAAAAGTTTTGCAGGAAAAGTTAAAGTTGTTGCGATGACAATAAAAACAGATGCTGATTCAAAACCATATACAGAAGATGGTAAATATTTGATTGTTAAATCAAGCAGAAGCAAAGATGTTATGGTAGAGAGCACATTGGCAATTGCAAACATCGTTCCAACATTCAATTTTGCTGCAGGAATAGTTGCAAATCCAGAACACAACAATGAATACTACATCCCTGCAATCAACAAAAATGAGAGTTCAGAAACAAAAACAATGTTAACTTTCCAAATGACATTAAAAAATTGTGAAGATCCAGAAAACGATTCAAACAAAGTTATTTCTGCTTTCAATTCGGGAAATTTGAAAGTGGTTTGTTTGGATTTGAATGGCAGAGAAACAAATAATTATGTCACTCTTCAAGGTTTGGTTGAAAAAGAAGTGGGACAAAATGAAATCACTTTTGAAGGTAATTTTGCAATTGAAGAAGGATTTTTCTCTGCTGGAAGAAATGCTCTTGACATGGGCACTTACATCAGACTTCAACTTCAATACAATGATGGAAAAGAAACTTTCAAAAAAGATATTCTTCAACAAGACAGTTTGACAGCAAACAATCATTTCTATATCTATTATCAACAACCAGTTGCGTTTGAAGGGGAATTTAAAAAACAAACTGACTTGGATGCTGATGGAGACAATGTTGAAGATAACATTCAGGTGAGTATAACAGCATCAAATGGAATCAGAATAACTTGGGGAAACAAAGTTATTGCAGGCTCTAGCACTGAAGAAATTTTGAATAATCTCAATGACCTTTTGACTTTCAAAATGTATGACCAATTTGGCAAAGAGATTGAAAGTTCAACTGGGATCTATAAGTACAGATTTGTAGAAACTCCTGAAACTGGCTCAAGCAATATTTTGGCATTTGACAACACTGTTTCCAAAATTTCAAACTTTGTTTCAACACAAGGGGAGAAAAAAACAACGACTTTGACGGCTCATGTTTTAGACAAAGACAACAACGTTGTTCGTGTTTTTGATGAACAAGGAAATGTGACTTCAAACACTCTTAAGTCTCAAAATATAGTTTTTGATGTTGTGAGTGAAGGAATATCAAAAGTTCAGTATGACAACACAAAAACAATGGAAGAAACTCCAAATTATGTTGACAGTGCTAATAAAGCTTCTGTCAAAGTTGAAAAATATGTATCAAGTGGAGATGTCGTTGACTTAAACAGCCTTGTAAAGATCTTTATTGCAGGTTTGGATGGTGAAGAAGAAACAAACAATGTTGTTTTCAAACTGGATAATGATTATTTGTCTGGATTGAGTTCAAACAACAAATTGGACATTATGAAAATGGTTCAATTTAATGTTTCAGAAAATGATGCAGGAGAAAATACAGGGGATTCAAACAGTATTGAATATTATCGAAATCATGCATTAAGCAAAATGACTATAATTAATCCTTTCAAAGAAGACACAGAAATGGTGTTTAGATTGAGAGATGAAAACGAAACATTGTTTGACGTGACTTTAATTTTCGTTTGCAAATCGGACGTTACGGTAAGTTCAAGTTTCAACACTTATTACGAAAAATATTCTGACTATCTTGTGCAAGATGGAAATGCTGTCAGCGTTTTTGCTGGAAACAGTTATGACCTTGATGAGTTTATCAACTTGTCATCTGTAATAGGCAAAAAATATAGTTGGGCGAACGCTTTAGGAAACCTTGGTTCTTTGGAATCTTCAAACACTGGAGTGTTCTATGAAAATCAAGATATATGTTCACTTTCAAAAGTGACAGAAAATGGAAGCGTGACGAAAATTCTCTTGAACATTGGAGAAGTTTATCAATTTAAAACAGTTTCATTCACTCTTTATTATGGAATAAATTCATTTTATGCTTGCAGTATAACGATAACATTATATGTAAATCCAAACTTAGTTATCAGAGAGCAATTGAACCCAAATCAAGAAACTCCATTTATCAATTTGGAAAATGTGTCAGAAGCAAGGCTTTCAACAAGTTATAAGTTATACAAAATGACAGATTATCTTGAAAATGGAAATTCTTTTGAAGGATGCACAGAAATTGTTTCTAACAAAACTCAAGGAAATCTCGTTTTCACTTATGAAAATGTTTCAGGCCAAAAATATATCAACTTGTTGCAAAGTGGAAATGATTTTGAGTTTAAATTTGTAAGTGAACAAACATTGGAGCTTTCTTTAGGAGAGAACAAACTTCAAGAGTTCAACATTTATGCACAACGTGAAGGTGTGGATGCTCAACCAGCAAAAATTGATGCTGTGAAAATTGTTGAAGGAGAAGATGAAAATAAAATTATTCTCTGTGACAAAAATAATTCTGCAAAAATTGATTTTAATGTCGGTTATGGCAGTGACAAAGTTGAAGAAATGGCTTCAAGCGTGCTGAAGAAACAAACACTTTCTGACACACAAGAAGATGTTTCTGTTGTGAATTATGGTAGAAAAACATATTTGTTGTTGACCTCTTCAACTGACTATCAACCACAAAACGATTTCAATATTGACGGAAATCCAACAGGTTATTTGACAAAAAGTGGAAACAAGCTTCATACATATGAATTGACAAACGAATTTGTCAGCGAAACTGGAAATTCATTTAATGTGGCAAAAAATATTTCTGACTCAACAGGAAACAATTTGACAGTTGTTATTTCAATGGATGCGATTGTAAGTAAAGTTGGCGAACAATTTGTCTACTATGCAAATTCTCCAGTTGGAACAATTGAAGAACTGAAGTTCAATAGTTTTGGAGATATTGATTTCAAAACATTAATCTCTTCTGACTATCAACAGCTTGAACAAGCAAAAGTGGCTCAACTTATGACTGCTGGAAAAGAATATACAATTGTTCATAACAGTGAAGATATCAAATCTTTGACAAATGATTTATTCTCAGACTTTATAAGCGATGCTTATGGGTTCTATTTCAATGCAACAACAGCAAATGTTGTAGGGCAAAATGCTGATGCAGGATATAAAGTTTCGATTGTTGAAGAAGCTGAAGGTTACTTGCCTGGTTTGGCAACTTTGACAAACGCAGAAGGTCAAGGCGAAACAAAGCTTATTATAAACGACCTTGAAAGTTCACAAACAGAAGCATATATAGTTTTAAAATTCGAACTTAGAAAACATCAAGGAAACACAAACTACACATGGTTCTACCGAATTAAAGTGACATCAAGTTTCACTGTGGGAAAAGTGACATATCCATATGCTGAAACAGGTGAATATTTGGATGTTTATTCAAATTATTACGATCAAGAAACTTCAACCTATTCAGTTGATTTGGAAGAACAATTCAACTCATCAAACAGCAAATTTGATGGTGGAAAACGTTTTGCTGACATAAATTGGGCTTCAACATCGCCTGAAAATGTAACTTGGTCATATTCAGTGAAAAGTGCAGTTGTTGGTGGCGTTGAAATAGAAAAGACTGACTATTCAAGTTATTTCACTTATAATTTTGATGAAGATAATTTCAGCGTCACATTGGTTGATCAAACAACAAAACTTATTCTTGTGATTGAAAAGTCTTTTGCAGTGGAAGGAACGACAATCATTGGCAGTGAAATGGAATACACGTTCTATTTCAATCAAGGACAAAATTATATACATTCACTTAAGCAAGATGAGGAAGTTTTGACTGCGAAGAACAATATATATGAAACCTCAATCAGTGCTGGAAGTGAAGAGGTTGTCTTTGACGTCGATATAAGGATTTTGAGCAACAACACAGAATCGAAAGTTAACAACTTCTCTGCTTATATCAAAGGAGAGGAAGATTTTGAAAACGCTTTAAAATTCAAATGGGTAATCAAAGCTGGAACTGAAATTTACAATCAAAATGGAACCACTACAGGCACAACTCTTGAAACAGAATTGGTTTCTAATTGGTCTAACGGAACAATTAATCCAGAAGAAAATGAAAATGGTGTTGTTGAAACTGAGATTGAAGGAATAACTTATTATTTCAAAATTGAGGATATAGAAAAATCTTATGCATATCTTGACAAAGAAAACAAACTTCATGTTCAAGTTAAAGATAATGTTGCAAAAGATTTTGTTTATGAGATTGGATATTACACAGATGAAAGAGTTGCATTTAAAATCAATCTTACTGTTACTGGATTTTATACTTGGGAACTTGCTCAAGAAACCCTTTCTGGTGCAACAACTTATCGTTTGAATTCCACCAATGGAATTGATACGTTTGAAAATGGAATTTTTAAAGATATTAAATCAATAAGAAATAACAGAACAATAGACGATGTTGTGATTTCATTAAAAAATGGTGAAGAAATTTGCTATGGAGATATTACTTATAATAATCTCATTCAGATCACTCCTGGAGTAAAATCAGAAACATTCAGCATGTGGCATGCAACAGAAATTAAGATTGCTCATTTGAAACAAGATGTTGAGTTTGTTTTTGAAGTCACAATCAAATCGGGAGAAAATTATTATACTTTTGATTTCAGCATAATTGGAAAAGCAAGTTTTGATGAAACAAAAACAAGAAGATATGTTGATACAACAAGAAGATATGGAAATGTAGAATTTTCAACAGAACTTTCAGTTATTTTGAATTATTTCACTGCCGACAAATTCGACTCTGAAAATACTGGAATGACATATAAAGTTGTTTCAAATGACGGAAATCGCCTTGATCATGTAATAATCACTCCAACAAATGTTGCTACTTCAACTTTCGTTGAAAAAGCATTCACAATAACTGGAATATTTAATAATCAAGAACTTTTGAGTTTTGAAATAATCTATAGATATACCACATATCCAAACGTTAAAGTTTTGGCAAATTACCCTTCTCCAGATGGAAAGACGGTATTAGACAGAGAATATATTGCAACGCAAGCCAATGAAGATTCTCTTTCTGAAGCAAAATATATTTCTGATAAGATAGAAAACTTCTTCACAACAAAAGCATTATTTGGAGAAACTCAAAGAATTTCAATTGAAGATTTAACAGAGACAGAAAACTTAAAAATGTCGTGTGAAATAAGTGTTGCATCAATAGACAATGCTGTTGTCTATGTTGAAGATGAAACTTTAGAAGGATTAGTTCAATCTAAAAAAATAACTAACAGCAGTGATAGTAAACTTATTTGTAGGTATACAGATTTTGGTTCAATAAAAAATATCAAATTAAACTTAACTTTTGGAATAATCAACACTGCACAGAGTGGAAGTGTCACATTCAATGTTTCAATAAACAATGTTATTGTGACATATAAAGTTGAAATTGTTGTGGGAGATATCGTAAAAGTTACAACAAACGCTCCAAATTATATCGAAAACAGAGAACTTGTTTATGCTGAAGATTTGGCAAAATATGCTGAAACAACTTTGTTTGCTGAAAACAGAATTTTGAACTTTACATTTATTCCATCTGTGACTCTCGGAACAAATTATTATTTAAGATTTACAAAGGACAATGAAGTTCAAGTTATCGCAATAAATGCAACTAAAACAAATGATTTTATAAACATTGATTTGGGCAAGAGTTACACCGGATTTGAATATAAAGGCACTTTCACAAACAAAACTTCTGCAGAAACAAACAATACTGCAAATCTTATCACTGACGACTCAATTTACTTGAGCATTCCAAAACTGACAAGCAGAGTTGTTGCAACTTATCATGATGGAACAGAGATAGCTTTGAGTGAAAATGTCTCTCTTCAATTTGTTGATCAAAGAAATACTTATGTTCTTAGCTACAGTATCGATTCATCTTATTGGGTTGCAGGTGATAGATATGTAAGACTTGAAAACGATAGACAAGACTATAAGATTGTGCAAATTTACAAGGATAAAACCCAAATTACGCTTAGTCATGAATTTAAAGATTATCACTATGACTCTGTTTATTCGTCTATAAGTTGGGCTGAGTCAAAAACAAACCCTATTTCAAGTTTGATTATAGGAACTCCTACAATCTCAGCACAAAAAGAAACTATTTACAGTGCTTCAGAATTTACTTTAAAATCAGAAGATTACGGCAAAGAGTTTGGCTTAATTGTAGAATTGAAACTTGGGAAAGAAGATTCTGCACCTACAATTTCAACAGGGGCAATATACAATTTCTATCTCGATATTGAATTTGGGGTAGAAGGAAATGCTGACAATCCAGAAAATTACACAACCCTTGACATCTTGGCAGGAACAGAACAAAGTTTGCTTGGCTATTTCACTGGCTTTGGAATTAAAAACACAAGGACAAACAAACTTTATTCAAGAGAAACACTGAAAGAATCAGGTGGTTCAATTTCTCTTCAAATCTATGGTTTTGAAGGAACTCCTATTGTTTTGGAAAATAACAGTATTAATAATGATTTAACAAATCCACTTGGTCGCACAGCTGGTGAAATTTATAAAAAGTTGGTTGAAACTGAGATTGAAGGAATCAGATATTATACTGGTCTTGATCCAAAAGTGGGAGCATCTGGAGAAGTGTTTGGAGACAGCACTCAAATTGAAGTTTTACAAGGCGACATCAGCAAAAACTATATAACATTGTCTGGTCAAATTGAAAATGGAAAGACTGTGGACTACCTTATCAATGCACAAGGCGCAAACAACGATGGAAACCATGTTATGATGAAAATCATATATTCAGTTGATATCGGTGGAGAAACAATAACTGCAGCCCATAATATTTTGTTTAGGGTTGTTCCAAATTCAACAATAAGCTTTAAGAGCAGACATGAAACTTCAGCAATCTACAATCCAAGTTCAGTTGAAATTGATAATACTCAATCAGTTGCAAGCAACAAAGAAAATCCATATATAATCAACAGTGAGAACTCAGAAATCACCTTCAATCTTTGGAACAACAACACAGGTGAAGGAAACAATGGGGACCAAGTTTCAACCATCAGAGCATATTTGTATGGTTCAACAAGCCTCAACAATGCAGACAGATTCACATATACTTATAAAAAGAATATCTCTTCTGGATACAACGATTTTGAAGATTTCAACCAACGTTATTCTGATGATATTACAACATTAGCTAAAAATGAAAACAAGTTGTCAATTGTCATGCCAGCTCTTGCATTGGGAGAAAGAAATTTTGTGGTTGAAGCAGAAAACGCTTTCGGCTACAAACTCAAATTCTATTTCAAAGTTGTTGCAAATGAAAATCCACAGATCTATTCTGTTGAAAATCCTATTTGGAAAGAAGGAGAAAAAATTGCAGTTGGCTTGAGATATCAAACTCTTTCAGCAACAACCACAAGTGATGGATATGTAACATATAATGCATTCATATACAAATCGGAGACAGACAACACAGGAAAAACAAAGTACAAAAATGAAATTATCCTTGAAACCTCTGATGATGTAACCATTAAAAAAGCTAGGCTTGTTATTTCAACTCCAAATGGTACAGCAATAAGAGAGTTTACAAATGAAAGCGGCCTTAGCAAAATAAGTATCATTGGTGATACACAAGATTATGAAATTACTGGCAGCGAATCTTCTACAGAGGCCACTCATTACAAGTTTATCGATACAAACGGCGATAATACACAAACTGTCAAACCAAAAATAAATGACATTATTCAGGGTGGAATAAACAGTGGAATTTCGCTTGAAATTATTCCAACCTTTGTTCCTAAGGATAAATCAGGAGCGATGGGCCGTTATAGTGCAACTTATAATGGAACTGCTCTCACTCAAACTTACACTCCTTCAAGTGGTTATTCATATCCAGGAAATGATGAAGCAATTGATGTAACTCTTTCAGGAATTTCTGCTTATGGATTTGATATTAAAAATATAAGTGCATTTGATGAAAATTCAATTAAGAATTATTATTCAAGAGCAAATCAAATTAAAGTTCAAGATATTAAATTCTATTATGAAGATAAATGTCTTGGAACAACATTCTTAGGGACAGACGAGGAAAACCCAACTCGTAAGAAACTTATAACAGACAACAAATTGGCATTTGTTGATAGCAATAAAAATTCTGAACTTGGAGATGTTTTTGTAAATAAAGAGAAAGACGAAAATGTAAATGATACCGAGAATGACGCTTCAAACTTCACTGTTCCAACAATTAACGGCATACTTTATGGCACAGGAACAACACTTTCAAATGTCAGAGTGGACATAACTTTATCTGACGGAAAAAATGCATGTGTCCTTTCAACATATGTAACTCTTCAAAGATCAGCAGATACAAGTGGATTGTTTAAAGATAATAACAAATTATTAGATGCTGGAAGTCCAGTTGCAAATGATGGAAAAACAATATACAACGATACATTGGAAGTTGTGTTACAACCAAATTCTTCAGTGACATTTAGCATAACTAGCAAGCCTGTTGTGGAAGGTGAAGAGTTAACAAACTTAATCACAAAAACCAACAACAAACCTTATGCAATCACTGAGTATGTAGGTATCTCAGCAAGCATATCATCTCTCACAGAAAATCTTGATACTACAAAATCAGTTTTTGTTAATGTTAAAGAAGAAAATGGCAAATGTTCATTTGCTTATAATGGAAACGCTTTAAATAGCAATAATAAAAAATATGTTTGTGCAAAAGACTTTAATTCTTCTCATGTATATTACGAGAAAACTTCGGATAATAATTACACAATTAAAACAGATATTATAGATGCAAACAAGTTGGGCTCATACTTTGAGAAAGACGGAGAAATCTATAAGCAATCTAAAGACACGGACGTTGATAAGAATAAAACTTATTATATAAAGAACAATGAAGAATATATTGAAGTCATAAGTTATAACAACTTTGCCAATTATTATGTTTCAGAGTTGGATAATTTACCTATAGGCATTGCAGATTACTCAAGCATTACACTTAACATTGAAGACGTGGCAGAGTTGAACTCTTCAAATTATAAAACAGAAACATTGTACTTCTTAGTGGCTGAAAATAGACAAATTTACCAACAAGTTGAAACCTTTGAAGTTTATCCAGAGTTTTCAAAAGCAACTCATCCAACGACCGACACTCAAGGAAATCCATACTATCAGATTGATGATTATTACACAATAAAAGCTGATGATGGCAATTCACAATATTATGTTATCAGAAGAGATCAATGGGCAAATGATATTGAACTATATACCTTCAAAAACGAAAAGAAGACGCCTAACTTGAGTGGACAAGATTATCACAAATTTGTGTATGAAATAAATTCAGTTGACAACGGAAATGGATCTTCAGTGGGTGCAGGTTCAGCATTTATTGACGAATTTGGAACGATAACCACAACGGAAGATTTTGATGTGAGAACACACACTATAACAATTAATGTTTACATGAAAGTCTCTGGACAAGACGGAAACTTTGAAACAAACTCAACAAGACTTAAACTAGGAACATTCAGAATTTATTTAGATCAAAATCGAAAAAACAACGAACTTTGTCAGGGTGGAAACACTGTAGAATTGTGGAATAATTGTTTAATTGCTATACCAAATAATTATCAATTGTGCTATAGCGTTAACAATTTCAATACAGCCACTCCTAGTGAAATAGTATGTAGTAAAGATTATACAATCCCTGTTGGAGGAACATTAGTTTTTGAAGATTTGTTTGATGGTGTGAGCGATATTCCAAATATGGCAAACAAGAGATTCCGTATTGTTAAGATAGGAGAAAATGTTGTTCACTTTGACAATCTTGATTCTTGGCAATTTAACACATCTGGTGAGTTTGATGTTGAAGTTGTTGTGTCAGGAAGAGTGGAAGGTGCAATAACATATAAAAAACTTAAATTCACACTATTTGTTTATGACACAGCTGTAAGAGAAGATCAACAAGTTGATGTTGTAAAAGGGGAAACAACATTACCTGTTGGCCCTGGAGAAACATGGTATGAACTTGGAGAAAATAACGAGATAACTCAAAAAACTGAGTTTACAAGTAACGAAATCGGAATATTTACAAAAACATATTTAGTGAAAACTGAAACTTCTTCAAAAGTTTTGACAAGAACCTATTATGTTTATGATGGCACTGACTCAAGAGAAATTGCAATTAGACCATATATAGATTTCAGATTGTCCGACTTGGAAACAGGCTCTGAATTTTACAAAATTAATAAATCTAACAACACTATTTCAAAAATTGTTTATGAACAATTTACAAAGAATGTTGGCGAAAGCATTAATTCAAATTACATTGTTGTTACAAGAAATGAAGACGGCAGCATCAGCACAATGAAAAAATGGACAATCACTTGGAATATGATTTCTGCAAATGTGACTGAAATGACAGATTTCATTTCTTCTGAAGATAACATTTCAGTGAAGGCAAGAGATATGATTGCAAAATCTCTTTCAACAACAAACAATTCAATTATCTCAGACAACATATCTTTGTATGATATTGATGAAAACGGGGTTTTGTCTTCAGCAGGGAATGAAACAGCTGGCGATAAATCAGTTGTCACAAAAACTTATTTTGCAATTAATGCAAAAGATCCGGCAAACGAACAATTCTTTAAATTCAAATTCACATTCTATGTATATAAAGCAAACAAAGATATTGTTCACCAAGCTGATGCTAACATAGCATTCTCATTATCAGAGCTGAACAAAACTGTGAATGAAACCTTGGGAACAAATGTTACAGATATCACGTATTATGAATTATCAGCAACAGGCGTTCTGTCAAGAGTTGAAACAATATCTTTGGTTGAAAATGTTCAAAAGACGTATTATGTGAAAGTCGGAGACAGTTATTATCTTTTGAATTTCTATATTTCTATTGAAAAAAATATGATCTATTTTGATTTTACAAATGGACCTTCTACTGAAATTCTTGATCCGATTGCAAAAGAGATCTTGAATTTAAGTGAAAGTCAAACATCGGAATATTTTGCTTTTGAAAATGGAAAAGTTAAAAAGATAGAAACATTGTCATTGCAAGCAGGTGAAATTAAAAATATTTTAGTGAAAGTAGATAAAAATTGGCGCTTTATTCAATTGGTTTCTCCAAAAGATAGAGTTACTGTTGAAAAAACTGTGACTGCAGGAACATGGAATCTTTCACAATTCGATCAAGATGTGAAGAATGCCTTGGGGCTTGCTGAAGATGATAAAAACAGTGTTTTATATTACGCTCCTGAAATTATTAAAGATTCTGCTGGAAAAAATCTTTGTGAATTTTTGACTCTAAAAAACAGTGTGACTGTGGCAGAAAGTTGTGTAAAATTTTATTATATTAAAGTGGGTAACACAAATTATAGAATATCAGTAGCGTTCAATCTAGAGCAAGAAGAAGCTGTTTAAGAGGTAAAAAACTATGATGAGAATTATGTTTTGGGCGTTTTTTGCCTATCTAAGTTTAAACTTTCTTCTTATGCTTTCAATGATATTTTTTGAAAGAAAAAAATTATCTAGTGTGATAAGTTGGCTTACAGTTGTCACACTTTTGCCGGGAATAGGGTACATTATCTATGGTATTTTCGGAAGTGGACTTTCTATCAGAATTAGAAAAATGATCTCTCGCCATAAGCTTTATGAAGTGGAGTATGACAAGCAGATAAGAGACTATCTTGTTTCTGCAAATGAAATTAAAGACATTATGGACGAAGATGTTGAACTTGTGAAACTTTGTTACAATTATGGAAGCATTCTTTGCCCTGCAAATGACGTTAAGTTTTTCTTGTGGGGTGAAGACAAAATCAACGCACTTGTTGAAGATCTTGAAAATGCAAAAGATTCAATCAACATTGAATATTATATTTTTGCTGATGACAAGGTTGGAAAGCGTGTTATGAATGTGCTTATCAAAAAAGCCAAGGAAGGCGTTAAGGTGAAACTTATCTATGACTCTGTGGGTTGTTTGGGTGCACCAAGACGTTTTTTCCGTAAGCTTAAAAAAGCCGGAGGAGAAGTGGCTGAATTTTTCCCTCCTTTCATGCACATTCGTATGATTAACATGAAACTTAATTATCGAAATCACAAAAAAATAGTTGTGATTGATGGGAAAATTGCTTACACTGGTGGAATCAACATTCGTGACGATCATATGGGAAAGAAAAAGAAACTTTCTCCTTGGAGAGATACTCACATAAGAATTGTGGGAACAGGTGTCTATGTTTTGCAAAACATTTTCTTAAATGACTGGCGATATGTAAAAAAAGAAACATTTTCTTCAAAAGAATACATCGAGCAAGGATTGTTTCCAAAACCTGAACAGTTTGGAGATGCTTATCTGCAAGTTTTGACTTCTGGACCAGATAATCAAGTGCAATATATCAAAGAAACATATATTAAACTGATCACAAATGCAAAAAAAGAAGTTCTTATTCAAACTCCGTATTTTGTTCCTGATGAAGCATTTATTTCAGCAATCAGAATTGCTATTGCAAGTGGCGTTAAAGTCAAAATTATGATTCCAAGAAAACCAGATCATAAAACTGTCATGTGGACATCGTTGTCTTATTTGAAAGATATGGTGGAAATGGGCGTGGATGTTTATATTTATGATGGTTTTTTGCATAGCAAAACACTGGTCATTGATGACAACAAACTTTCTGTTGGAACTTGCAACATTGACAACCGTTCTTTTGGTTTAAATTTTGAAGACACAGTGATTTTAT
This sequence comes from uncultured Christensenella sp., assembly GCA_949841595.1. Taxonomy (GTDB): domain Bacteria; phylum Bacillota; class Clostridia; order Christensenellales; family UBA1242; genus Caccovivens. The sequence continues at coordinate 48,679 of CATKZB010000006.1, read as the reverse complement.
ATTCAGAAAAACTTAACGAAGAATATAAAACTTATTTTGAAGAAGACCTAAAGCATTGTTTTGAAGCAGATATAAACTTTTTCAAAAAAAAGAAATGGCTTACCAAGTTTGCTCAAGCATTGTTTAGATTGTTTTCTCCAATTTTATAAAAAACAGCGAAAGGGCTGTTTTTTTATTCATTATTGAATAGAAAACGTCAAGTTTGAAATAATTCTCTTATGAGTGAAGATAAAACTAAAAAAGCTAACCCAAAAACAAAACAAAAACGGGTGTATAAGCCTAAAGCACAAACAGTGAAAGTTTCAGCAAAACCGAAAGTTGTGGCAGAGAAAGAAGAGCAAAGCAATGCAAAACTGTTTGTTGAAAATTCTGATAAAACTGTCTATGATGTCATTTTGGCAAATTTAATTGCTTTGACAGCAGTAGCTCTATCTGCGTTTATTCCAGTTTTAAGTTTGGCGTTGCCATTTTTGGTTTTTATTTATTTTGAAGTAGGTCTTTACGGGTTTGTGCTTAATAAAGAAACAAACAAACCATGCAAATATGAAGATTTGTTTGTTTCAATAAAAAAATATGTCAAAATTTTTTGCACGGCAATAGTCAAAATATTTATGATTCTGTTTTGGAGTCTGTTTCTGATAGTTCCAGGTGTTATATGTGCTCTCAACTATGCTTTTTCATGTCTGATAATCAAAGAAAGCGATGAATTAGATGTCAAAGGCGTTTTGATGCTTAGTAAAGAACTTGCAATTGGCTATCGATGGCAAATGTTTTTCTATATGCTTCTTTCTGCAGCGTCAGTTTGTATTTCTATGACTTTTGTTTTTTCAATTATACTTCTTTTCGATTTATTTTTGGTTGTGCCAAGCACAATTTATATTGTTCTTGTGCTTATGGCAGGTTTGCTTGACTTTGTTATTTTGGCAGTTCCGATGTGCGAGATTGCAATCACGGATTGTTATATATTGGCAAAACAGCAAAAATTGACAAAATCAATAAACTCATCTAATGCTTAAGTGACTAAATCTCTAAATTTTATTTGTGTTTTTTCTTTTGTTTAGTTATAATTTTTATAGGAGAAAAAATTGGATTACAGAGATTTTACAAAAAGACAACAAGCGTTTAATGGGTTTGTCAGATATAGAAGAGAAATTATTGATAGTGCTGACAGAGGAGAATTTGTGGAAACCTTCACCGAAGTTTGCACCAAAGCTTTGGAAGGAGATTGTGTGGCACAAGACTGCGTGGCATATTTTTTCAATAAGGGTTTTGAAGATTTGCTTGTCCCAAATTTTGAATACTATATGTCATGGCAAATTTTGGCTGGTGCAAATGGAAACGAATTTGCACTAGAAAAATTGCAATTTTTCTTTAATGTGGCACTGGATGCGATTATTTATGATGAGGAATTGCTGAAACAAGCAATAAGACGCAAAAATATCACAAAAGAGAATGCCATTATGGTGATAAGCAACTTGATATGTGAAGGAATTGTAGACGAACTTAAACTTAATCCAAAAGATTTAATATTGATAAAAAATAAACCTTCAACATACACTCCAGAAAAAAACAGAATTTTTGTTTCGGCAATGGAAAGATGCTTGCCAAGAGTGGTTGAATTTTTGGTCAGTTAGTTTTGATGAAAATCTGTGTCAACAATAAACCCTTCGCAAGAAAAACTTTCTGCGAAAATGCTGGTTATACTTATTGTTATCTCGTTGCACAGTTCAAGTTCTCCACTTTTTGTGGCAAGAAGCATAAGTTTGATAATCAACATGTTTTCAATTGAAACAAGACTTAAGAATGTGTTGTTTTCATCTTCCACACAGACAAACTTGTGTGGTTTTTTGTTTGCAAAGCGTTCTCTTAAAGTTTCTTCAGCATTTTCGAGACGACACAAAAGTCTGTCAGATTCCAGACAATTTTGCAATCTTTCTAAGCAGGCTTTCATTTTCGCTAATAAAACAAAAATTTCACCAATTAATAAGTTATACTCTTCTTCTTCCAAACGTACAAATATAAAGCCTTTGTTTTTTAAAGAAGCAGAGTAAGCTCGGGCAACAGCCTCAAAATCTTCTGGTAGAAGTTCGTCGTTATATATATTTTCCATATAATCTTTTATGACACAAAAATGAAAATTGCTAAACAAATTTGTCTGCACCATTGACAAAGCCACCTTCATAAGTATATAATTGAGGGGTGGCTAAAAGGACGGTATAATGAATTATATATTAAGTAGCCTTGACAATGATTTTATAACATTATGGTCCAAATTTCTTATTTCGGCCAATATAGATGAAATATTTGATGATTTGACTTGCTTGGCAGAGCTAGGGCAAATTGATGCTCTGAAATATTATTTTCAATATTCACAATATAATGTTAAAAACATTGAAATAGAAAGGCATCTAAAAAATTTAAAGAGCAAACAGATTTTAAATTCTGATGAGCTTATGGTTTTGGCTTATAAAACAAGGCTTGAAAAGAAAGAAGATTATGATCAACTTGATAAAAGAGTTGCAGAAGCAAGGAATGAACTTGCAGACTGCGAGGTGGCAATTCTTTATGAAAGTCGAAAAGCAAAGACTTTACAGCAAGAGGTCAAATTAGATCCAAGCCTTATAAAAAAAGTTGAACAGAAAAAAAAGAAATGGCAAGCCATAAAAAGTAAAGCTTTGACAAAAAAATTTTATAAATTAAAAAATCTTGCTTTAACCTCTGCGATGAAAGAATGCAAAACGTCAAGTGGGTTAAGGAAAATAATAGCTTATGAAAAAGTTATGGAACTTAATTCTAATAAGCCAGGATTTGAAAAAGAAAAAATTTTTGATCAATCTACAAGAGAAGTTTTTAAAAATTATTTGGCAAAAGAATTTTCAAATGATCCAGAGAATGTCAAAGTTGCATTTGCATTTGCTCAAAATATTCTTTTATATAACATCATGGCAACAGTTAAAGATATAGAGACAACAAACACAATTCTTGAAAACTTGAAAAACAGAGAGTTTTCAGTCCAAATGCAAGAAAAAATCAAATCTAAGTCTGTGGAAAAAGACAAAAAATAAAACATATACTTGAAATGTATATGTTTTTCTTTTTTTAGAAATTTGCAAAAGGATTTGATTTCAAAACTTTTTTATTACGCATTTTGATATCATAATAAACTTTTGCTGTGTCCAAACTCTTCATAATTCCAATTTGTTTTTCTGCGTCTTTTTTATAGAAGAATGGAACTTTGTCATATCTTGTCAATGAAAGCTTCATAGGGTTGTATCTGAAGAGTTTGACAATGACTGTTCCAAAAGGAAGTTGACCGAGTTCGTATGGAGTGATGAGAGCTCTTGTTGTTCTTTGCGTGCTTGTGTTTGTGCTCTTTCCATCTTTGTCTTTTTCGTTTTTGGATGTGCTTGTTTCTTCATGTAAAAGTTGAACATCCCCACACATCTTTGAAAAACTGTCACGTGTAGGTTGGTCATCAGTTCCGATGTAGATTTGAGCGTTGCAGTTTCCAATGATTGTTTTTGACGAATCTTGTCCATATTTTGTTTCAAGCTGAGTGTATGATTGGACTGCCATTTCGTAGAGAATATTTCTTCCACGCGATACGGTGATCATGCTATCAAATTTTGGAATAGGTGGCAAGTTACCAAATTCTTCCAAGATGAAATAAACATGTTTAGGAAGTTTTTTGTCATGATAAGTGTTTGCTTTGTCAACCAATCTTTTGTAAAGCTGAGACAAGCACAAGATTGCCAAGTTGTGTCTTTCTTCTCTGTCATCAGGTATGATAAGATAGAATGCTGTTGGTTGATTTGTGAAATCGTCAAAACTTATGTCGCTTTGAGAGGTCAAATAGGAAATACCAATGTCGTTCATAAATGAAATTTTTCCATTCAAAACACCAATATAAGATTTTGTGGTGTTTGGAGAGTTGTTGATTACGGCAGAAGTAAGGTTTGGAACTGTTGAAGTTGCTTCATCACGGCCTTGCAACAGATATTTTCTGACAGTTTCAAAAGGAGCTTCAGCATCTGGGTCACGGAAAGTGGCAATTTTATAAAGATTAAAGAAATTGAATTTTTCTTTTGTCATGCCAAGTTCTGGGTCTAAGCTGTCCTCAAGCATGGCAAGTGCACATCCATATAAGTAATCTTGAGCTCCTTCTTCCCATGTTGGGTCTTGAGCTTTTGACTTAGGAGCTATCGTGTTGCAGATTTCTCTAAGTTCGTTTTGAGCCAGGTCACAATAAACTTGTTCTGCACTTTGCACGGCAACTCTCAAACTATCTTCGTTTGGATAAGCCACGCCTTCAAAACCAAACCATTCGTTTCCATAAGTTTCCCCAGGGATTTCTTGGTATCCAGCATCTTTTGGGCGAGTCCCGTTTGTGCATTTCTTGATGTTGTTTTTGCAGTTTTTGCCTTTGTGATAAGTTTCAAAGGCATGATCCATAGGATTCCAACGGGTGGAAGAGAATGGATCACGAAGGTCAAGAGTTATAACTCTGTAGCCTTCATCTTCAAGGATTTTACTTGTTTTTGTGTAAAGCTCACCTTTAGGGTCAGAAATAACCATACAAGGTTTTTCTCCGGAGTGAGCATAAATTCGAATTGATGGAACTAAACATAAGGAAGTTTTACCAGAAGCTGTTGTACCAATAATAAGACAGTGATATTCATCTTTCATGGATATATGATATTTTCCATTTTCTATGACATTTCGGAACACAATTCCTGTGTTTTTCAAAGATGGAAGTGCTGACCATGTGGTTGTTATAAGACCAAATTGGTTTTTGATGTCGTCAGGCTTAAGCCATTTTGCATCGTAGGACAATTGCATTTCATCGCCACTTGCAGTTTTACCTTTTGATTTGTCATCAGATTTTTTCTTAGGTTTTGAAAGAAAAAGATAAACTATTGCGAGCACCACTCCCACACCTAATCCAAAAAATGCATAATCCGTTGTGAGAGATGTCACAAAACTTGCTGGATTTTTGGTGAAATAGTGTAACGCAACCCCAGCACCATAACCTAAAATAGAAAATATAATTAAAGAAATCAAAATTGGTTTAAGTTTTTTTGACATAAGAAACTCCTTAAAAAAGTTCGTTTTTATTATTTTAAACAAGAAACAAAAAAAAAGCAAGCAAACATAAAGTTTTTTATTGATTTGACAAAAGAAGTTGTTCTTATTATAATTAATCTGAATTTAAAATTCTTAATTTGCGGCCATAGTTTGTGAGATATGCTATGTTCGCCCATACGCGTTCATAGCCTTTTGAGATATACTATGCACGCTTATGCGTCCATAGTGAAATGGATATCACATAAGTCTTCGGAACTTAGATTTCGGGTTCGAGCCCTGATGGACGCACCATATATACTATACGAAAGTTCTGCTTATTTTTTAGACGGAAAGTTCGGATAAAACACTTAACGCATAGTCATCTTCGACTTGGTTAGGTGTTTTGTTTTTTAATGTTTCATGAGGTCGATAATCGTTATAATACTGCATATATGAGTCAACACATTCTTTTAATTCCTCAAAATATTCGAAATTGTTAGCATTGATTTCTTCGCGTTTAAAACTAGAAAAGAATGATTCCATTGGTGCATTGTCATAAGGGTTGCCTTTATTTGAGAATGATTGTTTTACTTTAAGAGAGTGGAGTAGGTCACGAAATTCTTGATTAGTGTATTGCAATCCTTGATCACTGTGAAACGATAGCCCAACAGGTCGACCTCGCATTTCATAAGCATCTTTAAATGTTTTTACTGCTAAACTTGAATTTTCTTGACTTGAAAGACGGTAGGCAATCACTTTACGAGAGAATAAATCAATAATGACACATAGGTAAAATTTTACACTTGCAACTCTAATCATTGTTATATCGCCAACCCAAAATTTGTTAGGTTCTGTTTGAGTGAATTATCTTTTGAGATGATTCCAACAAAATTTGAATTTATTCTTTTGCGGGGTAAAAGTTTTCTTCCTGCATTGCTTACTTTTAATACCCATTTCTTTCATTAAAATAGCTACTTTTTCTGGAGTTGTGTTTATCCCTATAGTTTTTAGTTTTATGTAGATTTTATTAGCACTAAACCTTTGTTGACTTTCATTGAATACTTTCATTATTTCATCTTTTAGATAATTATCCCAAATTTCATATTGCGTAACTTTTACTCTTCGATAGAGATAATTAAAAAATGTTGCGGATGGCAATTGTAAAACTCTGCACATTATTTTAATAGGGAATATGCCTATCAATTTTTCAATTGCTTCTTCCTTTTGTCTTATCGGAGAGGAAGGCAAACAGTTTGACAATTTTATAATTTCAAGTTCTTGTTTTGTTTTTGCCAATTGTTTTTGCAAGTTTATAAATTGTTCATAAGTAAAACAATTTTTATCTTTTGTAGTATTGATTTTATATAACTTTAACCAATCATACAAACAGGTTTTTGGTATGGAATACTTGGTGCATAGTTCTTTGCAAGATACTCCATTTTGATATTCATCAACAACTTTCAATTTGAATTCTTTTGTAAATTTTTGCATTTTAATATCTCCAATTCAAAAATTATATCAAAAAAGAGATACAAACGGATGTGTTTTATGTTATATTATTGTTATGAGTAAAGAATTTTTAGACATTTCTGTAATAAATAAAATGCGTGAAACGATTAACGATTCACCAATCTTTTATATGGCTAAAGAATTAAAAGATAAATGGAATTTGATATGTGTGGTTATGGACAGATTGGACAGCAGCGTAAAATATTTAAATAGTATTTCAAATTATCCTGAAAGCGAAGAAATGTTTATAAATTTTTTAACATTTGCATGCATGATAAAAGACGCTGTGATTCGTTTATATACAGAGATTGGAATTCAATATCCTTATTGTGAGGATAATGCTTATTTCAAAAGTATATATGAAAAGAATAATTATCCAGAAGAAAATTCATTCTATAAGGCACGATTAAATTCTCCGTCAGATGATAAGTTTTTTGAATATTTTAGAGCGTTAACTTTTGCTCATCCTTTTAAAACGGATCGTCATATAAAAAATGGTCTTATGGAAGAAGGGGAAGTTCAATACGCTCCCTGGGTTATTGCTAACAAGGATATATCAAAACTTAGAGGCGGAGATGACGATGTGGGGGTTTGTGTATATTCAAACAAGTATGAGGTTTCATTGCATTTAGTCTTTTCGTTTAAATTGCTAAAAGATTATATTAAATCTCGGTATGAACTTGTAAATCAAGTTACAATATGGTGTAAAAATGAAATTGATAAATATAAAAAGATTTGGTCACAAAGAAAAATAGACAGAAATCAGCCGCCTGTAAATATCTTAAATGAAGTAAAAAATATCTTAATAGAAAGATATTGTGATGTCTATGAAATAGATGAAGCTATTGAATATTTGTCTTGTGAATTAACAGATGAAAGTAATGAAAAATCAGTTGAATTGTATAGAGAGTATTTAATAAAAAACCTCGACTTTTTATGTGATGCTATTGATGATATAGATGATGTTAATAATCAATATAGCAAATTTCGAGAAGCTCTTAATTGTAGGCCTAAACAAACATATAAAATGTGTGATTACCATTTATCAAAAATATTTTCTTATCTTACAAATTTTGAAAATTCAAAAGATCCTATTGTGAAAGATGGAAACATTCATTTTGGATTAAAATGCGCAGAATGGTTTTCACAAGAATTTGCGAAAAAATATGTAAAAATTGATGTACAAACAATGAGCTTTGGTGAAATAAAATTGTTGGTACAAACTGCTTGTTATTTAGAAAAATGTCATCAAGATGGAAATAAAATAATCTATAAATCTAACGGAGGATCTATTAAATGAAATTAAAACCAATAAAGCCATTAGATGCAAAAACTGCAAAATCAATGGTAACTAAAGAGTTAAAGAAAAAGGTGTTGGATTATTTTGTAGTAGAGCAAAACGAACTTCCATTTGAAACAATAATAGCAATAAAAGATAAACCATGTGAAGAGAGATGGACACCAAAATCAGTAAATGATCTTGGAAAAAGAATATATATATCATGTGATAATACCTTAAACAAGAAAATAAAAGAAAATGTTATTTATAATTTACAATATCTAGAATATTTGCAAAAGCAACTTAGTGAATTAAATTTAAGAGACCCTATTAGAAGGATGATAAATAAAAATTATATCTTAACAGCGGTTTCTATTATTGAGGGGTTGTTTACATATTACTTGAAGAAAACCGGGAATTACAGTTACTCGGAATGGAAAATTTTCAAAACAGAAAACATGGAAAATGCAAAACTAGAAAATTTAGATGGTAAGTTGGTGAAAAAACAGGTAGAATATTATGAAAAGGTTGACAAATATGAAGTTTCAATGAATCTTGACGCAATGATACAAAAAATCTGTGATAATAATTATATTGAGTTTGATGAAACAGATATATTTGCAAAATTAAATAAGAATCGAAAACTAAGAAATGAGATTCACATTCAAAGCGAGAGTATTTTTAAATCTGATTATAAAACTTTTGATGATAATACGCAAATTACCATTAAAAATTTATTGTATAAGATATTGACATGTAAAGAATTTTTCTTTGGCGATGACAGAGAAAAATATATAATTTATGATTTTTTAATTTAAAAAATCTATGTATTGCTCAAAGTAGCTTGCTTTATGAAAAGTATTGAGAATTTGATTTTCGCAAAATCAAAAGTTCGTAGCAAAATCAAAGTTTGATTATTTTTTGATTTATTTTGATTGTTTTTGATTTTTATGATAAAATTTATGTGTCGCAAAATCAAACTGAAATAATCAAAAAAGAGACTTTGTTGTCAGTTGACACAACTATATGCAACAAAATGTCTTTTTTAGGAAAGACAAAATCATACTGTATGCAGTGGAGTTTGATTGATTTTAATACTGGTTATAGGACTAAGAGAAAAGATGAGGAGAGAATTTTGATTCATGATAAAAATCAAAAATAATCAAAAAAACAAAACAAATTAGGGAAAAATGTATTAAACTAGACAAAAGGGGATAAATCATGAGCAAGGTTAATAAATATGAAGCAATAATTAAAGATAAATATGAAAGTTATACGGAGGAAGAAAGGTTCCTTTCAAAACATCAAAGAGTCGAATATCTTACCACAATGAAATATATTGAAAAATATCTTCAAAAAGGAATGAAGATTATTGAACTTGGAGCCGGGACAGGGGCATATTCAATTGAACTTGCGAAAAAAGGGTATGATGTAACTGCAGTCGAGTTGGTAAAAAGGAATCTTAATGTTCTGAAACAAAATGGCAAGGGAATTAAAAATCTTCATGCAATGCAAGGAGATGCTTTGGATTTAACCAAATTTGCAGACAATTCATTTGATATGGTTTTGTCTTTTGGTCCTATGTATCACCTCTTCAATGAAAAAGATAAAATGCAAGCAATCAAAGAAGTATTAAGAATTTGTAAAAACAATGGAATTGTAATGTTTGCCTACTTAACCCATGCATCAATTGTTTGGGCATATGGCGTGCGTAATGGTTATATTGATAAATTGCAATATGCGATAATGGATAATGGAGCAATTAAAGATGTTCCAGAAGAAATATTTTCATCATATTTTATTGAAGATTTTAAAAAACAATTTAAAAATTTATCAATAAAGCATTTGAAAGATGTTGCGACTGACAGTTTGTTTAACGAAATGAGAGATTATGTTGATCAACTTTCAGATGAAAAATATGAGATGCTTTTAGATTATCATTTTAAGACCTGCGAGCGAAAAGATATGCAAGGTGTTAGTTCTCATATGTTGTATATAGGCAAAAAATTATAACTTTAGTTTCTCAAAATCAAAAACCTGACTTAATATCAAAATTAAATTGATTTGCCAAGATAATTAAATACAAGATTTTTGGGAGAAAATATGAAATTTTATCATGGAAGCAAAGATCCAAATATTAAACAACTAAATGCTAATCATACAAAAGATGGCTTTGTTTACGCAACATCCAGTAGGCTTGTTGCCTTGACATATGCAGGAAGATGTTTTCCAAATCTCTTTTCTTCGATGAATGGTAAAGAATATTTCTGGGAATTGAAGCCAAAACTTTTTGAAAAGATGACCAAGGGCAAGAGTGCTTATATTTATACATTGGAAGAAAAAGAATTTAAGCCTATATCACAAAATCTAAGATGTGGTCATCAGCATTGTTATAGAGTATCGCAAGATGTTAATGTAGTGGGTAGAGAATTTATTCCAGATGTTTATGATGAATTAATGAAATACGAATCAACAGGCGAATTTGTATTAATGAGATACGAAAATATTGATGAGACAAAAAGGAAAATGATGATAGCCGAAATAGTAAAATGTGTCAAATCCTTAAGTGATGATGAAATAAATAATAAAGAAAATTTTTGGCAAATTTTTTTAAAGAATTGAGATTACAAAGTTCTTTAATTGTAAAATCAAAACAGAGTAAATATCTAACGATGGAGTTTGTTGATAAGCCGATTCGGCAAACAAAATTTTTAAAAGGTAAAATAATGATTATAAGAGAAGATAATGATCAAGAAATAGAAGAAATTAAAAATGTTGTGAAGAAAGCATTTGAGAATGCAGAGCATAGTGACGGAAGCGAGCATCTTTTGGTTGAAGCTTTGAGAAGCAGTGAAAATTTTATTAAAAAATTGTCACTTGTTGCTGTTGAAGATAATATAATAATTGGTTATATTCTCTTTACAAAAATTAAAATAGGAAAAGATGAAGAACTTGCTCTTGCCCCTTTGGCAGTGTTGCCAGAATTTCAAAGAAAAGGAGTCGGCAAAGCATTAATAAAAGAAGGTCATAAAATTGCAAAAGAGTTTGGATATCATTTTTCTGTGGTTTTAGGGAGTGAAAATTATTATCCTAAATTTGGATATAGCGCTGCGTCAAAATGGGATATAAAAGCTCCTTTTGAAGTTGACGACAAAAACTATATGGCTAAAAAGTTGTGTAATGGTGCCTATAAAGTATGTGGAACAGTTGAGTATGCCAAAGAATTTGGTTTTTAAACTGATAAAACTTATAAATGGCAAGACTAAGGAGAAAGTATGTTAGAAAATGAATTGATGACTGAAAAAATTTACACCTTTGCAATTTAAAATTAAAAAGAGTTTAAAATATGATAGAAAAACCTTATGTTAAAACAATAATTGCTATTTTTTCAATAATCTTGACAGGCATTGTCATTTTGTTTTTTGCTTTGGACAAATCTTTGGCATGGAATGCACATAAGATAATTTCATGCATGCTGGTATGCATTTGGGCATCATTGCTCATTCCTGCTTTCAGATATGATTTCTTAAAGCTTAAAGATATGAGTTTTGAAGAAGGTTTTAGAGCAGGTGTTCGCATTGGATTACATGGCATTGTTTTGCCACTTTTAATTGCTCCATACTTTGGAATTAAGTATTATCTTGAAATACCTGTAAAAAAGGACATTGATAAAAATAGAGAGTAATAAACTCTCTATTTTTTTGCAACAAAAACAAACGTGAATTGAATGAAAAAGAAGTCTTCTGACTCAAAAAGAAGTTTAAGTTGTGCAAGAAGTTCTTTGTTTCTTTTGCAAAGTTGTTTATATTCTTCTTGATTATTTTCGGATTCTGGGAATTTCGGATTTTCTCTAAAAGAAAATAATATTTTATATAAATCTTTACGTTGCTCTAGGGGTCTTCCAAGAGTTGTTGTCTTTGGTTCAAAACTTTGAACATTTCTAAACCCTGCATCCACAAGCATTTTTGGAAGCTTTCTGCCAATAAATCTGTCACTATAACGAGTCATGTTTCTTATTTTTGAATAAAGTTCAATTTCTTCTTGCAAGATTTCGTTGTGAGGATGACAAACTTTCAAGGAATCTTCTGTGTCCTTAATTATAACCACAGTGTTTTCGTCTGAAAGACTTGCGAGAGTTTCAAGTAATTTCTGTGGATTTTTCAAATGAAGCATCACATATGAAATGAACACAACATCCAAATGTTTTTTATTCTCTTCCTTTAAACAGTTTTTGAGTTGATTCTTTAGTTTAGGTGACTCCAGGTCTGCAAAGACAAATTTATATTTTTCGTTTCTTGTCTCTTTGTTTGCCTCTTCAATTGCATTTTCCACAAAGTCCATGCCAATGATTCTTTTGCATTGAGATTCAAAATTTTTAAAGAAAGATTTTGTTGAAGAACCATTGAAACAGCCAAGGTCAAAAACAACTAAATCGTTTTTCAGATTTGCAAAAACTGATTTTATTACATTCTCCGTGTATGCGTTTCCATATATATTTTGTAAATCAAGCCTGTTTTGTTCATTTTTTGACTTTTTAAAAACTGAATAATCTTTTTTCATATCTTTTCCTTTGTTTCAAAATTGTTATATAAAAATAATATAACAAATTATTTAGAGATAGTCAATCAAAGTTGAATTTTTGATTTTAAAGAAAGACAACTTTGCAACCAAACTCATATTAATTAACATGAAACAGATAAAAATTTGTGATACCCATAATGATTTTTTGACAGAACTCTCTTTGGAAGAAATAAAAGGTTATATTAAGAGATGTAAAAACAATAATGTTGAAAAAATCTGTGCATCTTATTGGAGTACTGAGCGAAAAGAAAATTTAATCGTAAAAGAGCTTATGGAAAGGACAAATTTGCTCAAAAGACTAGACAAAAATTACCTTGTTCATATTGAAGACTTATGGTGGGTGAAAGATGAAAGTAAATTGGAGTTTTTAAAACAACTTAAACCGTTTTCGTGCTCACTGACTTGGAATAATGAGAATGTTTTGGCTGGTGGGAGCAAAAGTGAGGCAGGATTAACAGAATGGGGAAGAAGATGTTTAAATGAACTTGCCAATGCAAATATTGTGATTGACGTTGCTCATCTAAACAGAGAAAGTTTTTGGCAGGTGACGAAGGTGTTGCAAAATCATATTTATTGTTCACATACAGGGTTTTATGGCGTCAAAAGACATAAACGTAATCTCACAGACAAGCAGATTGATTTTATAGTTCAATCCAATGGATTTGTGGGCTTATTTTTTTATGATAAATGCATAAAAGCCCCTAACAACAAAACTGCATTTCAAGTTTCTGATATAGTTGAAAATATAAAATATTTCACCTCACACTGGGGTTTTGATAATTTGGGAATAGGCTCTGATTTTTATGGAATCGAAAATTATCCAGATGGAATCTCAGACTATTGTGATTTTAGCAAATTGTGGAAAGCTTTGAAAGAGACCGGTTTTACTGAGAAACAGATAAAGAAAATTTTTTACCAAAACTTTATAGATTTTTATAAAGGGTTAAAATAATTGAAGTAATATGTAAAGCATTATGATTTTTTTATATGTTGTGATACAATGTATACAGAGGTTTATCATAATTATGATGGAAGATAATGTTTTGTATGTTGGTTCATTATTTGAAAAATTGGACGCTTATTTAATTTCAAATGAGTATAAAGAAAAGCTGAAAGAAGAAAAAAGGTTAAGAAAGGCTTTAAATAAGTTTTTAAATTTGTTCACGAAAGAAAAAATCAAAACCATGACCAAAGAAGATTATTGTTTAGGGTTGGAAAACAGCCGAAAGTCTTTTTGTTATTATGTTGAAAAACTGCTTAATTATGGTGCAATTTCTGGACGAACTAATGCTTACCAAAAGTTTGTGCTTTATTATGATAAGAAAGAAAAGCAATTTAAATTTGGAGACAGAAGAACTAAGTATCGTAAAGGTTTTGGAAGTGAAGTTGAAGAAATTTTTGAAAACATCAAAAAACATCTTGCTTCATTGATTAAAGATATCAAAAACAAAAATTATGAAGGCTTTTGTAAAAATCCAATTAATGAAATGGTGAAAAACAAGATAGCGTTTTTATATGATTCAGAAAATCAAATACCTATTTATGGTGAAAAAGACTTAGACATAATATTGACTGCGTTTGCAATTCCATTTAATTCGACTGAAGAAAGAATATATAAAAGAATCAAACTTTTTGATTTTTATAAAAAACTCGAACTTGATAAGAAAGTCAGTCCATATATTTTTATGTCTTTTATTTATAATGATTTAGGTTACAGAAGTTTGTTGAAAAACAAATCTGCTGATAAGAATATCAAAGCTTATAAATTGATAGATGTTACTGTTAAATCGAAAAGTGATAAGTCTGCAATAAAAAGAAAATCAAACAAACCTATCATTATTAATAATGCAAATGAAGAGAAAAAACGTGTTATTGGAAAACAGGGAGAACAGATTGTTTGGGACTATTTAAAAGAGCATGAGACTGACATGAAGATTTCGGATTTAAAAGCTTGGTGCTTGGATGACAAAATTCGTGATGATTCAAAAGGTTTTGATTTCAGTTATAAAGACAAAAATGGCAATGAAATTTTAGTTGAAGTTAAATCGACATCAAGAGATTATAAAGATAAAGTTTATTTTGAAATTTCTGCAAAGGAATATGAAGTTATGCAGAAAAATTTAGATCATTATTATTTCTTTTTTATAAACAACATAAATTGTGATAATATAATCAAAAGGATAAAAGCTTCAGAAATCACAGAGTTTAAACCAACACATTATTCAGTTGGTGGGGAATGTAAATAGAGAAAGGAAGGGGAAATGGAAGAATTAATTGATATATTAGATGAAAACGGAATCAAAACGGGGGGGGGAATTTGCGAGAAGTCAAATTCATAAACAGGGGCTGTGGCATAGAATTGTGGTTGTGGCAATATTGGATAAAGACAATAACATCTTAATGCAACAGCGAAGCAAAAATAAAGATAAAAATCCAAACATGTGGGATATCTCAGTTACGGGGCATATTTCTTCTGGTCAAGATAGTTTGTCAGCAGCTTGTCGTGAAATCAGAGAAGAAATAGGTTTGAAGATAAAAGAGCAAGAACTGCGCTATATGTTTTCATATAGAAAAGAACAATTTGTAAATGAAAGCCATTTTGATAGACAGTATTATGATTTTTTCATTCTAAGAAAACAAAAAATAGACATTTCAAAGATTCAAATTCAAGCAAGCGAAGTTCAACAAGTCAGAATGGTTAGCATGACCGAACTTGCAAAAATGATTGAGAAAAAGAAAGTTGTGGAAAGAGATGAAACTTACCAATGTTTGTTTGATTTTCTAAAATTTTGTGGCAATAAAGATAAATAATTAAAGGAGATCCAAATGAACAAACATGCTTATTTAATTTTGGCACATAACCAGTTTGATATATTAAAAAAACTTGTTGTTGCACTTGATAGTAAACATAATGATATTTATATTCATGTTGACAAAAAAGCTAAAGATTTTGATGAACACGAATTTTCTATGTTGACAAAATTTTCTAAAGTGGTTTTTATCAAACGAAAAAGTTTAAACTGGGGAAATTATAATTTGGTTGAGACTGAGCTAAGATTGATGAAGAGTGCGTTAAATCAAAAATATAGTTATTACCATCTTCTTTCTGGTCAAGATTTACCCATCAAAAATAGTGATTACATATATCATGTTTTTGAAAAAGAGAAAAAAGATTTCATGAGTTGGGGTGAAGATTTAACGGCTTGGGACAGGCGTTTTAAAGCTTATAGATTTTTTATGGGAACAAAAAATAAACGGATAAAAAAGTTTGCTAAATTTTTGGTCAAAGTTCAGTTAAAGTTGGGCGTGAATCGTGTGAAGAAATCCAAAATCACTTATTTAAAAGGAGATCAGTGGTTTAGTATAACTGATTCTCTTTGCAAGTATATTATAAGCAAAGAAAAGTTTATAAAAAAATGGTTTAAACACACTGAATGTCCAGATGAAACAGTTATGCAATCAATAGCTTATATTTCACCTTTTAAAGAAAATATGACGAATAATAGTTTGAGATATATTGACTGGTCAGCAGGTGGTAGTCATCCAAAAACACTTTCTAATGAAGATAAGATAAAATTAGAGAAGTCAGATAAACTTTTTGCACGTAAGTTTGATGAAAAAGAAAGTAAGGAACTCGTTGAGTGGATTTTAAATAAAATAAAGTAAAGCTAAATAATTAGGATAATAAATTATCTGTTAGAGAAATTTAACACTAATCAATTCAATTTGCTCCACAAGAGAAGTTGAAATAGGTTTTGTTAAATCTGTTGACAGATATTTTTTATTGTCATCAGGGAAAACGGTAACAGCTTTTTTTCTTGTTAAAACTGAGCCTAAAAAATTTGCGCCACCAGAGATTCCAACGCCAAGAGAAAGCTCTTTACACAACTTCTGGCTCATTGCGATGGCATCATTATCTGTGATTTGTATGAAATCATCTACTAGGCCACAGTCATATAATTGGGGCACAATTTCGTCGCTTATTCCTTGAAGTTTGTGGTGTAAAAAAGGTTGTTTCCCAGTCAGAATACGTGCTTTATCAGGTTCGATTGCCACGATTTTCAGATTAAATTTTTTCTTTAAAAATTCTCCAACCCCACTTAAAGTTCCACTTGTTCCCACTCCTGAAATAAAAGCAGAAACTTTTTTATCTTTTATTTTTTCAAAAATTTCTTTTGCTGTTATGTTTTTATGTGCTTTTATGTTGCTGATGTTTGAAAATTGATTGGTGCAAAAATATCCATTTTGTTTATATTCTTCACAGAGTTTGAAAGCTTCTTTAAAATTGTCTGTTTCTACCAAAGTTGCACCATATTGCTTAATTAAAAGTTTGCGTTCTTTACTCATATTTTTGGGCATTATAATTGTTGCTGGGTTGTTCAATAAATTGGCTATGGCGCAGATCGATATCCCCATATTTCCACTTGAGACCTCGACAATCTTATCGCCAGATTTCAATGTCCTAGATTTGTAAGCATCATAAAAAATTTGATAAGCAGCTTTATCTTTGATGCTTCCAGTTAGAGAAAACCATTCGCATTTTGCATAAACAACTTGAACTTTCCCTTCAAATTTGTATTTGATTTCCACTAGGGGAGTGTTTGAAACCAAACCTTTTATTTTTCTTAATTTTTGCATTTTATCCTCGCTTATGTTTATTAAGTTTATATGCAAATAAAAAGTTATATGTAAAATCCTAAGGTAAGATAGAGCGATTAAAACGATTGGAAGGTCTTGTAACCAAATAGATATACCAAATGAAACCAAATAGGGGAATAAATAAGACAAATATATAAAAACCACTTTTTCCAATGTCGTGCATACGCCTTATAATAAGCGTTACAGATGGCAGAAGTTCAATAAGGCAGAAGATTGAAAAGAGAGTTAGCATAGTTATGCTAAAAGTGTTAATCTTTTGAGTTGAATAGAATAAACTCCAAAAAAGCAGAGATAACAAAACAAGCATAATTATTGCGTTTGTTAAAACTCCCCACCAAAATTCTCTTCGTGAGGTCGTTCCTTTATAATCCAAACCACGAGTCCAAAAAAGTTTAAAACCATTGATCATAGCAATAGTGTGAAATAGAATTACTTAAAATATGTAAATATATTATTAAATTTATTTAAAAATCTTTTTTAAAAATGTTATAATCATACCATGAAAGCAGATATAAACAAAAGAAAAAAGGTTTTTAAGCTTTTAGGCATTGACAAAAGTTATGTTAACTCTTTATGTCCAATAGAAAATAGCAAAGATTTTGTTTTTGAAGAAGATTTTAAAAACAAATTTACAACTTTGCAGGATTTAGACAATCTTATAGAAGAGAAATATTATTGGGAGTACATGGGTGACGTACCATTCCAAATGATTTATCCTTTCTTATCACAATTTGAGTTTCAGGATAAAGATGATTTTTTTGATTGTGTGACCAAGTTAAAAAAACATGTCAAGAACAATGATGCAAAAGGACTTAAAAAGATTATAGCGAGTATAAAAAGAGAACATAGTCTAATAGCAGAAAATTTTGAAAAAGATAAAATATTTGTTTCACAAGTTAGGGAATTAGAATCTTGTTATAAAGATAAAAAAGTCATTTCTTATTTAAGAGAAGTTTTTAATGATGAGAAATATAAGTATAGTCTTGACAATCCAAGTGTTTTTATAGGACAAGAAAAAATCAGCCAGATTTTTATGCTTTGGTTGTTTTTAAGGAAAGAATTTAAACACTTGAACATTGTGGAAGTATTAAAGAATGGAAATATTGAAAACTTCATTATTGAAAAAATAAAGAAAAGATTAAATATTGAAGGTTCTGGGCAAAGAGCTAAGAAAAAGTTTTACAATGAGGTATATGATACGTTTGTGACAAATGGTTTTCTTTTTCATGGAACAAATGAGTCATATTTAAACAACATAAAAAAGTTTGGCCTGACAGGGTGCAATTTAAAGCTTAATAGTAAAGAATTAATTGAAATAGACAATATTATGAAAGCTCACGATATTGAAATGTCCTTTGAAGGGAAAATAAAAGAAATAACTCATATAAAATACTACACAACTTTAAATATAAAATCTGGAGTTTATTATGCGACCCAATCTCCAGAATTTCTTTCACGTTTTTGTGGAAATGGTTATGCATTGAAAGGATTGGATTTTGATAATAATGCTTTTTGGCGTAGAGATTTTAAAAGTTGTTTAAAGAATGTGGAAACAGTTTGTGATAGAGCTGGAATAATAGGGGGCGAAAGACAAATTGTTGTTAAAAATTTTAAAAGCATTTGGAAAACAAATGTAAAGAAAAATAAAGTTACTCCTATAATTTTGTTAATACCAAAGAAAGTTGTTGGCTTAGATAAAGTAAATGCTCAAATACTAAAGGAATTTGATATTTCACATATGACTTATAATGAGATTTTCTTCCAAATTATCAATTTACAGGGAAATTTTGTAAGGAGATTTTCAAATATACCTAAAAACAGTTTTGAGTATGTTAAACTTCCTTGCACTCCGAAACTTATTAAAACAAAAACAAATGTTCCAAGAGAAAAATATTGTGAAATAGATGGCGAGAAAATGGCTATTGATGGAATTATAAATATAAAAGAAACTTTTAGCAATGCAAAAACAATTTTTATTAACTTGTCAAAAAATGAATTGCTGTTAATATCCGATAAAAAGAAAAATGTTATTTCATTCGACAAACTTAACAAGATTGTATATTTTAATAAACCTTTAGATATTTTGCTTGCAGAAAGAGGAATCTCTTTAAGTGAAAAGTTTTCTGTTTTCTTGAAAAAGTTAAGGGAGCAGATTTCGATTAAAGTTATACAAGATGTTAATCTTAAAATTGCAAAAAACAAAATAAATGAAGGATTGAAATGTTTAAATAACGACTATCAACATGCTTTCCTATGTTATGCTCAAGCAGTGTTCTGCATTTCTAGCAATGTCGCAATGAAAAGAATTAGTAAGCATTTTGCTGAAATAAACGAAGGCTTTTCATTTAAAATTGAATGTCGAGAAGTTGACGATGGGTACTGGGGAATAGATTCGGTCAGAAATAATAAAATAGATTTAGAAAAATTGAAAAATAATTTAAAGAGAATTAAGAATCTGTTATTAGATTGAAGTCTTTTATAAATAAAAAATAAGTCCGAATATAGTTCGAACTTATTTGTTTTTTGGTGGAGATAATCGGATTCGAACCGATGACCCCCTGCTTGCAAGAATTTCCAGAAAAAATTTTATATGTAAAAATGGAGTTTTTGCCTTATTTTATAAGGAAGTTCATTGTATTGATTTATTCTTCAAAATTTATGGCATTTTCTTTAATAAAATTTTTATTTAATTTTCTTTCTAGAGTTGCTTCAATATTTTTAGTGTCAGATTTTTCATAAGTGCAAATTAAAGTTATTCCTAATTCTTTGTATTTTGGCATTTTGAATTTTTTAGTTTGCATATAATGTAGATTGTTTTCTTCATAACCCCAATGTTCTATATATACATGTTTGTCTTTCCCTAAATAATTTGGTAAGTAAAAATCGGGGTGTAAAGTTTCATTTTCTTTGGCTCCATATGGAAGTTCTTTTTCATAAGCATGTGGTATACCTTTTTCAAAAAGAAAGTTGTCTATTTCTCTTTCTGATTTGCTTTTTACTACATGCCCGTCTCTGCAAGTATATCTGCCTTCATAACTTTCATCTAAAAGTTCTACACTTGAGCAATTAGTAATTTTAAATAAGAGCTCTTTATTTTTGTATTTGTGAAAGCAGGATGAGCAAAATAAAAGTCCATTTGATTGTCTTCCACAAATGATACATTTTGATTTATTATTTTCATCTATAGTTATTACACTGTTTTTTGGAGATTCATTATCAACTTCTTTTTGTGAATATGTATCGTTTTGGTCTTTTTTTAATTCCCATTTATTTGTTTTTTCATTTTTAACAACTAGTCCATGACTTTTCATTTCTAAGTGTAATTTACATAATGGGTAAATTCCAGATGGTTTTTCACAAATTTGACATGTTTTAGATGGCATATAGTTCTCCTTTTAGTTATAAAGAATTTCATCTTGTTTTCAATATTATACAATATTATTTATAAAAAGCAAAGAAAAAGAGAGAAATTAATCTCTCTTTTATTTATGTTCTTTATAAACTTCTTCTGATTTCAATAGCAACACCCAAAATTCTAACAGGTGTATCTATAATTTCTTTGTTTGTAAAGAATGTTGGTTTGAATTCACTGTATGGATTTTCAGGAAGAATCCAAATTCCGTTAGATTCTTTTTTTATTCTTTTCAGTGTTGCGTCAAATCCGTTTATCATCACAACGCAAATCTTTCCTGTTTCAGCGTCATCTTGTTGTTTGACTATAACAACGTCTCCGTCGTTAATTACAGGGTGCATGCTATCACCTTTGACTTTAAGAGCAAAATATTCTCCACGTCTTGCCATATCTTCGGAAATCTCTTCGTAATCAAGTATATCTTCGACAGCTTCTATAGGTATGCCTGCAGGTATAATTCCTAATACGGGGATTTTTATGCTTTTTGTTTCAGCTAGTGGTTTATCTCCTAAAAGTATTTCAAGAGAGACCCCAAAGATTCCACTTAACGCTTTGCATGTGTTTATATCAGGAGTTCTATCTCCACGTTCATAATTTGCATATGCTTGTGGAGTTATGTTAAGGATTTTTGCGATTTCAGCTTGTGTTAGTTGTTTTCTCTTTCTCAATTCTTTAAGTCTCATATCATACCCTTTTTAAACGCTGTGTTATTGTTGATTATAAAAAAATATAAAAAAAAGTCAACAAATTGTTGAAAATTAGTTGACAACTAAACAAAATGTGCATATAATAATAGTGTAAGACTAAACAAATTGTTTAATTTTATTAAAAAAGGGGGCTTTGTATGGAATATACAGAAAAAGATTATCAAGAAGATTTAAAAATTTCGCAATGGGTGTTTAATAAGCATTTCAGTAAATTCTTAAGTTACAAACAGGATTTAATTCAAGAAAGTTTAATGAAGTTATGGCAAGCTAAAACAAGGTTTGATGAAACTCGTGGCAATTTAGGAACTTTTAAAGTTATTGTTTCTATTAATGCAATGAAAATTTGTTTAAGAAAAGAAAGAAGACATATTGACAATCTTGTTTTAGGCTCTGAATTAAATTCAGACCATAAAGACGATTTAATAGACTTAATGGACTTAATCGCTAACGATGAAATTGATACAGATAAGATTGACTTAACAGATAGCATTTTAAAAGTTCTTAAGACTAAAAGTGAAAAAGTTAGAAAGGTTGTGAAATTGTATTTACAAGATTACAATCAAGCAGAAATTTCAAAAAAGATAGATAATTCTCAAGCAATGGTAAGCCGAATGTTAAAAACATTTAAAAATGACTTAAGTAAAGAAATGAGAATGTAAAAGGGAGAAAAGAAAATGAAAAGTCAAGAAAAAGAACTAACATTTAAAAATGTAGCAGTAATGTTTGAAAATTTGAAAAAGTCGGGCTATGCCATAGAAGAGATTATGACAATGCCAATATTTGTGAGATAAAAGTCGATACAAGATAACTTGTAAAAATATAGGTTAAGAAAGGAGAAAACTAATGAGATTTGTTGAATTAAATAAAGGTTGGAAATACTTTGGAATTGCTGTTTTGATATTGGTTTCAGTTATAGCAATAACATGTATTGTTGCAGGAATTTTAGCTCACAACCATAACGTTGGTTTTTGGGAAGAAATTCAGTCATGGTTTGGTGTTGTTAAAAATGTAGTTGAAACAATTCCAAGTAATCCAGATGAAACAGTAACTACAGCTTTTAGTTTAGTAGCTTAATTGAAACAAAAGATAGGAGAGTGAGATGAAAACGAAAAAGAAAAATAAAAGCTTGTTTCTGTTGATATATGTTCTGTTAATTTCCTGTCTTTTTTCTTCAATTGTTAACATATTGCCAAGAAAGGCATATGCAGAAGATACTGTTTACACATCAGTATTAGAAGATTTGCAAAAAGATGAAAAATTTAATGCTGATAATTATGTAGTTGATAATGAAAGTAAATCTTTGAAAGTAATACAAATAGCAGAAAGTTCAAGTAAAGAGCTTTTTGTGTATGTTTACCAGCCATGCACTACAAGAGATTTAACGGCGACAGAAATAAGAATGTCGACACTTTTAGGTGAAAGTTATTCACCTAAAGATTATAAGCTTTCATTAATAGATTCTGATGGTGTTTTTTACAAGTATAAAGTTGATGACTTTAAAGTAAAAGATGATGTCGTAAGATATTATGATTTGGTTTGCATTTTTAGGAAATGGAATGAGTTAATTGATGATAAGCCAACTGGAGATAATACGATTAGTGAAGTTTCTTATGAAATACGTCAGAAGTGGACTGCATGTACAATGAATGATACTGTATCGTATAATTGTGAAGAAACAAAAGTGGTTGAAATCACTGAAAAATATGTAGGATTTGTTAGGATTTCTAGTGGTGCACTTTGGGCTATTTCAGGTAGTTGTGATAGTCACTTTATTGCTTTTGATACGGATTATAGAATTGATGAATTAATTGAAGCAGATGTTTATTTTACTGCTACTCCAATTTGTGCATATTGGAAACTTATTGGAAATACTTGGGGTTATGTTAACAACGATATTTACGGTGTTTCTTCTGAACATTATATTTATATAAAAGAATACGATAACGAGACAAATCATTTATCTTGGTTTGGTGGAAATAAATATGTCCGAGATAGAATTCAAAGTGTTGATGAATTTTTAAAAGATGAAAAGATTTCTGAAGAAAACAAAAAAAATTTTGAAAATAAAAAATGGGTTTTGAGATTTTTTGAGTCAAGTTATCATGATGAAGGTAATTATTACTATTGGACTGATGTTAATGATGTTTCAATATTAAGACTTAAATTTAGGACTGCTGGAGATATATATAATCTCGGTGTTGTTGACAATAAACAATCAGGAGATAAAAAACCTGTTAATCCCCAAGAAAGTTGGTGGGAGAAACTTATCAAACTTTTAACTGCTATAATTAGCACTATATTGCTTTTAACTGCAGTCGTATTGTTAAGTATATTTACCCCATTTTTAAGTGTGATTTGGAAAATAATTTGTTGTCTAGCAAAAGGTGTTTGGTGGGTTATTAAAGCTCCGTTTAGCCTATTCCTAGACGATTAAAAGGAGAAGATATAATGAAGAAAATAGTCGGCGTGTTAATGATTATTTTGCTATTTGCCGGTTCAATTGCAGGAATATATTTTGGTATACGATTTAAAATTAGCCAAGATGAACTAGCCAAATATTCAGAGTCAATTCAGATTATTGAAGATTTGAAAATTCAATTAAAATCAGCAAACGAACGTGAAGAAACTTTAACTGCAAATTTGGCTTTAGTTACATCAGAAAGAGACCAAAATCAGCAACAAGTAAATTCATTGACAATAGAAATTGAAACTAAAAATACACGAATTACAGAGCTTGAAAACAAAGCTGAAGAAGATAAGACGTCAATTGCAAATTTGACAGCTGAAAAAACAAGATTGGAAGGTGAACTTTCAACATCTGAAGAAGCTAATTCGGCTAAACAATCACGAATAACAGAGTTGGAAGCAGAGATAACAAGACTTGAAACAAGCCTTTCAAACACTCAGTCAGCAAAGGCTGAAGTAGAATCTGAGAGAAACCAGTTGCAAGTAGATAAGACTGATTTAGAAAGTCAAATTGCACAAGCAAATGAAAGAATAAATGCTTTGGAAGCAGATAAACTCGCATTACAAAATGAAGTAACTAGATTAACAGGACTTTTAGAAAGTTATGACGAAATTAAAAATGGCACTCGAGAAGTGACTTTTTATAACGGTGAAGTTCTTTATGCATCTAAGGCAGTTAAAACAGGAACTTATGTAACAGGAATTGAAACGCCTATAAAAGAGATATCAAAATTTGTTGGTTGGTACGATAGTGAAGGAAACAAATTTGAAATAGAAACTACACCTATAACAGAAGATGTAACTTTGTATGCTCATTTTGAGCAAAAAACATTCAATGAATGTACATGGACAGAACTTTCTGAAGTAAGTTCAAGAGCTTCTCAGTATTTTAATGTTGGTGATGAAAAAACGACAACAATAAATGGTGTAAGTTACACATTGATTATATTAGATTTTAATCACGATAAATTAGCTGAAGAAAGTGGAACTGCAGGAATAACTATAGGATTAAAAAATGTTGCGAACAGAGAAGAATTAATAGATTTTTATATTTCATCCTGTTCAAAAGAAATATATGAAAGATTATCTACCAAGATATTATCTGAAATGGATGAAGAATTAAAATCAGCTATAAAGTTGGTCGAAAAAGCAACATCATCTGAGACAGTAAATAGTTGTTTATATTCAGTGAAAGTTTTTATGTTAAACGTTATTGAATACACAGGAAAAACAGATGTAAAAGGTGAAGTAGAAAACAATGCTACTCAATACGAGTACTTTAAAGAAAATAAATTAGATAAACCAGTATATTCAACATCTAAAACAGGTGGTTTTCATTATGAGCTTTTGAGTAATGGTAACTGGTCAATTGATTCTTATAATCCAGATAATAATTTATATATTGCTTTTTGCATCTAGAGTGCGATGGTGGGGACACTTAAATACTACCCACCACCAATTAAAGCTTGTTAAGTTTTTTCGTAGCCTCCTACTTTTCAAGCTTTAATACCATTTTGTTATTCAACGGCCGAGAATAACGAAAAAAAATATTAATTTATAGGAGATAAAAATGGAAGAAAAAAATAAAGTTGAAAACGAAGTTAAAAAAGAAGCAAAGGTTAAAGTAAGAGCTGACTTGGGTAAAATGGTAAAGTCGATTAAATTGAGAAGTGAAACAAATAAGTATGGAGAAAGAGCAGTTTGTATTGTAACATTATTTAATAATGAAACAATTCAATTCAATGATACTGACGGTGTGTATGACCTTTTGAAGTCATATAAATTGTCAGGAGAACAGGGTTATATTAAGTCTATGGAACTTGTTGAATGTGTAAAAAATGGAGAAGTTGATTTGTTGGATTTTGTAGCAGAAGATGATACATCAACATATATCTGTGTTTTGTTTACTCTTTCAGATGGAAGTTCATATAGATTGTTCCCTGCTAAAAAGTTTGTAGCAAGAAAGATGATAGATAATTACTATAAACAATGGAAAAATACAAAAACAAATTAATTAAAAGGAGAAAATAATGGCAGTTGAAGTAATTAATAGTCGTGGTCAAACTGTTACTTTGCTTAATCCTTCAGAGAAAGGTGCAAAATATGCAAGAGAACTTAAACAAGGCGTTAGACGTACAAATAGTGGTTCTTTTAAATTAGATAAAAACAATAAAGCACAACATTTGACAAAAGAGCAACGTGCATTTCGTTCATGCTATCTTACAGCTCAAAAGGACTCAAGTAAATGCTATAACGCAAAAATGAATAAGAAAAATCGAAAACATGTCTAGTTAATTCTAGACTTGTTCCATAGGGAATGACCTACCTATGCTGATGAGATAGGTTAAAAGGAGCTAACGATGAAAATATATAATTCTTTTGCAAGTTATGACGCAAGACGGAAATATGTTTGTAGAAGCGATATAACAGCCGATTTATTAAAAGAAATGAAACTATCTGATTATATTTCTGTAAAAGAAGCTGTACAGGTTTTCGATAGTATATCAGATATAAATTTAATTAGGTATGTGACGACTGGTAGTATAAAAGATAAAAAGAGAAGAAGACGAACGAAATTCGTCTCCCGGTATACGTTATATAAGGCTATAATTCAAAGTTAATCTGCAAAGTGGAATAGCCAACAATCAGAAAATTTGTTGTTTTTAATCTGTTTTTTATAGAAAGATGTATTGCTAGCTTTATCAACAACGATGTTGAATTTATTGCATTCTATTTGGAGTTTGTCAAAGGAAAGAGAGTTGTCAAAAGGTTTAAAGATTTCAACATGAATAAAATCTTCAACCTGATTTTTTAAATCTTTAGTAGCTTCTTTAAGCTCATTTTTAACCATTAATGTTAATTCTTTTTCTGTCATATAAAACTCCTTTATTGAAGATATTTTAAAACAAAAGTCGAAACATAGTCAAGCGAAGGAGTTGTATATGGAAAAAACTTTTGAGCAATTTATAGATTTATCAAAGCCTATAGGAAAGATGTTTATATGTGGAAAGGAAGGTTCAGGAAAGACTTTGCTTTCAGCATATATAGGCGTTGAACAGATGTTAAGGGGCATGCAAGATTGCTGGCAAAGCTATGAATGGGTAGATGAATACAATTCACTGGGGTATGATTTCCAAACTAATTATGAACATCTTTGTGTTTCGAATTTTGATATAAATTGTTTAGGAACTAATCAGCCCGACCAAAGTTCATATGTGGTAAATCCATATAAAATAGGATTGTGGAGTGAAGATTATGATACTGATTTCTTCGCACCAGGGACATGTTTTCATATAACTGAAGCACATCAGATATTTAGTGCTCATAGATGGCAGTATACACGACCTGAAGTAAAAAATTTTTGGACTACAGCGCGTCAAGCGAAGTATAATGCTATCTTTGATACAAACATGCCAAATGAAGTAATAAAAGATATACGACAGCTTTGTACTAGATTTATCTTTTTGTATAAAAAATTAGATGATTTATATAAAGACGGAAAGATTGTAGGTCATAGACTTTATGTATATGAATTCACAGAATGGGCAGATCTAGAAGCATTTTTAAATAATGGGAAACTAGACCATTATGAAGAGTATACTTTGATTTTAAGAAGAAATACACAAGTAAATTATGACACTTGGTTCTGTAAATATATTCATTTAAAAGGAAGGTTCGGACAACAGTTTAAAGTTGAAAAATTCCCAAAAATTACAGGTATTGAAGATGTTGAAAATTTTGCAGATGTGTTTGGGTTAAGTCCACCTGAAGGTTATCTTGTTAAGCAAAGTAAATATGCTGAAGTAAAAAAGACAAAAGAAGATATGTCTGATGAAAATTCTGATGATATGTCGTTTGAATTTTAAAAGGAGAAGAGAATGGAAGAGATGTTTGAAGGTGTAAAACCAATGATGAAAATGGCAATAAAAGGTAGTCTTCTTGAAACTTATAATAAGATTATGGCTCAAAATTCAAAATATGAAAAATGTCATTCAAAGTTTCATTATAGAAAAATAGAAAAGACTTTTTGGAAAGATTTTAAGGCAGGTGTAAAACAAATAGATGCTAAAGTTCCTGTGTTTGTTGAGTTGCCTAAATATGAACAGGACACAGATAAGAGTTATGTTGTAAAAGTAGGTGATGAAACGAAAGAGAAGGTATTTCCAAATAATGACCTTCCTGCTGTTTCGGCAGTAGAAGTTCCAAAAGTTGGGTTGGAAAGACCTGATTTAATAGATTATCAATCAGAAAAAATTGAAGATTGATAAATTGTTATTCTTTTTTTAAGTAATAACAGTAATCGTGGGTGTGGAAATGTGAGTCAACTCAAAGAGTTGTCCACATTTCCAGTTATTGTGGGATAGTGGTAAAGTCTGCCGAGCTATCTTTTACTCTTGCTAGACTTTTCCACTTTTCCAAGATTGTCCATATTTCCACATGCAATGTGGTAATGTGGGCAAACGGTCAATAACCTTGCACCCAACTAGCGAAGATGGACAATCACAAAGGAAGAAGGGGTTTTGTGAAACTAAAGTTTTGCAGAACCCCTAAAGATAGTATTACCTTTAGGGGTTCTGCATTCCTTTGAACAATCTGAAAAAATACAAAAAGGGGGTTTAGATGAAAGACATAAGACTTGAAGACGAAAAGAATTTTGAAATTTTAGAAGAAGATGAAGGTGAGCTTCTAGCACAGAAGAAGAATACAAGATGTTGTTGCTGGGTTGGAACTTGGAATAATCCTAGCATGACAGATGAAGAATTTGAAGCATTTCTGATAAAACTTGAAAATGATGAATTAATCAAATATGCCATTTTCCAAAGAGAAAAAGGCGAGAAGTGTGGAACGATACATTTTCAATTCTTTATAGATTTTAAAAATCCTTATCGATTTACAAGAGTTAAAGAGATATTGCCTTATGGGACTCACTTCAAGCCGATGATTTCAACAAAGGAAAGATGTCAAGCTTATTGTTCAAAGGTTGATACAAGAGTTTCAGGACCTTATGAGATTGGCGAATTTGTTCCCGAACGTGCAAGAACGGATTTAGACCGATTGATAAAAATGATTGATGAAGGCTTTAGCTTGAGAGATATTGAAGAAACTTTTCCGAAACAATCGTTTATGTATTCAAAACTTATACAGAGTAGATATTGGAGTAGGCTAGAAAAGATTTTTTATAACAAAATGAGAGATGTTGAAGTTGTATATATTTATGGAGATCCGGGAACAGGGAAAACGACATATGTAAATAATCAAGTAGAAAGTCTTGAAGATATATTCAGAATAGATAGTTATGGCGATTATTGGTTTACAGGCTATATGGGACAACAGACAATATTGCTAGACGAATTTACAGGTCAAGTAAAGATTCCTAAAATGAATAAATTAATTGACCCATTTCCACAGAGAATGAATATAAAGGGTGGAACGGTTATAGCTTGTTTTTCAAAGATATATATAGTTTCAAACTACTCATTGAAAGATTTATATTTAGGAGACCAAAAAGAAAATAAGGTTTTGTATAAAGCTTTTTGTAGAAGAGTGAATAAGATTTTACATTTTTATGATTTTGGTCAATATGTAGTTGAGAGAGATACAATTTGGGAAGATGTTCCTGTAAGTGAACAGAAAAAAGATGGTCAAACAAAAAGACCAAAACAAGTAATTGAATATATACAAGGCGTACCAAAGGTAATATATGACAGAGAGAAAAAAGTACAACAAGAAATGGAATTAATAGAAATCTCAGAAAAGGAAGCAGGATTGCCATGGTAAAGAAAGAGATAACAATAAGTCTTAAGCAAAGAATGAATATGGAGCAAAAATCGATTTTAGAGCTTTTAGACAAGATATTATTTTTAAACTATTCAGATGAAGAAAAGATAAAATATTTAGATTATATAAAATCTTGCAGACTTAGATATTTAGAATTTGAAAAACAATTACTTTTGGAGAAACAATCAAAAGATAAGAAAATACAGAATTGGTTGTATAAACCAAAAAGATAAAAATGGGAGAGACTATGAAAAGTGTAAATATAAAAGGAAGAAAGTACAAGGTAATATGGACGGATGAAATAGGTGGTAATTCAAGTATTGCTGGAAGAACTAAAATGGTTTTGAAAGAGATTTTATTGACAGAAGATAAAGATATGTTTGAAGAAACATGCTTAACTATAATTCATGAGCTTATGCATGCACATTTATATGAGTGTGGTTTGGTGGAAGAGTCAGTAGATGAGTCGATGGTTAGTTGGTTTCATGTAAATTTCTTTAGCATATTAAATAGCTTTTTAGATATTGTGAAAAGTCGATATAAAGACAATGAAGCTGATTTAAAAAATGTTCAACATACATTAAATCGATTTATAAAAGGAAAATGATGACAGAAATTGAAGATTTGAAATCTGAGTTACGCGATATTAAATCTCAACTTGCTCTTCTTCTTTCTTCAACACAAAAGCAAGTTTCAAAATATTCATTTTATCAGTGGTTGGATGAATGGTTAGAATTGTATAAAAAACCAAAGGTGAAAGAATTAACATTTAGAGATATAAAGAGTGCGATTAATAATCATATTAAGCCTTATATTGAAGATGTAAACTTAAATAGTCTTACAAGCATTGAAATTGATAAGTGTATAAATAATATAGTGTCAAGTCGAATGAAAAAGTTTGTTTATCACATTTTTAACAATTCTTTGACAAAAGCATACAGGTTGAAATTTATAAGTGAAGATGTAATGTTGAATGTAGATAGTGTTAAACATAAATATAAAGTTGGTAGAGCTCTGACATTGAAAGAGCAAAATCAGTTGTTAAAAATAACAAAAGGTTCGAAATATGAAAATGTTTATAAACTATATCTTTTGACAGGTTGTAGAAGAAGCGAACTGTTTAATATAAAATGGTCGGATGTAGACTATAAACATAAAATTGTCCATATTCCTGGCACAAAGACAGATTTTGCAGTACGCGATATTCCTTTGTTTCCACAGCTGAAAGAGTTGTTAAAAGAAATACCACCAAAAGGCGAGTACATTCTAAATTTTTCCTTTAATTGTATAAAGTGTCATTTTAAAAGACTAAAGATGAAATATAAGCTAACTTATTCAATTCATAGTTTACGACACACTTTTGCAACAAGGTGTTTGGAGCAGGGTATAAGTATGAAAGTTGTTCAGAAATGGTTGGGACATTCTCGATTAGATACAACAGCAAATATATATACACATGTTCTTACGGAGTTTGAGAAGAAAGAAGTTGAAAAGTTTAAAATGGCACTATAAAATGACCCCTTTTTCTAGCAAAAATGAATAAAGTTACAATAAATAATAAAATTTTGAGAAAAAGAAAAATCGCTACATCCCTTATAAATATGGGTTTGTAGCGATTTATTATGGTGGAGATAATCGGATTCGAACCGATGACCCCCTGCTTGCAAGGCAGGTGCTCTAGCCAACTGAGCCATACCCCCAAATGCTTTAAAATATTAACATATTTTGTTTTGAATGTCAACAGATTTTATAAAATAATCTGAAATATAAATTTTGAGTTTTATTCTTTAAAAACAAAAAAGGAAGAATTAATTAATTCTTCCAATCTCCTCAAGCTTGAAACTCTGTTATGCGAACATTATTGAGTTTTCTTTGTTCTTCAACATAATTGGAGAACATATCTCTGACTTTAAAAGGATCCTTTATGTTTCTCAAAACAAATTTTGGGCTACGTTCGTCGTTACTGAAAAGGATAACTGTTCCTGTGTTTAACATTTTTCCAATTAGAGATTGTCTTAATGAAATATCATAAATACGATACAAGTTTATCTCTTCAACAACGGAATATGAAAAACCAATATCAGAAAAAATTTTAAACCAAGACCCAGGTTTTCTGATCAAACGATATCTTGTGAATGAAAGAGGCATGCCCATCCAGCGTTTTCTATCTTTCCAAATAAGTTCAGCTCCTTGTCCATATTTTCTCTCTACGTTCATCTAAAACTCCTTTACAACACAATTCTACAATAAATCAACAAAAAAGTAAACACTTTTTTCTAAAATTATATCGCAAAAAAGCTTTTTTACAACGTAAACAATCAAAATAATTGCAAAAATAAAAAATCCTTGCTTGTTTGCAAGGACTTTTTCTTAAATTGTGTGATTATTTGCAACCACAACCACAGTTAGAGAGTAAAATCAAGAAAAGCAAAGTTCCACAGTCAATGCAGATTTCTCCACCTTTCATGTTTCCACAACCACAACCACAGTTTTGTAAGAGCAAAAGTAAGAAGATGATTGAGCAGCAATCGAAGCCACAGTTGCAATCTCTACCTACATCGCCACAATTAGAGCCTCCGAAAAAGTTCATTTGTGCCTCCTATAAAAATTCTTATGTACGACTTTTATATGCAAAAGTATTTGCACATTAACAATGTATTAATTAAACATAAAAAATGTTAATACAAATTATATGAAATTTTTTCAAAGTGGACGAATATGCATATTTTCCCACATTTTGCAGACAATAAATATGTCTAATGATAAGACATTAAGGAGGAAAAATGAAAAGAATTTCAAAAATGATGATGGGATTGGCAGTTGCTGTTGCTGGAACATTAACTCTTGCAGCTTGTGGGACAATGACAAATGATTTTATCTCTTTAAAAAACGAAAAAGTCGAACTTGGTGGTCAAAATTATCAAAATACTTCAGATTTTAGATTAGATTACAAAGGAGATAACAAATATGAAGCTCTTGGAGCAACAAGTGTGATGACTCAAGCTCAAGCCGATGCTTTTTGGAATGGTGTTGCGAGTGAAGGTGATGAATATGTTGTTATCAGCATAAAGTTTGATGCAGGCAGCCAAATCATTTATGGATTTGAAGATCAAAGTGCAAATTTTGATTCACCAGACGGAACAAAGGTTAAGACAGTGACAAACAACACTGAAGAAAATGACAAGCTTGACTTGATTTTGAGAGTAAATAAAGATAAATCAACCTTTAAAGTAGTTGAAAAAGATAAAGAAGAAAATTCAGAAACCTTCAAGATTGATATGACAAAATTAAACTATAAGGATGCTGAATAAAATAAAAAACTGTCAATTGACAGTTTTTTTATTTGTTTTTATATTTTTTCTTGAATTTTTGTTGTCGATTCCAAATTGCCATAACCCATTTATGAGGAAGAATTTTCACCATAAGCGTTTGTGCTTTGGCAATAAAGCCATATAAAACAACTTCTTTTCTTTTCATCGCACCTTTCATTGCTTTTTTGATGAGCTTTTCTGGATCATACATAGCAACATATTTTGTTATGACTTGTTTGTCAGAATTGATTTTTGTTGCTCTGTCAAAGAATGGGGTTTTTGTCCAATAAGGACAAAGGCAAGTTACACTTATTTTTCTTGATTTAAGTTCTTGATTCAAAGCTCTTGAATAAGACAAAACATATGCTTTGCTTGCTCCATAAACTGCAATGTAAGGAATTGGTTGAAATGCTGCAATTGATCCAAACTCGACAATACGTCCACCTTCTTTCATGAAAGGAAGCGAAAGAAGAGTGAGATGGGTGAGAGCTTTGCAGTTTAAATCGATAATACCAAGCTGAGATTTGATATCAATCTCGTCATATCTTCCAAATTTTCCGTAGCCACTTGCATTGACAAGCCATTCTATCGTCGCTTCTTCAGCTTTTAAATCTTTTTCCAATTGTGTGAAGCTTGAGTCTTTTGTTAAATCTAAATCATAAAATTTGAAAGGTGTTTTAAGTTCACTTTTCATTTTTTCAACATCATCTGTTTTTAAGGCTACTCCCCAGATTTCATCAAGGCCAAGTTTGTCTATTTCAAAACAAAATCTTTTTCCCATTCCTGAAGAAGCCCCAGTGATAAGTGCAATTTTTTTCATAAAAACCTCCAAATTTTCATTTATGCTTTTATTGTATCAATTTTTAAAACTTTTGGCAAAGAAAATCGCTTGAAGATTGCAATAATTTAATAGGTTCGTTGACTTTTAAAAACTCTTTATGTTAATATTATTATGTAAAATGGTGTTTAATAACACAAAAGGAGTTTTGATGGAGCAAAATGTTATCACTTTTACAGGAAAAAACGAACAACTTTTTTCACGCCACATCATTGATGAGCTAAATCCAAGACTTACACTTATTGTTCCAGAAACTCATAATGCAATCCTTATCAAAGATGGACAAATGTTGCAGACTCTTTCTTCGGGAAGATATCTCATCAGTCAGTTTGTTGATTTGAAGTTGGAAAAAGAAAGTGCAGTTGAAGTTTTGTTTATGTCAAAAACAGCAAAACTCAAGCTTTTATGGGGAACTGCGTCAAAATTTTTGATGTATGATGCAACTGTTGAAGAAAATTACAAAGTTGGCATGAGTGGTGATTTTGATGTTCAAATAGGCGACCCAAGAAAATGTTATCTCTATCTTGTTGGGGCTGATTCAGATTTGACAAGTCAAGCGTTGCAAGAAAGGTTGATGTCACATGTTGTTGCCGTTTTGGAAAATGTTGTTGTTGAATATGTTGATTCCAACAAGATTTTGTTTAATCAAATTGTTTTGCACAAAAAACAAATTTCTGCCAAAGTGCTGACAAAACTTAATCAAAAACTTATGAGCGATTATGGAATTGCTGTTTTTTCTTTCAATATTGCAAATATTATTATAGACGAAGAAGATTTATCAAGACTTACTCGTGCTTACAAGCAAACTAAGAGTGAAGAAAAGCTAGTTTGTTCTGAATGTGGAGTTGTGTTGCAAGAAGATGCAAAATTTTGTTTCAATTGTGGCAAAAAAGTTGGAGCAGGAAAAAAGTGCTCCACTTGTGCAACAGAAAATCCCGAGGACTCAAAGTTTTGCTTAAACTGTGGAACAAAATTATAAAGGAGAAAAATTATGTGGATTTTGTATGTGATTATTATTTTAGCGATTCTTGGGCTTGCAATTTTTTATATTTGCAGAGAATACATAAAGAAGCCTGATTCTAAAAGTGAAGGCAGTCGTGGAGTTTTAAAAAACAAAAAATCAATTGAAAACATGGTGGCAAATGTTGAAAGCATAATAGTTTATGCCAATGGAAATGACATGTTGTGCAACAGATTGGTTGAAGTTAAAGACAATATCAGATTTTTTAACCCAACTACAAATGCAAAAGTTTTGCTGGTTGATTCAAAAATAGCCAACAAGTTGGACGATTTGAAGATTGTTGTTGCAAAGGACAACACTCAAGAGACATGTTTCAGACTTTTGGAAGAAGTGGAAGCGTATATTGTGCAAAGAAAAAAGGAAGAACAAAACTGATGAAAAGGACTTATCAAGTTTCCAATGATTTGGTTGAAGATGTGAAGGATCGTGCATTGAAAGAACTTAAGTTGGGTTATTTGAATTTAAGTGAAGAAATGTTTGATCAAGCTAAAATAAATTTTTTGCTCACTCTTCAATATGACAGCAAATGTGCCGATGCCTATTGGGGGTTGATGCTTGAGAAATTCCAACTTGGCAATGAAGACGAATTATATTCAAATCCCGTGAAATATAAAGAAGCAATTTACTTGCCGGAATGTGAACAAGCATTGCAATTTGCAGAAAAAAATCAACTTAAACGTTTTAAAAATCTTTTGGAAAGAATTTATGCAGTTAATGAAGGAGACAATTATTAATAAGAGGTGAAAGATGTGGCTATTTAGGAGAAACAAATTTAAAAACTTAAACAGAGAAGATTTGGTCAATTCAATCTGTGAGCTTGAAAGACAAGAGCGAACTGTTGAGGCAGAAGTGTTGCAGAAGATAAAAGAAATTGACGCTTTAATTGAAAAAGGGAAAAAAGAAAAAAGCAAAGATTTGCAACTTTTCTATGCAAAGAAGATTTCGCATCTCAATGAAGAAAAACAAACTTGCATGGAAAGAGGGATGTATTTGCTGTATAACATCAGACTTATGACAAAGCTTAAAGATGCATTTGACAGCAACACTTTCTTCAAAACTCAAACAAAAGTGCCTTTAAGTGAACTTCTTATGGATCAAAAAGGGCTCGCAAGATTTTTGAATAAAGCCCTTGAAACAAGAATTGCCAGTGAAGATGTGCTTACAAGTGCCGATGAACTTTTTACGGAAGTGCAATCTGCTTATGATGTAAGTCAACCTATTTATGGAATTGGGCAAAGTGAAGAAGAAATTTTGACAATGTTTGAAAAAGAAAATCAACTTGCTGACGAACAAGAATTATATGAAGAAAAACAATCGTCTGCCAAAAAGAAAAAAATGAAGATGGAGGAATAAAAAAATGGCATTATTTAAATCAAAACAACAAAAAGAAATTGAAAAGAAAATGTTGATTAAAAGAACAATCAACACAATGAACAAGCAAATCAATCGTTTGGAAGAACAAAAGCAAGTTTTTATTGACGCAGCAAAAAGAGCAAAAGAAAAGGATTTGGATGCACAATTCAATCTTGCTTTAAGTGGTTATAAGATGACAGTTCAACAACAAAAAAGAGCACAAGAGATGCTTTTGAACTTTGAAATTACTGCTCAAATGAAAGATGTCACAATGATGACTTCAGAATTTTTGCGTGGTATGAGCAGTATCAGCCAAGAGATGACAAAACTTGCAGATGCAAAAGAATTTGCAAAAATTCAAGCACAGTTTGAACAAGCTATGGTTGCTGTTGAAACACAAACAGATCAAATGGACAACTTCATGGAAATGAGTCAAGAGACTTTCTATAATCAAAGTCGTGACAAGTCTGGAAAGATGACTGATGCTGAAATTGAAAAATTTATTATGGAACAAGTCAGCCAAGACGAACTTTCAAGTGAGTCTATTGACAAAGAAATGGAAGAACTTAGAAAAAAAATCGATGCAGAAACAAAATAATTGGAGATAGAATTTGAAAGAAACAAGCATAAGCGTTTTGTCTGACACCTTTGAACTTTATATGAGAAAAGGTAAGGAAGCGAAAGAAAAAGGAAACATTTCTCTTGCAAAGAGAAACTTTCTTCTTGCAAGTGAAACGATGATGCAAATGGCAAAGCAAAGTCAAGGCAAACTTAAAGAAGTGAGAATGGACAGAGCAAGAAGACTTGTTGATATTTCTGAAAACTTGAACAAAAAGCCTGTTAAAATAGAAAAAAAAGAAGAAAAATCTGAAGAAGATGATGACATCAAAAAGTGGCAAGCAGCAAAAGTTCCAAACATAAAGTTTAGTGATGTTGCTGGGCTTGAAGATGTGAAAAAAGCCATCACAATCAGAATGATAAATCCAATAAAATATCCAGATAAATATAAAATGTATGGCAAAAAATCTGGAGGTGGGGTTTTGTTGTATGGCCCACCGGGAACAGGAAAAACTATGATTGCAAAAGCGATTGCAAATGAAGTGGGTGCAAAGTTTTATGCAGTCAAAGGGTCTGACATTGTCAGCAAATGGGTTGGTGACAGTGAGAAAAACATTAATTCTCTTTTTGAAGAAGCCAACAAACAAGACAGAGCCATCATTTTTATCGACGAAATGGACAGTTTGATTGGCAAGCGTGGGGTTGATTCTCACAATGATAAAAGAGTCAACGAATTTTTGCAACAAATTGACGGATTTGCAGGAAGAAATCAAAATCTTTTGCTTTTGGGTGCAACAAACAGACCTTGGGATATAGACAGTGCTGCAATGCGTTCTGGAAGATTTTCACAAAAGATATATCTTCCACTTCCTGATGCGCCAGCCAGAAAGTATATGCTTGAAAAGAATATGAAAGGAGTCCCTGTTGCTGAAGATTTTGATATTGACAAAATTGTTGAGCAGACAGAACTTTATAGTGGTGCTGACCTTGAAGAATTGTGTGACAGAGCAAAAGATGAGCCTCTTCTTCAAGCTATTGCAACGGACAGCATAATTTTGGTTACAAATGAAAATTTTGACAAAGTTTTGGATGAATTTCCACCAAGTGTAACTCCTAAGGAGTTGGAACAATTTGACGCTTACAATAATGAAGTGAGTGGTTACATAAACAAAAACAAAAAAACAAAGAAATAAGGGTATGACTAGTGAGAGAGCGTGTTTGTAAAAATTGTGGAGGAAGACAATATGTGGTTGTTGGGCAAAACATGGTTAAATGCCAGTTTTGTGGGACTCTTTATGTCGACGAACATGCTTCTAAGGAAGAAGAAGTTCTTGTTGTCAAAGCCTATGAAAAACTAAGGGATTTTAAGTTTGAAGAAGCGATAGATGAGTTTGACAAAGTTTTGACTCTTTATCCTTTATCTTTTGAAGCTTTTTATGGCAAATGTTTAGCAAAAAACAAAATCATTTTTTACACAGAGAAAAAAGGAATAACAAAAAAACCTAAATTTTTTGGCAACACAATTCCATCAATTTTGAATGATGAAGATTTTAAAAGTGCTGTGGAAAATGCTCCAGCAGAAACTGCCAAAACTTATAACGAACAAGCCAAACGAATAGAAAAAATTCACACTGCTTTTGAGAATTTATCGAAAGAAAATTCTACAGACATTTTTGTTTCAGCAATCAGTTTTGACAAAGAAAGTGATCAAAAAATTTCTGACGCAATTAAAGCTCTTAATGGTCAGAATCTTAAATATTATTTTTCTTTGGAACAAGAATCAAAAGAAAAAGAAGAAGAAACTTTCAAAGCGTTGCATGATTGCAAGGTTATGGTTTTGTTTGCCAATGAGAAAAAAGGTTATTTAAACGGAGAAAACAAAAATTTATATGACAGATATTTATATTTGATTTCTCAAAGGAAAAAGGCAAAACAAAGCTTCATTATTGTTTTAGACGATGAATCTGTGTCCTTAGAAGATCTTCCAAAGGAACTTTCAGTTTGCAAAAATGTAATCAATATAAATTCTGAAAATTTTTTGCAAGAGTTTGTTTCAAAGATAAAAAAAGAAATAAACAATACTGTTGAAGAAATCGCAAAAATTGAGACTGTTGATATTAAAAAAATTAAACCAAAAAAGAAAGAATATGTTGATGTTGAAAGCATAGAACCAAACGAATTGGGACACTATCATGTTGAAAATGTTGAGCTGAGTGAAGCAAACAAAATCAAATGGATTTTCTTGAGTTTAAAAAATGGCGATTTTGGCTCTGCAAAAGATTTGATTTCAACAGAACTTTCAAAAGACCCAAACAATGCCGAACTTATTTGGGCAGGACTACTCTGTGAAAACAAACTTAAAACTCAAGAAGAATTTTTCTCGAGCATAGCAAATTTTCGCGACAAGGACAAAATTGACAGAATTTTGGAACTTGCATCAAAAGACTTTGCTGAAAGCTTTGTTGACAAATGGGAAGAATTGATCATTTCTCTTGATAGTGAGGAATATTACAATGCATTTCTTTTGTATTTGGCAAAGTTTAACACTCCAAACAGAGAAAATTTTGTGTCTAAGGCAGAACAAAAGGCAGTTGAAACTTTGGATGAAGAACTTATAGACAAGGTCTTGAAATGTTTTAACAGCAATGAAGTTGACAGATTTATTGATTTTTATTTTATGCTTGCTCAAAAAAGCGACAATCAAGAATATTACCAAAAAGTTTTGGACATAGATGAAGGTCATGAACAAAGTAATTTGGCAATTTTGCTTCAACATTTCAAAACCGATGAAGATAAATTAACTTACAGAAATCAGTCTGATATTGAAGAAGTTTTCAAATTTTTAAGTGAAAACACAAGAAGTCAGTTTGTGATGGCAGTTGCAAATATGATTTTGCCTGTTGCATTCAAAAACTTGAAGCAAGCAGAACAACAACTCGATTTCTATCTTGCCTATGTTTCAGATGAAAAACAGTTGGTGAAGATTTTGAAGAATATTGCTTTGAAATTTCAAGAGATGGGTTATTTCAAGCAGGCAGAAAAATATGTTTCAATTGCGATATCAAAGGATAAGAATCAAGCATATTTATATTGGCTGTTGATTCAAATCAAAGCCCATTGCACGGTTGACAACGAACTTATCAAGTCAAATGTCAAAATATCGCAGATGCCAGAATGGGAAACATTAATTTCAATTGCTTCTGAAAAAGAAATTGAAAAATATGCTGAAATTGTCAGCAGAGCCAATCTTTATTCTGGCAAAAAAATGGAATATAAAGAAGATAGCCCTGATATTGATAGTTTGATTTTGAAACTTAATGAGTTTTTATTAAGAAACAACAAAATTTTGCTTGAATGTGAAAAGGAAGAAACTGGCAAAGTAACACGAGGAGCAAATTATTTTAAACTTCAACTTAAACCTTTCGAGAAATATGCTGAAGAACTTAAAACGGTTAAATCTTACAAAGAATTTAAAGAATTGATTGAAAAGATTGAAACAAGACTTGATCTTTTGGATTTAAATTTGGACTCTTCAATAAATGTCACCCATTTGATAGATAAAGACAAAAACATTCAACCTTTGAAAGTGGAAGCAATAAAGAAAGAAAAAGTATATGAAAAAACAAAAAAGACAATCAAAAAAGATGTTTTCTTAAAAAGATTTTTGTTCTTGTTTTTGGAATTATTTCCATTGTTGTTCACAACTTTGCTTTTAATTATAGTTATTGTTCTTCCAAAAGAAGTTTATTTATATTTCAGTCAAGATTTTATGATAATAACCATTGTTTTATCAATAGCAATAGGACTAGCAAATTTGGTTGCTTTCACATCAAAAAGAATGTTATCGCGAGGTTGGAAAACAGCGACATTATCTTTATTTTGCATAGGTTGTTTAAATTTATTGTTGTTGTGCATGGGTTTTTACTTGATGCCAAAGACAATAAGCATAAATGATGCGAGAGAATTTGACATCTTATTGCACAATGCAAGATATGCAAGTTTTGAATTAAACTCAGACATTGACATGTCAAAGATTTCTTGGAGAGGTGGAAATTTCACGGGAGTTTTGGATGGCAATGGACATAAACTTGAAAACCTTTCTTTTGCAAAGACAAACGAATGTGGTTTGTTCAAACGTAACAGTGGAGAAATCAAAAATTTGGAAATCTATTTGTCAGAAGAAACTTATGACAATGTAACAAACTTTGGTGTCGTCGCAATAAGAAGCGATGGAAAAATAGAAAATTGCATGGTTTATGGCACTTTAAATTTGAACTCATCAAAAGATGCAGTTATTGGTGGTTTGGTGGGCAGCTTGGAAGGGGGTTCTTTAAAGAATTGTATAAGCAGTCTTAAATTGACATTACTCGCAGAAAACAATGAAATAGTTCTTGGAGGATTGATAGGTCAAGCTGTGACAGGCAAAAATCAAACTGAAATAACTCAAAACACAAACCAAAGCATTGTGGATATCAATTCTTCAAGTTCTCAAATAATCACAGTTGGTGGTCTGGTTGGAAATTTGGGAAAGATTAAAAATCTGAATATATCAACAAATTGTTCAAATACAAACATAACGATAAGTGGAAATGCAAACAATATTGTGGCTGGAGGATTGATTGGTGTTGGATACAGTGAAAGTGAAAACAATTATTCACTTGGCAAAATTGATGTTTCTGCTTTAGAAAGCGATGGTCTTATTGGTGGACTGTATGGCGAGTATGTGAATTCAGACAGAACCAAAGTTGTGTCACACAGCTATTCTTCAATAGAGTTTGACAAAAACAGCACAATAAAATTTGGTGGTCTTGTTGGTGGACTTGGTGGCAACGTGAATTCATGTTACACAACTCAAGATGTTGCTTTATATGGACAAAAAGAATCTTCATTTGCCGATATGGCAAATTGTGATAAGTTATTAACCAAATTTTATGACGAAAAATTTGGATTTGATGAAGAAATTTGGGTTATTCTTCCATCAGAATATCCATATTTTAGATAAAAGTTTCAGCATATGGAACTTTTTTCTTTTTTCAATCATTTTTATTATAAGATAGGTTTATTTTGTTGACAAGTCAACGAAGACTGTGATAATATACATACGATTATTTTTTTATTATAAATTAAAAAGATTTTACGTGAAAATGGAGGCTTAAATGTTTAAACTGTTAATAAATTTAAAGTGGATAGACTATTTGTTTCTTGCTATAGTTGCAGGGCTTGTAGGGTTTCAAGTTTGGCTGGATTTGGAACTGCCTGACTATATGTATAACATCACTCAAGAGCTTGGCAAAATTGGTCAAGGATTGGAAGTTGAGATGAGTGTCATCTTGTCAAATGGTGGAATTATGCTTGGTTGTGCCTTAGGAAGTTTGGCAAGTGCAATCATAGTTGGATTTTTTGTAGCCAACATTGCTTCAAGGTTGGGTTACAATTTACGAGAAATGGTTTACAACAAAATTCAAGGATTCTCTTTGAGAGAAATTAACAAATTTTCAACAGCAAGTTTAATCACAAGAACAACCAATGACATTCGTCAAATTCAAATGGTTTTGGCAATGGGATGTCAAGCACTTATCAAAGCTCCAATCATGGCAGTTTGTGCCATTATCAAAATTGTGGGTAAAAGCTGGGAATGGTCAATCGCAACAGGAGTTGCAATTGCAGTTTTGATTGCTCTTGTGCTGACAGTTATGCTTGTTGCCTTGCCAAAGTTTAAGAAAATTCAAACATTGACTGATGATTTAAATAGAATCACAAGAGAAAATTTAACTGGAATCAGAGTTATTCGTGCTTCGAATGCTGAAGATTATCAAAATGAAAAGTTTGATAAAAGCAATGAAATTTTGACAAAAACAAATTTATTTGCAAACAGAATGATGGCGATTATGGGACCAGGGATGAACATATTGATGTCTGGCTTAAATCTTTCAATTTATTGGATTGGTGCTTATATCGTGAAAGATATTGACGGACTTGGAAACATGATGGTCTTCACCTCTTATGCAATGCAAGTTGTTATGTCATTTATTATGCTAATTATGATTTTCATTCTTTTGCCAAGAGCTTTGGTTTCTGCAAAAAGAATCAACGAAGTTTTGGACACAAAAGATTCTATTGTGCCAGGATGTTATAAAGATGAAAATTTTGATGGGACTGCTTCAGTTGTTTTCGATCATGTGTCTTTCAAATATCCTGATGCTGAAGAATATGTACTTAAAGATATCAGTTTTGAAGCATATGAAGGTGAAACAATAGCCTTTATTGGTTCAACTGGAAGTGGAAAAAGCACACTCATAAATTTAATTCCAAGATTGTATGATGCGACAGAAGGAAGAGTTGTTATTGATGGTGTGGATGTCAAAGAGTATGACCTTGAAAACCTCAACAAAAAAATAGGATATGTGCCTCAGAGAGGAGTTTTGTTTAGTGGAACAGTCAAAAGTAATGTAAACTTTGGTGATAATAATGCTGATGAAAACACGGTTAAAGGTGCGATAAGTGTTGCTCAGGCATCAAATTTTGTTTCAAGAATGAGCGATGGTGTTGACAGTGCAATTTCTCAAGGAGGAACAAATGTGTCAGGTGGACAAAAACAAAGATTGTCTATTGCACGTGCAATTGCAAGAAAACCAGAAATTTTTATCTTCGATGACAGTTTTTCAGCATTGGATTATAAGACAGACAGAAAGTTGCGTTCGGCTTTGAAAAAACATACTCAAAAAGTGACAAAATTTATTGTTGCACAAAGAATTGGAACTATAAAAGATGCAGATAAGATAATCGTGCTTGAAAGTGGAAATATGGTCGGTATGGGCACACATGAACAGCTTATTAAGACCTGTCCAGTTTATCAAGAAATTGCATTATCGCAGTTGTCTAAGGAGGAATTGTGATATGCCTAGAATGAACATAAGAGCTGGCGAAAAAGCAGAAAAAGGCTCATTTAAAAAATCTATGGGAAAACTTTTGAGATATTGCCGAAAACAATGGATTTGGATGTTTGTGGCAATCCTTTTTGGAGCATTGGGTGTTGTTGGTCAAATTATTGGACCAAACAAAATTAAAGATTTGACAAACGAAATCACTGTTGGATTGTATTCTGGTGGAATAAATATTGAAGCTGTGACAAAAATTGCAATATTTTTGGTGCTGATTTATGCATTTGGAGCAATATTTTCGTATGTGCAA
Source organism: uncultured Christensenella sp. (assembly GCA_949841595.1). GTDB lineage: Bacteria > Bacillota > Clostridia > Christensenellales > UBA1242 > Caccovivens. Next base: position 4,952 of record CATKZB010000006.1, on the reverse strand, counting down.
AATTTTGTGACTGCAACGATGACTCAAAAAGTTGTCAAAAATTTAAGAAAAGATATATCCGTGAAAATAAACAAAATTCCACTCAACTATTTTGATACCCATCTTTATGGAGATGTTTTAAGCCGTGTTACCAATGATGTGGACACAATTGGGCAAAGTTTGAATGAAAGTGTTGGAACTTTGTTCTCAAGTGTTATTTTGTTTGTTGGCGTGCTTATCATGATGTTTGTAACTGAATGGATAATGGCACTCACTGTTATAGGAGCAACAATTATTGGTTTCAGTTTTTCATTGATTTTCATGACAAGAGCTCAAAAATATTTCAACCAAAATCAAAAAAATATGGGCGAATTGAATGCTCATATTGAAGAAACTTATTCAGGACACAACGTTGTTCAACTTTTCAATGCAAAAGGTCAAACCAAGAAAGACTTTGACAAGATAAACAAAAATCTTTTCACAAGTGGTTGGAAATCCCAGTTTATATCTGGTGTTATGGGACCAGTTATGGGCTTTGTTGGAAACTTTGGTTATGTGGCAGTCTGCATTGTTGGAGCAGTGCTTGCAAGTCAAAGAGGGATTGATTATTTTGGAGTTATTTCAGCATTTATGATTTATGTTAGATTGTTCTCAAATCCACTTTCTCAAATTGCTCAATCACTCACAAGTTTGCAATCAGCGTCTGCAGCAAGCAATCGTGTTTTTGAATTCTTGGAAAATGAAGAACTTTCTGATGAAAGCAAAAAACAGTTGCAAGTTAAAAAAGTTGAAGGAAATGTTGATTTCGAGCATGTTGTTTTTGGTTACAGTCCAAACAAGATCATCATCAAAGATTTTTCTGTAAACATAAAAGCAGGTCAAAAGGTGGCAATTGTTGGTCCAACCGGAGCAGGAAAAACCACTCTTGTTAATCTTCTGATGAGATTCTATGAATTGAATTCAGGAGATATAAAAATTGATGGCGTTTCCACAAAAGACATGACAAGAGAAGAAGTTCATTCGCTTTTTGGAATGGTTTTGCAAGATACATGGCTTTTTGATGGAACAATCAAAGAAAACTTGAGATATAACAATGAAAATGTTTCTGATGAACAAATTGTTGATGCCTGCAAGAAAGTTGGTGTGGATCATTTCATTCAGACTTTGTCCAATGGCTATGACACCGTAATTGATGACACTGTGAATTTGTCTGCAGGACAAAAACAACTTCTTACAATTGCCAGAACTATGATCGCAAATCGTCCTATGATGATTTTGGATGAGGCAACAAGTTCTGTTGACACAAGAACAGAAATTTTGTTGCAACAAGCCATGGATAAGGTTATGGAGGGAAGAACTTCTTTCATAATCGCACACAGACTTTCCACAATCAAAAATGCTGACATTATTTTGGTTTTGAAAGATGGAGATATTGTTGAAAGTGGAAATCACGAAGAATTGTTGAAGAAAGGTGGCTTTTATGCTGATCTATACAACAGTCAATTTGAAGAAGAGTAAATTTGTTGCAATAAAAGATCAAATTAAGTATAATAAAGAAAAGTTTTCTCATAATAGCATGAAGGAGATGTTGTTATGTCAAGAATTCTTTTCTTTTTTTTAGGAGTGCCAATGATGATAATGTCTTTTTTTGAAGCTGTTGATGTTTTGCCACATGTTGATGCCAGCAGTTTGATTATCAACGGAAATGTGGTTGAATTGACAGAAGACGAACAACAAAACTTGATGCAACAAGTTTTTGATATGTTTGAAAATTCTCACACTATGCCAGCTTTTGGTGTTGTTTTTGATGATATGTATCAAGAAGAAATCCAATCAGGCGTTTTTGTTTCTCTTAAATTTCCCCATGTTTTTGAAGTTAATGGTCTTCCATTTGATGAACTTGTTTTTAAGGTTGAGCCAACTTTCCAAGGATTCAATCTCATGCGTGGAATGAAAGGCGTGTTTCAAGGGCGTTGCATTTATATAGATTTGCAAGATAAGACCATGCAAGAATTGTATGACTATATAAATTCTTTGGAAAGTGTAAAACAAATTGTCGTTGAAGGCAATTCAGAATTAGAGAATGTTCAAAACAATTAAGAAAAACCCACTTTAAGTGTGGGTTTTTCTGTTTTAAATATTTGTTATGTTGACAAAAATTCTTTTATGGATTTTATATTGCTTGGAATCTTGATATTTTATTTTGGCAAAGGCTTCATCAGAGGTTTTATTTCAACACTATTCTCTTTGATAGGGACTTTTGCAATTTTTGTCGTTGCATGGAAATTTTGTCCCTTTTTAGGAGAACTTTTGCAAGGTGTTGGTGGGTTGAATGACTTTCTAACAAATGCACTGTCACAAACTTTAAATGGCATGTTTGGTGGAACATTTTCCAATATGCAAGAATTGCAAACGGCAATTATGCAAACTAAATATGGTGCACTGTTTTCTGTTTTGCTTAAACTTCTTTCAAACAACATCTCATTTGAAGGAAATCTCACGGCAGGGCAAATTCTATCGCCAACACTTTCTACAATTATTTTTAATGTTGTAGCGTTTATGATAATATTCATTGGATTGATGATAGTTTTGAAATTTTTAAGATTTTTTCTTAACAAAATTGTAAAACTTTGTGGTTTTTCCGTTGGCAATAAGTTTTTAGGTGGGGTGCTAGGGGTAATAAAAGGTTTGATTGTGTTTGGTGTTTTTTATTTAGGTATTGTTGCTGTTGCAAATTTCACACTAAATGAGAGTTTGTTGAGTTTTATAAAAAATGGGAGTGTTTCAAGTTTTCTTTATGAGAATGTCATAACAAAAATAATCAACTTCTTTTATTGAAGTTGATTAACTAAATTTTCAATTGAAATAAGATATGAATTTTGCCAGTCAGTTGAAACTTCTTGTTCAGGCAGCATTTCTTCAAGTTCTTCATTTTTTCGATTGACATCATCAATTTTTTGTTTTAAAGAGATGATGACTCCAAGTTCGACAATTATGGCAATAACCAAAACAGCGATCAAAATCACTGAAACAATTTGAAATGCACTATAGTTTTTCCACCAACTTCTTTTGTCGCTCACGTCTTTTTTCCTTGTATTTATTGTACCATTTTATTATTGGATTTGCAACAAAATTGTTCATCAAAAATCTTTGAATACAAAAACTTAAGCCGAATGAAAATATTGGAAAAACTCTAAATTCTCCATAATTTATTCTTAAGTTTAAGTAAAAATAAACAAAAAACATAAACAAAGTGCAAAAAAACAACAAAATTTGAGTTATTATTTTGTTATTTTTGAAACAATAAGACAGAATGCTTTTAAGGTCAAACAGAAAACCAGACAAAAACCCACCCATTGCCAACACTATAAATATTGTGGGTTGAGCAAGAGCTTCATACAACATGCTTATTTAAATATCCTTTTTATTAAGTTTGTTTTTTCTGTTTTGTTGGCATACTTAATTCCGTTAATTTCGCCTGTAAAGTTTACAAGTTTGTTGTCAAGGTCAAGCTTGGTTACTTCAATATTTGTTCCGGAAATGACAACATTGCAGTTTCCAATTTCAACCACAGCTTGTGTGCTTGTTGAAGATATAACTTTTGTTGCCCCAGACAGTGACAATTTTTTTCTGTCTTCAATAGTTATAGATTCCATATTTACTCCTTTTTGTTTGCTTTGATTGCAGCATATTAGGTATAATAAGATATGAATAGAAAACAAATAATAGTAGAAAAAGACAGAAAATTGGTCAACCTTTTGCAAGATTATGGTTTTTCTTTTGCTGATGTAAACAAAATGCTTAGAAACAAAGATGTCAAAGTCAATGGGAAGGCAACTAAAGAAAATATTCAAGTTTTTTGTGGTGACAGCGTTTTATTTTTTTATTCTGATGAAATGCTTGAAAAGAAATTTGAAATAATTTTTGAAAATGACAATGTTTTCATTATTTATAAGAGCGCAGGAATTGAAAGTGCAGGAGAAAAAGGCTTAGAAAACTTGTTGAAAGGTTCGATTGCAGTTCACAGATTGGACAGAAACACAGAAGGCTTGATGGTGTTTGCAAAAAGCAAAGACATAGCAGAAAAATTGGACAACGCTTTTAAAAAACATAGTGTACACAAATATTATTTAGCTGAAGTTGTTGGAAAATTTCAAACAAAAGAAAAAGTTTTTAAGGCATATCTTGTTAAAGACAGTGAAAATTCCAATGTGAAGATTTATCAAAACAAATGCCAAGGAGCTGTTGAAATTGAAACATCTGTAAAAATCTTGAAAGCAGGTGAACAAACCAGTCTGTTGCAAGTGGAACTGCTGACGGGTAAAACTCATCAAATAAGGGCTCATCTTGCTTATTTAGGGCACGCCATAATAGGTGACGGAAAGTATGGAAAAAACGAAATAAACAAAAAATTTCAGGCAAATCGTCAAAAACTGGCGTGTTTTAAACTGAAATTTGATTTTATTGGAATTGAAAGTCTGAATTTTAAAGAATTTAAAAAGATGCCTAATTGGTATGTAGAGTAACAAGAAATCAAAATCTTTCATATCAAACATAATATGAAAGAAGAAATTTTTAAAGTAAATTCATATTATGAAGGGCTTATTCAAAATTTGTATGCAGGCACAAATGGTTGTTTTTCAGCATTTATGCAGTTTTTTTATCAATATAACCAAAGCGTTGTTTATGCTGAAGAACATAAACAATGTTTTTTTGAGCTGTATCAATTAGAACTTGAAAATTGTTCCATACTGAGCGAATTGATAATAAAAATGGGTGGAGATAACAAATATTATTCCAGCTCAAGGAAATTCTTATCAGGTTACAACGTTGATTATATAAAAAATTTCTCTAAAATATTTTTGGCAGATATAGAAGTTTTGGAAATTAATATAATTGAAATTAAAAGCATTATTTCTAAAATAGAAAATATTAAAATAAAAAATAAATTAAAACAAATATTAAATAACAAA
>CATKZB010000005.1 GCA_949841595.1 uncultured Christensenella sp. | reverse complement strand
CCGTTCATCCTCTCAGATCGGCTACTTATCGTCGCCTTGGTAGGCCGTTACCCTTACCAACTAGCTAATAAGACGCAAGCTCATCTATTACCGGATTTAACTCCTTTCACCCCTTGACGATGTCGTCCTGTGGTCATATGCGGTATTAGCAGTCGTTTCCAACTGTTATCCCCCTGTAATAGCCAGATTGCTCACGCGTTACTCACCCGTCCGCCACTAAGTTAAAAAGAGCAAGCTCCTTCTAACTCCGTTCGACTTGCATGTTTGAAGCACGCCGCCAGCGTTCGTCCTGAGCCAGGATCAAACTCTAATGTTAAACTTCTTTCCACTTTCGTGGTTTAGGTTAATATTAGTCGTATCTTACACTTGATACTTTTCTTTCCTGAACTCGATAACTTACATTGACTTTAACTTTGCATAAAGTTTGTTTTGTTTGATTCGTTTTACTATTTAATTGTCATGGTTCTTGTTGACCCCCTCTTCGGTGTCAACATTGGTATTCTACTACATCCTACCCCCCTTTGTCAACTCTTTTTTTAAACTTTTTTTACTTTTTTTCATTTTTTCTATTGCTATGCATCACACTTCCCCATGTGTTCATTAATTTATATGAAAACTGAGCTAAAATAATCAATATCTTTTTAATTTAGCAAAATGTATGATATAATTTTTATATGGAAATAAGAGAAAAAATAGCAAACTGTAACAAGTGTGGAATTCTTCCAAAGCTCACAAAAAGTTTTATGCAAATGGGTAAAGTCAATCTTTTAATCATTGGAGAAAGTCCTGCAAATGATGGATGGATAAAATCTGGAAAAGCTTTTTATAATGTAGAAAACAAACTTCAAGCAAGTGGAAAGGTTTTGGAAAAACTTTTAAACAACATCAACCTCTCAATTAAAGACATCTACTTCACAGAGCTTTGCAAGTGCACAATTTCAGATCGATCAAAATTGCATGAATGTGCTCAAAACTGCTTGCCAATATTGAAAAAACAATTATACAATATAAATTGCGATATAATTCTGACAATGGGATTACATCCAACCCAAGCAATGTTAAATACAAAAATAAAAAAATTTTCAGATTATGTTGGAAAACATTTCTCAATAAGTATTGACAATAAAAACTTTACTCTTATTCCAATCTATCATCCCTCTCCTGTTAACCCAAAAGGTTATAGTGGGAACTTGAAAATATTTTTAGAATTGAAACAATATATAAAAACAATGAGTAAATAAAAAACAACTCCAAATCGGAGTTGTTTTTTCTCTTAAAAATTAAACGTTTAAGAGTCTCAAAATGTGTTTGCTAACAATCATAAGTACAAGGTCGCAAATCCAGATGATGTTCCATCCAAATACGAGTCTAAGAATACCTGCAACAAGTTTACCTTCTTGAATTCTTGTGATTGCTCCACAAAGCCAAGATGTGAATGGAATAATTGCAAGAATAAGACTTACGATGTAGTCCAAACCAAAGTAATCAGATTTCTTTGCCATACCATTTCTCCTTTTAAAAAATTTGTAATTCTTTTGTTACATTCTTATTTTATAACTTATTGTTAAGAATGTCAACAAATTAAACTCAATTATATATATGTTTCGATATTTTTTTTAATAACATTAAACTAAAAATTGTATAACAATTATCACTGTCAATATTATAGCATTTCTTTGTTTACAAAAGTTAATAAAAATAACTCTTGAATTTTGCAACAAAATATGTTATGCTATTAAAAATAGGAGAAATAATGAAAGAAGCAAACAAAGTTTATCTTGATAACATATTAAGTTTTTTAAAATCAAAAAATATTAATGCAAAACCTGTTGAAAAATGTGAAGAGTCATATTTACACAATTTTGACAACTATCTCATTTGCTCAACTGAAAACAAAAAGGGCTTTCTTATGCATGTGAACGCCTCTCCAACGAGACTCACATTTCAAACGCAAGATCTTTTACAACATTATTATAATGATTGGATTGACTTTTGTCTCAAAGAAAATGGTGTTGAATATGCATATAGACTTGAAAGCTATTTGTTAAAATTGAAAGATAACAAACTCAAAAAGTCTTGCAACGACCTTAAAAAATATTCTCTTTATTGGAGTTTTGGAATAGACAAATTTACCGACCCTAATGAAATAAATAAGTCCAATCGACTTGATAACAATCTAACCCAAATCAGCAAATTTATTAAAGACAATGAAAAAACAAAATAAAAACAGATTTTTATATATGTTAATTCCCGAATTGAAAAAATTAGATTTTTAAAAATATAATTTTTTTATTATTTAAACCCTTTTGCCTTTAATTCACACACAATTGGGTAAGAATCCAACTCTTTTAATGGTACATGATATCTTACTGATAATTCTTCAAGTCTGCCATCAAGTGAAACTCTATTACCAGAACTATCAACACGCATATCTGCCCAATTCAACAAGTCTAAAAATTTGCTTTGATATTCACAATTTGCAATGCCGTGATAATAGACTTCCTTCCAGTATTTATAACCTTGTTCTTTGAGCATATTACCACCAACAAAATTGTGATTTATATAATCTTGTGGTTCCAAAAATTCATATCCAATATCATGCAAAAGACCAAGCGTAAATAGATCTTCAACATCTTGTTCTTTCATTTTTTCTTCAATTGCAAATTCTTTTAAAAAATTTGCAACGCCCCATATATGCTTTTTTCTATCTTCCGAAATCATCTTTTCTCCTTTATTGTTTAAAACTCTTTAAAACCTCAACTGCTTCATCTCGCATTAAATTATCTATTTTTAAATTTCTATTTTTTACTTTCTTTATTATATCTTCACAATGCACTAAGACTTCTTGGCAATAATATTTATTGCTGTCTTCCAATGTCGCTGCATAAACTAATCTTTCAAACTGTTCATAAAGAATAGCACCCATGCACATTAAACATGGCTCACAACTAACATACAAAGTTGCACCCTTTAGTTCACCATAAAGATTATTGTTTTTTAATGCCGATTGTATTGCTGTAAATTCTGCATGAGTATAGCAAGTAAAGTTATCAATATTAATATCACTTCTACCAATTATCTTACCATTTTTAACAACAATTGCACCATATGGATATCTAGCAGTTTTTGAGATATCTATTGCAATCTGCATATACTCTTTATCCGTCATATATCCTCCACATACTATTTCTAACACTAAAGTCACAGATTGAACATTTAAAACATGCTATCTCTTTTTGTTAAGAATGTCCACCCGAGTAGAGTTTTAAAGAATACTGCCCAATATGTTAATCTTGCACTATTTAAAAACTCCACACAATGTTTAATTTCTGGATCTGTCAAGACCTCTCTTAAAAAGTCTATTGCAAAAACAGAAGCTTCTTTTTCAATTTGTATTTCTTTATATTTCAAAATAAGAGCAAAGCAGAAAATCAAAAATCCAATACCTAAACATATAAAACCTATAATTAAAAACATCAATTCTGGTAAAACGCCAAACACATTTAGAAGACTCAAAACAATTCCGACAAGAATAACTGGCATAAAAAAGAATCCACAAATCTTACCAGACCTTCTCATATTCCAATGTTTTTTAAGTTTGTTTCCTTCTTTATCTTGTTTTGCATGTCCCAATTCGTGGGAAACAGTGGCAAGAGAAGCCAAACTGTTGGATTGCATCGTGCTGTCACTTAGTGCAACAATTCCTGTGCTGTAATGGTCATTATATTCCTTACACCTTGCAATTCTCAAGCTACCATCAAAGAACTTTTTATTTATTGCTGAAACATATTCCAAAGTAGAAATTCCATAAGTATTTCTAAGCTGTTGAGTTTCTTTAAGTTTCTCATAAAAGTTTTCTGAAGAAAAGCTTGCTATTGCCAAACATAAGCAAAGCAACAATGCCACAGCAACTACCACTCCAATTACTATATAAGTTACCATGTTTTTATTATATAGACAATTTTGCTTTTAATCAACCTTTTAAACAAAAAACTCTATCAATTGACAGAGTTTTTATTTCAATCGGCATTTAAAATCAAGTTACCAATAACACAGTTTCTCCCTTATATAACTTTGTACCTGCTGGAGGAAGTTGTTGTTTAATGACTGAGCCACTGCCATCTATTTCATATTCCAACCCAACTTTCTTTATCTCAGCAACAGCATTGGCAAGACTGTAGCCTGTCACTTGAGGCATAATAACTTCTTCCAAAACAGTTGAACTGTCATCTTTAGGCATGTCATAAAATTCAAAAAGTTGACTATAAAAACTTTTTCCATAAGGTGCAGCCACTAATGAACCATAATAGGCTCCTGCACTTGGCTCATCAACCAAAATCATAAACAAATATTTTGGATTATCAGCAGGATAAGTGCCGATGAAACTTGAAATATATTTCCCATTTGCAATGTGTCCAGTCTCATCATATTTTTGTGCTGTTCCTGTTTTTCCACCAACATTATATCCTTCAACAAATGAATAATCCTTAATCTTGTTTTCAGCTTTTTGTAAAAGTTGATTGACAATTTTGCTGGTGCTATCTGACAAGATTTTCTTTGTTTTAATTTCTGGCTGATATGTTGTTTTGCCTGTGATGTGGTCATTTATTTCTTTTATAACCGTCGGAGTTTTCCAAGTTCCACCACTTGTGATGCCAGCGACAATAGACAATAATTGAATTGGTGTAACTGCCACTGCATGCCCAAAGCCCATTCTTGCCAAGTCCACAGTCTTGACATTGGATTTTTTCATAACTATTCCACCACTTTCACCTTTGATGGTTATTTCCGTTTTTTGTCCTAAACCAAATTTTTCCATATAGGAATAAAACTTATCAACTCCAAGTCTCATCGCCAAATCCATGAAACAGCAGTTACAAGAATTTGCAAAAGCTTCCATCAAAGTTTGACTGCCATGCCCAATGCTACGCCAACATTTGATTCTTTGTCCATCAACGATACGATAACCTGGACAATAAAAATGGTCATTCAAATTTGTCACACCTTCTTCCAAGGCTGCTGCTATCGTCAAAATTTTGAAAGTTGAACCCGGTTCATAAGTGTCAGTGACAGCTTTCATTTTTGATTGCTCAAAAAGTGTGGCAAGATCATTTCTTGGAACTTCATTTAAATCAAAACTAGGCTTTGAAGAAATCGCCAAAACTTCACTTGTTTGCGCATCCATAACAATTCCCGTCACGCTCTTAGCTTTCTGATCGGTGTAAGCTTGCAACAACACTCTCTCAAGAAGAATTTGAATTTTGCTGTTTGCAGTTAAGGTGACATCATTGCCAGCAAGACCATTCACATAATATCTGATGCTCCCACCAATCTCTTTTCCTTGCAAATCACTCTGGACATAACTATATCCATCAATCCCAGTAAGATAATCATTCAAATATGCTTCAAGTCCAGCCTGCCCCACATTATCAACAGAAGAGAATCCCAAAAGTTGAGTCAACATGTTGCCATAAACATAATATCTTCCAACATTTTCTGTCAAATATATTCCACTCAACTTTGCATCATAAATTTTTTCTGCAACATCTGCTTCTACTTGCATTTTCAAAAGCACTTCAGAAACATTTTTTCGGGAAACTTTTTCAAAAGTTTTTTGTTTGTCAAGCCCAAGTAGATTGGATATTATTTCAGCAGTCGTTTCTGCATCTTTCACTTCTCTTCCACGTACATAAACATCATAAGTTGTATAACTCACAGCTAGGGAATCACCTGTTGAATCAAAAAAAGTTCCTCTTGGTGCTGTCAAAGCCAAATCTCTTGTCCATTGGTCTGTTGCTCTTTGTTGAAGATCTTTGCCATTTATTATTTGCACAATAAAAAGCCTTACACCCAGACTGCAAAAGATGAATAACAAAACCAATAATAATGCTTTAATTCTCTTTTGTAGTGAAAATAAGGTGTAAGGCTTTTGCAATGTTAACCTCCAAATATGCCACCTATGAAATTGCAAAATCTATCAAACCAATTTGTGCTGTTTCCAACTTCCCCTGCATTTAAAACTTCGTCAGGATAAGTTTCAATGATTTCCATACTCTTTTTGGTCGTATCCAAATCTGCAATATTTTTTAAGTATTTCATCAAATTCATCTTGTAAACTTCTTCAAGTTGCACAAACCCTGAGTTCATGTTGTCGATAATCACAGCATTTGTAACACAAATTATTGCACCTGCCCCCAAAGCACAAGCAATCGCAAGCCCAGCAAACTTTTTCTTTGATTTTGCTTTGCTCTTCTTTTTGCTTTGAAGTTTGACAACTTTCTTGTTTTCTTCAATCAAATCATAGTTAGGCTTTTCAATTATATTTTGACAAACCTGCTCTTCTTCCTTTTCAACTTCTTCGCTTTCAAACTGTTGTTGAATCAAAATCTCTTTTTCAATTTTAAATTCTTCAAGTTTTCTTTCATCTTCTTTACGTTTTACATCAGCCAAAGTTATATTTTCCAAAGAATTTAAATACTCCGTTTGAATAGGTGGTTGTTCTTTTACAACCAATTCATTATAGCTTGTCTTTTGGTTTTCAATTTTCTCTTCTTCAACTTTGACTTTTGTTTCTTTTTCTGCAATAAGTTTGTCCATATATTTATATTAAATCTCCTTATTTTATATGCTTTCTTTTGTTTACAACTTTTTCAAAATCCTAAGCTTTGCACAAGTGCTTCTGCTGTTTTGTTTTTGTTCTTGCTCACTTGCGATAATTGGTTTTCTGTTAACAAGTTCTGCCACAGCTTTATGTCCACATATGCAAATTGGTGTTCGTGGAGGGCAAATACATCCTGTGCTTGCAAATTTAAATACATTTTTAACAATTCGGTCTTCAAGACTATGGAAAGTTAAAACACAGCCTCTCCCATCTGACGACAACATTTCAATCAAACTCTCCAACAACTTATCAAGTTCGTCAAGTTCTTTGTTTACATAAATTCGCAGAGCTTGAAAAACTTTTTTTGATGCTCCTCCTCTTGAATAAACCACTTTTTTTGGCATACTTGATTCAACTATGTCACGAAGTTGAAAAGTGGTTTTTATTTCTTCCTTTTCTCTTGCTTTAATAATATTTTTCGCGATGTTTCTTGAAAACTCTTCTTCTCCATAAGTTTGAAAAATTTTGACCAAATTTTCATAAGTATAATTGTTTACAACAGTTCTTGCTGTTTCCGTTTCTTCATTTTTGTCCATACGCATATCCAAAATTCCGTCATGTACAAAACTGAATCCTCTGTCGCCCTCATCCAGTTGATAAGAACTAACTCCCAAATCAATCAAAAAGCCATCTATTTTGCCAATTCCAAACTCAGTTTTCAAAATGTTTGGAGCTTCTTTATAATTAGCTTTAACCAACGTCACTTTGCCTGCAAAATCTTTTAAAGTTTGCTTGCTTTTTTTGATTGCATCTTCATCTCTGTCAAAAGCAAAAAGATGACCTGTTGTCAATTTACTTGCAATTGCAAAAGAATGTCCACCACCTCCAACAGTGCAGTCAACATAGATTCCATCTTTTTTTATGTTCAACCCTTCCACAACTTCATTGAGCATGACAGGTATATGTTTAAATTCCATCTTTCTCCTTCAAGATTATGATACCACATAAATTTATAAAAAAAAAGCAAATTTATCTTTTAAGTTGCATTAATCTATCAAAATAATTAAAATAATAGCGAGAGGTAAATATGTATTATTTCACAAGTGATTTGCATTTTGGTGATGAAACAACCATGAAAGTGGAAAACAGACCATTTAAAAGTGTTAAGCAGATGAACAAAATCTTAATAAAAAATCTCAACAAAGTTCTCACCAAAAATGATATTCTTTATGTTATCGGAGATTTTTTAGATTGCGATGATGAAACAAAAACTTCATGGAGCGATGTTTCTGATTTCCCTAAAAAAATTAAAGCTCCAGTTATTCTCATCATGGGAAACAACGAAGAACGAATTATGAAATATTTTTTTAACAACGATTTCGAAGCGTTTAGAAATTATTGTATGGAAAACGGTTTTGAAGATGTGAAACAAGATGATTACATAAAAATGAATGGCAAAGACTTTTATTTAGTTCACAAACCCACTCAATACAAAAAGAATTATATAAATTTATTTGGTCATTTACATAGAGAAGGTGGGATTTGGAAACCATTTGGACTTAATGTGGCAACTGATTTAAACCATTTCAGACCTTATTCACAAGATGACATTTTCACACTTTTAGATAAAAAAGCAACTTTTTGGGATAAGGATAAAGATCTTTGGATCCAATAAAAAAGAATGTTTTCCATTCTTTTTTTATTTGATAATCACATGATATCTCAATCTAAACTGATTGTTCACAACAAAATCAATTTCAAAGTCTCCTGAAATGTCAGAAAGTAAGCAAAATGTGTTATTCCCAATTTCTTGAACAAAATCATCAGACAGGTCAGCAGCAATCAAATCTATATGCAAATTTGTGATTGAAATATTTGCACTTACAGAAAATATTGCCAAAACACTTTGCTTCATATTGATGACATTCTTTTCAATAGAGCAATTTTGAACATTCAAAAATTCAAGTAAAAGTGCGTCTTCTTTTTCGGTGTCTTCTTTTTCATCATCTTTATCAGGGTTTTCTGGTTTTGTTGGATCTTTTGTATCTTCAGAACCTGTGTTATCACCTTCACTTGGTTTTTGATAAACTGCCGAAACAACAACTTTTGCAACCTTTTCAACTTTTTGATTTCTATATTTGGCAATCAGTGTCAAGTTTGCTTTTCCTTCTGAACAGCCTGTCAAATAATTTATTCCGTTTTCCTGAATCAAACTTGCTATTTGGTTTTTGTCCACATCAAGAAAAATCACTGCATCTGAGATTGAAACATCATATTCAATCTTAACTTTTTCTCCAACCTTAATATCAAAATTATTGATAGAAACATCTAAGGCTGGTGGATTTGAGTGAGAAACTCCAAGATAAATGCCAAGCCCTGTCAATATTGCAACAACAGCACAACTGATGCATATTAAGTATTTTTTAAAAATTGGTTTCATTCAATTTAGATATAACACAATTTTTCGATTTAATCAACTAATTTTCGACATGTTACATTAAATTTCAACAATCAAAATAACAAAAATAAAATCTACGAAGCTATCGTAGATTTATTAAAATTATTTTGTGTGTCTTGAAGCAATTTTTGTTAGTCCCAAAAGTTCGTATCCATCTGCAGATGTCACTCCCACTCTTGCTCTATAAAGGTAATAGTTGTCATCTGTTTCTTCAGTTGTCTCTTCTGTTTCATCTTCATCTTTTTCAACAGTTTCAAGCTTTGCATAATAATAGATGTAATCTTTATCAAATGCACACAACGTTCCGTCATAAATGGCAGTCATTTCAACAATAGTTTCACATTCAATTTCAACGTTTCCACCATTTCCACTGAAAATACCAGAAAGTGTCGCCTTATAAATTCCTGTGGTTGTTGAAACATAAATCGTTCTGCCTGAAATCAACAAAATTTTGTAAGAAGAGAGTGCTGTATCACCATTTTTTAATGTAATTGAACCAAACTTTCCTGTTTTTGTTGCATAAACAAGTGCATTAGAAGATGTTGTGAAGACGTATCCATACTCATAATTTTCCGTTGCAATCAAATTTAAGTTTGAAATTGTTGAAGCAGAATAAAATCTGTTGTTATCACTTGCAAAATTTGGTTGTCCTGTGATTGAGTTTGAATCTATCTTATAAATTTCATTTGACAAGGAATAAAAGAGTTCGTCTCTTTCTCTGCCAACAAATTTCAATGTTGCACCATTTTTGTGGAAAATTTGTTTTGTCTCACTACCAGCAACAGAAACTTTTTTTACAATGCTTCCAGAAAGTCCATTATCTTCATCAGATTTTTCTTCTGTGAAATAAATATCTCCATTCCAATTCAAAGTGCTTCCATCTTTCTTTTTTTGGTATGTTTTTGGAATAGCCACGCTTTTTGCACTGTCAGAAATAGTCTCTGCTGACACTTTGTTGCCTATTTCAATCTTAACCAAGTTTTCTCCAGCAAGTAAAACGATGTAATATCTTCCGTTGAATTTCAAAGTCTCAATTTGAGAAACTTCTCCATTGGTTGTGTAAACTTTTTCTTTATTGTCACCATTCAAATTACTTCTGTAAATTGTGCTGTAGTTGAAATAATGACTTGCTTTTCCATTTTCATCAGAAAATTTTTGTCGGTTTGGAGTTGAATAATATATGTGATCACCCAAAACAAAAGTGAATGCTTTCCCTTGAGCAGTGATTTCATCTGCAACTTTCTCCACAGATTTAGGTGAATAATCCTTTGATTTTGCAGCCAAGTCTATGTTTGTGTTGAGTCTTGACAAATAAGAAACAGCAACACTCTTGTTGTAATCTCCATCACTCGTAAAAGTTGAATAATCAGCAAAAGCATTCCCATAATAGAGATAGCCGTCAACCATAACTGCTGCATTGCCATTGTATATCAATTCAGAATCTGTGTTTTTGATAGATGGCACTGTTGCACAACCTGCCACCAAAAAACTTAACCCCAAAACACTGCCAACAACTCCACATAAAGTCTTTGTAATTTTTTTCATCAAATTCTCCAATAAATTTTATAGCTTTTTAATTATACCTATTATTGCCCAAATTGTCAATAAATTTTCAACATCTTAAAAAGATGTAAAAACGCTTAATCTATTGCGATTAAGCGATTTCCAACAATGTCACATGAAGTTAAATAATAATCCACACCATTTTTATTTAAAATCAAATTTTGCCTGCAATTTGCATGAATATGCCCATAAACCACCTTGCTTACGCCATATTTTTCAATCAGTGCTGTGACCTCATTATCTTCTTCCTTGAAGGTGTAAGGTGGATAGTGCAACATGCAAATAATTTTTTCATCAGAAATTTGCAATTTCTTTGCACTTTGAAGAGTCATTTCAAGACGAATAAGTTCTCTTTTATAGATTTTTTCATCTTCAGCACTTAAAACTTTTGCTGTGTCAGGCAACGTCCAAAGTCTTGTTCCACAGATGATGTAATCACCAAACTTGATAGCGTCATTTTGAATAGCAAAAAAGTTTTCAGGAACAAACTTTCTCACTGCACTGATACTGCTCCACCAATAGTCATGATTGCCTCTTATCAACACTTTTTTCCCAGGCAAGTTTTTTAACAACTCAAAATCTGCTTTGGTTTCTTCCAATTTCATTGCCCAAGAAAAATCGCCAGCCATCAAAACAACGTCATCTTCACAAACTTTTTCTTTCCAGTCTGCAAAAATTTTGTCTAAATAACCTTCCCATGTTGGGCCAAAGATGTTCATCGGTTTTGGATTGTTTACAGAAAGATGCAAGTCACTTATTGCAAAAACTTTCATGTAAGTTCCTTCAAAACTTCTTGAACAAGTCTCATGTCCACTTGTCCATTAAAATTTGCTTTAAAATGTTTCATAACAAAAGGAATCGACTTGTCGTCCAACCCCAAAATAATCTCCTTTATTTCACCCTTAGAAAGCATTTTTGGAAGATATGCAGAAGCAAGTTGAATTTGTCTTTCAAGGTTTGCAACCTCTTCAGCATTTCCCACTTTTTGGTAATTTTCTTTTTCGTCATTCAATTCTTTTATAACTTTTTGAATGATGTTTGAAACATCAGCATCAGTAAGATCTTTTCCACTTTCTCTTCTTGCAATTCTTTCAAGCATAATTTTTGTCATAAGCACACTATAAAAAGCTCTTGCCACACTATCTTTCTTTTTCATAGCTTCAATGTTTGCTTTTTTAATTTCTTCTTCAATCATAAACCTTCTCCTTTTATTGTTATTTTAAAACATTTTTCAGTTTAAAAGCAAGCAAAAGCAAAAACACTCAAAATTTTTCTTAAAATAATTGACAAATAAGGGTTTATAATGTATAATTTCAATGTTTTCTTATCTCAATAAGGTGATATAGCTCAGCTGGCTAGAGCGTATGGTTCATACCCATAAGGTCACTGGTTCGATCCCAGTTATCACCACCAGGATTAACAGAGTGAATGCTCTGTTTTTTATCTTTAGGACCAGTGAACTTATACGAAACGTAGTGGAGTATAAACCTTTCTGGTTCGATCCCAGTTATCACCACCAAACTATTAAATCGCAATATATTCTGCAATTACGTATGTATAGCGATTTTTTGTTATTTACTTGTAGAACAAATTTAGCTAGATTTATTCTTCGTAATACGAAAGTGTGCCAAAATGTGTGCCATTTTGATAAGTGTAAATTTATAAACAAAAGAAAAAGCAGAGAACAATCTCTGCTTTTTTTATTTTTCTTTGATTTTGTCAAGGACATCTTGTGGCATTGTTTTGCCTGGATTAAGAACTTGCCATTCAAGAATTTTGTTGCGAGTCTCAGCAAGTTTGTTTTTCTCAACCAAAACTTTGTAAGTTTCTTTTTGATAATTAGGCTTCTTAGCAATTCCTGATTTGTCTAAAAAACTTCCAAGAAACTTATCATCTTCATACAGTGGTTTAGCCACTTCTTTTATCTTTTTCAAAATCCCCATAGTTCACCAATTACTTAATTCCAAGTTCTTCCTTCTTAGCTCTAATTTCAGCTGCAGTTGGAGTGCTTCCTAACATAGATTGTTCTTGCATCCAGTTAGCAAACTTACTTTGAGCCAAAGCATCACTATCTTGTTTATAAGACATCTTATCCCAATTAGGTTTTTGTTTAATTTTTGATTTATCAAGGAATGTACCTATAACTTTATCATCTTTAAATGTATCATCATAAACGTCTGTCGCAATACCGGTTAATCCTTTCCATAAGCCCTTAACATTTCCACCAGCACGATCAAGTCTTGCATTTGATTTAACAACAGCTTGATCAAACTTATCTCTATGTTTTACTGCTTTATCTGAATATTCTACATATTTTTGAATACGACGAGCAGAGTCAAAATCTGCATACTTTTTATAACTTTTATCCTCTTTCTTGAGATCATCTCTCATATGTGCACTAGCTATAGTTCTATCAGCGCCTGATAGACTATTCCACGCATCAGCAGAACCTACTCGTTCCTTAGATTTCTCCACTGCTTCAGACATCTTTTTAGCTTCTTTCTTAGACAAACCAGCATCCATAGCTTGCTTCATAACATGCTCTTTTGTTAAATCATCGAATTTAGTTCTTGTAAATTGATTTAACAAATTTTCTTTTTTCTCTAAATTATTGATGTCATTAGCCTTTTTATCTGCATTATGTGCTTGCACTTGATGTCTTATTGAATTTCCAGCATGATAAGTAGACATTGCCATATTTCCTGCCAAAGAAGCACCATTCTTGACAGTCTTACCTGCAAATTTAGCAGCTCCAAGAGTCATATGTGTCGCTTTACCTGCAACTTGACCAACTTCTTCTGAAATTTTTCCACCAGTTTCATTTGCATCTGCTCCACCAATAAGTCCAGACAAAGTTGCAATGAAGGCTTTGATGGTGATAAGTCCAACAATGATAATCAAAGTTTGAGCAAAATAATCAGCGATTGGAATGTTGAAGAAATCTATCTCGTTTATGTAAGGCAAAATCAAGAACATTATGTTCATGCCCACAACAGCACCATAAGCCATCAAAACTTGTTTCATGAAGTTTTCTCGCCAGCTCTTTCCAGCTTTTCCACCATCAAGTGGAGACAAGCCAAAGAGTGGAGGTGCAACCAAGAACAGTCCAACACACATAAACAATCTTGTTATCAGACCCATAATTATGTTTATAAACAAAGTCACACAAACAATACATCCAGCAAATCCAACAATAAAGTTGAAGTTCCATAAGTCGTAATAATACCAAACCAAACCAACATTAAACTTTGAAAATGCTGAAGCATTTTGAGTTAAAAAGTTGGTGAAATATTTCATGCTTGTCCAGTCACCTGCTGCCAAACTTTGCCCATCTGAAGAATAGTCCAAATGCATATTCTTTTGCAAATGCAAATTGCAAGCAAATGCCATATCAATCATATCTGCCAAAACTTCTGGGTCATTTGTGTTTGAAAACAGTTCTCCCGATTTTGTTCCAGAAAAATTTTCAGCCTTAGGAGCAATTTGTCTCAATCTTGCACGATTTCCGTTGTATGCAGCAACTCTAAACAATGAGCCTGAGAAGGTTTGATTTTTTGCAGCAATCAATGCACAAGCATTGTCACTTGGGACAGCCCCTTCGTCCGAATTTAATCCATAGAAAATATTACTGCCATATCCAAATATATCATAATAAATAAAAGTCTTTTCATCTGATTGTGTACGTGAAGAGCTTGAAGATTTCAACAATCTGTCTGCAATGTTGACTTTGACCTTAATTAATTGACCATTACTGTCATATCGTTCTTCTTCAATCTGTCCAAAAATTGAAGTTACATTTCCACTTGAAATTGAAGTCATTGTGTCAAGAGCCGTCAAAAGCGCTTGGGAAACATAAAGCCCCAAAACCACAATCACAGGAACAGCAACAATGTTGATGATTGCCTTTCCAGCTGTGTAAACATATTGCATAGGTCCTTTTGCTGCTTTATCGTCATAAGAATAATGACTTTTTATAACAGCGATGATTGTTGAACCAAAACAAACAATAACACCAAAAACAATGAAAGACCAAAAAACAGTTGTAAGAGCAGAATATTGAAAACCTTCTGCATTAATACCCAAAATGCCAGTGATGAAATTGGTCACCAAGTCACCAGTAACTGCTTTTCCATCCACATAATAAACATCAAGACCTGCGAGTTTTCTGAAGAAGAGCTGCAAAACATCCAAAACACATGCCAATGATGAATACAACAAATACATTATTTTTGGAATAAGATCAAATAATGCTTTGAAAAAATCAGCAATCCAATCAAACATACCCAATAACATTGAAGTTGACATTTGCAATCCTCCTGCTTCTATTTTCTTCATTATAACAAATAAAATTACAAATTACAACATATTTCTTTAAAATAACCTTCAAAATGTCTAAAAATATTTAAGTATTTGAAGAGTTATTCTCAGAAAAATTTTTCAGTCAGGCAAAATAATTTGTAAAACTCAAAAAAAATGTTAAAATATTTTTATGAATGAAAAAATACGAGAAAAACTTAAAACTCTCACCACAAAGCCTGGTGTTTATGTTATGCGTGACAAAAGTGGAGAGATTATATACATTGGAAAAGCCAAGAATTTGAAAAACAGAGTAAGCCAATACTTCCGATCTTCGCCAAAACCAAGCAAAGTTCAAGCAATGGTTGACCATGTGGATGATTTTGACTATTTTATTGCTGTTTCAGAACTTGATGCCCTTGCACTTGAAAGCAATTTAATTCACAAACATCAACCATTTTACAACATTCTTCTTAAGGACGGAAAAGCGTTTCCTTATATAAAAATCGACATGAAAGAAGACTTCCCAAGATTTGAAATTGTCAGAAAAGTTAAAAATGAGCCGAATGCAAAATATTTTGGACCTTATTTTGCAGGTATTGACCCAAGAGAGATTTTAAAGACAATAAATTTTGCCTTCAAAATCAGAACTTGTTCACTTAAAATAACCAACACCCCAAATGCAAAGAGAGAATGCCTAAATTATTCTCTTGGGCTATGCCCAGCACCTTGCACTGGAAAAATAACCAAAGAGGATTATGCTGAAGAAATAAAAAAAGTCATTCGTTTTTTAAATGGCAATGACGCAGAGATAGAAGAAATTTTGCTACAAAAAATGGAAACTGCTTCAAATTTGCAAAACTTTGAAAGAGCAATTGAACTCCGTGAAGGTTTGAAAATGATTGCAAAACTCAAACAACGCGTCGTGGCAAATCTTCCAAAAGATGTAAACAAAGATGTTTTTGCTTATCACAGTGACGGACTGAGTGGCGTTGTCACCGTTATGGTGGTCAGAGGCGGAAAAATTCTTGGCATAGCAAATTTCGTTCAAAGTGATGCTGAGCTTGAAGAAAACGAAACTTTGTTTAACTTCATTTCACAATATTATGCCAACATGCTTGTGCCAAATGAAATCATTGTCAGCCACGCAATAGACGAAGCTCTTCTTTGTGAATATCTCAACAAAAAAACAAAAATAATCTCCAATCCACATGGTGTAAACTTTACATTGCTCCATATGGCAAAAGAAAACGCCAAAGAATATTTAGAAAAACATCTAGAAAAAGAAAAATTGGCATACAACACTGGGCTTGGGGCTTTGAAACAACTTCAAGACAAAATTGGGCTCAAATCTCTGCCAAAACGCATGGAATGCTATGACATTTCTCACATAAGTGGAACAAACAAAGTCGCTTCCATGGTTGTTTTCATTGACGGACGCCCTGCAAAAAAACATTATCGCAAATTTAAAATCAAAACTGTGGAGGGCAACAACGATTTTGAATCTTTAAAAGAAGCCCTAACTCGCAGACTGCAAAGATATGTTGATCAAAACGGAGAAAGTTTCAAAGAAAAGCCCGATCTTCTCGTGATAGACGGTGGGAAGGGACAACTTTCTTCTTGTTATGAAATTTTGAAAAGTTTTCATCTTGAAAACAAAATCGAAATGATTTCTTTGGCAAAGAGAATTGAAGAGGTTTTCACTGTTGAAAACACAACTCCTGTAATTTTGAAATATGCAAGTGCAGAACTTAAACTTTTGCAACGACTTCGTGATGAAGCTCACAGATTTGCCATAACATTCCACAGAACTTTAAGAACAAAAAGTCAAACTGTGACCGAACTTGAAAACATCAATGGGCTTGGCAAAACAAAGATAGATGCACTTCTTAAAGCCTTTGGCACAACAGAAAACATAAAAAATGCCACAGTTGAAGAATTGTGCCTTGTTAAAGGGATTCATCAAGCCTTGGCAATAAAAATCAAAGATTATTTCAAAACAGAAAATTAATATTGTTTTTCACAGATTATATCTTTTGTTGTAACATCACTTTTGCCTTGCAAATCTGCTTTAATCAATTTGATTGGGCAGATTTTTTTGCCATCAAATTTTTCTTTGTGTTTTACTTCATCGACAATCATATAACAATATTTATCAAATTTGTCTGTAGGATTTATGTCATTGTATCTCGCATCAAACTTCTTATAGAAAGGGAGAGTTTGTTTGCTGTTTGCTCGATATAACAACAGTTTTAAATCAGTTTTGTGTTCTTTGTTGTAATTTTCAATATCTTTAAAAACAAAATTCAAAAATTGCGTTCCCAAGTGCATATTTTGGTATTTTTCAAAAATATCAATTCCTTGCAAATAGAAAAACTTCTCTGGCACTTCTTTTGCACATAACTTCATGTTACTTATTCTTTTATCGTCTCTTTCCAACAGCATAAGTTCCAACATTCCAACTTTTGTCTTTCCATACATCAAATCATAAATGATTGAGCCATTATCAACAAACTGTCTTACAGTGTAAACTGCATAGTTAAAAATTGTCAATCTGACATTGTCAAAAGATTTCAACACTTCATCCATATTTTTTAAAATTCCACTTCTCATAAAATGATTCTAACACATTTCATTTTGAATTTCAATAGCTTATTTTAGTTTTTTAAACTATTTTGTTGCTTTGCTAAAAGGAATTTTATATAATAAACAAAGGAGTGCCAAATGAAAGGAAAAGAAATTGAAGTTAAATTTAAAATCACAACAAAACAAAAACAACAGATTATAAAAGATCTTAAAAATATAGGAAAATTTGAAAAAACTTCGCATTTGATTGATACATATTACATTCCATATTACAAAGATTTTGAGTTGAATGGTGAAACAATAGAATGCTTGAGAATAAGGGAAGAGAAAAAAGGGATTGTTTTGGCTTATAAAAAAATTCATAAAGAACACACACCTGTTTATTGTGACGAATTTGAAACTTCAATTGAAAACAAAGAGAATTTGGAAAAGATTTTGTTTTCCATTGGTTTTTCTGTTCAAATGATTATCGATAAAACTCGAGAAAGTTATTCCTATCAAAATTTTGAGTTTGATTTTGACAGTGTGAAAAATCTTGGTGAATTTATGGAAATCGAGTGGAAAAACATCGAACTTGAAAATGCTGACACTTCAAAAATATTTGATTTTGTGAAAAAATATGGTGTTTCTGAAAAAGATGTTTGCACCACTGGCATACAAACTTTGATGAAACAATCTCAACAACAAAAATAAGAATAAGTTAACAAAAAGTAGTTTACAATTTTTTCATTTTGTTGTATAATGCTTAAAGTTGCAAAAGAAAACTATTGTAACCTACAACTACATGCGTCCGTAGCTCAGCTGGATAGAGCGTTCGTCTACGGAACGAAAGGTCTTGGGTTCGAATCCCCACGGACGCACCAACAAAAAAAGATAGCAAAAGCTATCTTTTTTCAAATTCTTTTTCGGATTTTGACTTAATTTTGTCTTTGATCAACTTCTCTCCAAGTTTCATGCCATTTTCAACAACTTTTTCATCAACAGCAGGATATGGCCCTTGGAAGATGATATTTTTGTAATTTTCTTTTCCTGATTTTGACAATTCTTTTATCATCAAACTTTTGTAATCTTCAAATGAGCATTCAACAAAATCTCTTGCAGCACCCAGCCACATACAGTGCAATGTCGTTGCAATGGTACGTGGACATTCACTCCACGATTTTGTAAACATGAAATCTCCACTTATGAATCTGAATTTAGATAATCCTCGCTTTTTATCAAAATCATACATGCTCATAAGTTTTGCTATCATGCACTCAAGAACGAGAGACTCTTGTTCTTTAGAAAATGCTTCAAATCTATAACAAGGTTCTGGAATATACATTCCCCACACATCATTCACACAAGAAATACATCTTGCTTGTTTAATATATGGAGTTACCATAAGCTCTTGTTCATCTTTTGCATAATAATCAATTGGAGTTATAACATTGTTGTTGCTTTTGCTCAATTCAAGAAGATTTTGCATTTCTTTATAAACATTCCCAAAAGGGACAATCGGCTGTTTTAATAAAAGAGAACATTTCACTTTCTTATCTACAATCAACGCAAAAACAAATTCAGTTGAACCATAATTGATAATATCAGTATCTATTTTGTTTAAATCCAATTTATTTTCTTTGGCATATATTTTCAGATATCTGTCCATATGCTTTTTAATTTTTTCAAATTCTTTTTCTGCAGAATTTCCATTTTTCACTTTAACATATTCGTACCACATCATACCGATAGAAAAATTACTATGTAATCTGTTTTTAAAGTAGTTATAAATTTTTCTTAACTTTGGATCTTGAATATTAGATTTATCTCTAATCTTCAAAAATTCTTCATCATATTTATCTACCAGGTGCATAAAAAATAACTGTTCCCGACTAATTTTATTTCGCATGTATCTTCCTCTGCGTCTATTATAACACAGAAAAACCATAACTTCAAGACCCAACTAAAAAATCAAATAACTTTATTTCCCCCAATTCTCTAACTTTTGATTTTAAGGACTCTATTGTTTTCTCAGACAATTCAACAATTTCAATAGAGTCAAAATATTCTTTTATTGCATCTGTTTTCTCTTTGTATGAAAGTTTTTTCCACTCTCCCACGCTTATATTTTCACTAATCATATTCTTCTATCTTAATAAGTATACTCAAATCAAAAATAAAGTCAGGGATATATCCCTGAGCTTTTTTTATAATTAATGCTATACTTATTTAAAAGATGGTTCGTATTTTGAAAAAACATAAAGCATTAAACTAATATAGGATTTGACTATTTTATAATTTCTATGTTTTCAATACATTACTATAATATTTATTATATTTCTGCATTTTATATAAAAGGAAATAAACATTTAAATGGAAAAATTAGGAAAAACACTTAGAGAATTAAGAATAGAAAAGAATTTATCTATAAAAGAATTTAGTAAAATTGTTATGACAAGCCGTAATACTATCTCACGTTGGGAAAATGGCACGAGAACGCCAAGTTTTGAAATATTGCTAATTTATTCTAGATACTTTAAAGTTTCAATGGATTATATTTTTGGTTTGGAAGATTAAAAAACATCTGCAAGTTGCAGATGTTTTATTTTTTTATTTAAGATATGCAATAAAGTTTGCGAAAGTAAGGATTCCCACCAAACAAAGCACCACGCACACAAACGATGCCAACACATCCACAAGCCCAAGCCAGTTTTTTGTTTTGATGTAATGAGTTGTGTTGAGTGCCACATTTATCATAGCCACAATAACAAGAGCGATAACAACATACATGCAAATGTTCATAGGTTTCAAAAGATATTGAACTCTGTCTCTCAAGTCTGCAGTGGTGTCCCATTTTTTCAATATGAAAGCTGCGATAGCTTGCACATGATACATACAAACCCCTGCACAAAGCAAAATCAAGCCCACACCACAATTTCTTGTATGTTTCACTTTTGAAATTTGATTTTCTGAAACAATAATCAAATACAAAACTGTCATCAAGAATAATGTTATAAGCAACAATATATCCATAAGTTTCAGATTTGGTTTTGCTGTTGCAACAAAGAAAGTTTTATGTGCCAAGACCGTATACCAAACAAGAAGCACCAAAGTTACGCCTAAAAGCACTCCAAATGTGATAAAAGTTTTCTTATCTTTGGAATAAAACAATTCCATAAATGCCAAAACTGCCATTGTCCAAAGGAAAAGACAAATAAAGTAATAAATTGTCCAATACAAATTGGTTGATAAAATGCTGTAAGCAAAATAAACAGCCAAAAACAAACCTAATGCATAGAAAAACAACTTGATTGTGTTTTCATATTTATATAAAAATTCAAAAAACTTAAACTTCTTTTCAGAAGATTTCTCTTCTTCTTTTTTCTCAGGTAAATCTTTGTTCTGTTGGTTTTTCAACTTATCAGCAAGAAAAGTGATTGCAATTGAGAGTCCAAAAATAACACCAAACACAATCATCCCTGCTGCAAAAATTTTGTAACCAATAAGGGAAGATATTCCCATATATCTAAATATCAAATCAAGTAAAATACCCACAAACAGAACAAGAGAAGCAACCATGGTTGCTCCTTTTCTTGCTATTTTGATCCAAAATAAACTTTTTTCCATTGTATCCTCTTAAAATTAAGCTTCTGTAGTAACGTTAGTGAAAACTGGAACCATTCTTATTTCACCTTCAACAGTGTTGAAATAACTGTTCCAAACTGTTGTTTGACCTTCATATGCCCAGCCAGCAAATACTTTTCCTTCTGGAACTGTACCTGCAAATTCTGAAACAATTGCAGAAAGTTGAGTCCCGTTTGCAACATTTTCAACTGTTTTGTCAGCAACAAAGCTTTCACTTTCCATATGGCCAAACACAACGTTTCTCTTGATTACATTATTTTCAAGGCTGTTTGCTGCAACATATTCATCTGAATAAGCCAACAATCCTCTTCTGTCAAGAGTGTAATTGTCAACATTTTCTGTAATTCCGAATGTTGCTTTAACCCAATTTTTGTATTCAGTTTCACGGCCAAGAAGTTTTAAAAGGTTTCCTTTATTCAAAATCAAAGTTTGTTCTTCGGCACTATCAAGCAAGTTTCCAGCAATATATCTACCTACAAGATTTGTACTGAAAACATTATAGTTTCCACCACCAATAACAAATTCAACAGGAACTGAAGGTTCATAACCTTTATAAGAAGAACTATCAAGCCCACAAATTGAGAAATCAAGTCCCAAATATGCAAAGTTTTCAACAGCAACTCCACCAGGAAGAACTCCAATTCTCTTTCCTACTGAATCACTAAAATGGAAATGATTTACCATTGTATACATTTCTTCATTGAAAGGAACCCCATCCACTTTATAATGCTTTTCTTGGAAAGTGGATTTTGTGTCAACAAGTTCTGATGGATGTCCTTTATATAGGATGTCATATTTCCCTTCTTCAGTGCCACCATAAAGTGAAAGAACCCAAGAGAAAGCATATCTATATTCTTGGAATTTATTAAACGCAGCAGTATATGCAACATTATAAGTTGATGGCATCAAAGCTACGAATGAAGCCCAATCGCTTTCTGTATATTCACTTGTCAAGAATGTTGCAAAAGCGTCTCCACCTTCAGCCAAAGTTTGAAGAACTGAATATTCAACGATATATGTTGAGTAATTTGCTTCAGTCAAATCTTCAACCAATGCATAATCATAACCATATGCACGAGAACCGATATAAACTAATTTTTTTGAAGAAACTTCATTTTCATTTCCGTCAACAGTTCTTGTCAACATATTTGTTGCTTCTGTTCTAAAATCACCAAGTGTCAATGTAAGATATTTTTCTTTTTGTTCTGCATTAAATTTCCCCATTGTTTCACTTATTGAAGAAGATTTGATGTTAATTTTATATTCTGAATCTTCTCCTTTATATATAGTGTTCAATCTTGAAGAAGCTACGCTGTTTAAATCATTTAAAAGAGTATTTTTATTTTGAACACGATATTCAGCATTGCTGAGTGTTGCAAGTGCATAAACAGCATATGGACTATGGAACATCAAATCTTGGCCTGGCAAAGCACCTGCTGCATCGCGTTTCATGTTGTTAATTTTTTCAACAGAATCATCAAGAAGAGCTTTAAAAGCTTCAAAAGGCTCGTCAGCACCCCCCCCAGTCACATTTTTGCCATTGACAAAATAGTTTCTGAAGTTTGCATATGTTGAATAACCATCTTCAATCATAACAACCTTAAAATCACTGTCTGAAAGCCCACCATAAATTCCGATAGCAAATCCGGCATAAGCATCAAAGTCAGTTACATAAATTGTAAATTTAGCCTTTTTGTTTTCTGTCTTAAGTCTTTTCACCAAATTTGCAAAATCTTGAACTTGTGCAGGTGACAAAACGTTGTCTTTTCCATCGCCGTTTACTTTTACATCAAAACCAGAATTTGTAAATCCTGCTGTTTGAGCAATTCCTGAATAAGTCTTTCCTCTTTGAATATAGGCATAAGACTCTCCACCTGCAAGGATAGAATCCATTGCTGCCAATGTTGGTGGAATTGATGAGTTGGCAAAAATAATGTTATAGTTTGCCTCTGTGCCTTCGTCTTTTTTCAAAACGCTTGGCAAAACAATACCTAAGACAATTCCAACAACCACAAGTGCAGCCACTAAAATTGCCCAAATTTTATTTTTCATAAAACCTCCCTTAAGCTAATTCTAATATAACACATTAGGAAATAATTACCAAATAAAAATTACAAATTTTTTAAGTAATTTTATTTGCATAATTTTTGGAAGTATACTATAATAAAACACACTTAAAGGAGAAACAAAATGAATATTTGGAAAGATATGGATGAAAGCCGTGTTAAGCCAAACGACTTTATCGCATGTATTGAAATTCAACAAGGAGACAAAACAAAATATGAGCTTGACAAAGAAACTGGCTGTTTGATTATGGACAGAGTTTTGTACACAAGCACCCACTATCCAATGAATTATGGCTTCATCCCTCTTACTTATTGTGGAGATCACGATCCTTTGGATGTTTTTGTGCTTTGTTCAGAGCCTCTTGAGAGATTGTCTATTGTAAGATGTTATCCTATTGGCGTTGTCATCATGACAGATAGAAACGAAAGAGATGAAAAGGTGATTGCAATCCCATATGGCGACCCACAATATAACACTTACAAAGATATTGACGAACTTCCTGAACATATTTTTGAAGAATTGATGCATTTTTTGACAGTTTATAAGCAACTTGAAAACAAACCAGTTGAAATTAAAGAACTTGGAAATCATCAAAGAGCCTTGGAGATTATTGAAGAAAGTTTAGAGCTTTACAAAAAAGACATATTAAAACAATAAAAACTCTCATTAGAGAGTTTTTTTCTTATACCAAGCAAATGCTGAAATTAAGCTTTGGTTCGGTCTTTATTGCTAAAAGGCTTTTGAAACATTGCGTTTTTCTGATTGTTTAGTGGTTGCATCAGGTTTCATGTATTTTTTGTGAGATCCAAATTTTTTCTTCAATCTTTCTTGAGAGTTTTTAATATTATTTTGATAAATATAATTTATATCATAGATGTGGTTTACATCCACACATTGCAACAATCCAAAAGTTGACTTAGTTCTATAATATAGTTCTGGCAATTTGTTACAAATCTTCTCAACATTATCAACATTTACATATAAATAGCAATCATCTGTAAGAAATTTGACATCTTTATAGATTTGTTTGCACAATTTATTTCTTTTCGTTTCTGTTAAGTTTTTTACTTCCAATACATTTGCACAATATTCCAATCTTTCCACTGCTTCGGTTATATTTTGCAAATTTTTTAAGTTATTTTTAATAACATTTTTTATAATTTCCAAATTTTTGGCATCTCTAGATTTTTCATTAATACAATCAAAAATATTGTCAGGCGTTACTTTAAAACCAGGTTCATATTTAAAATCATAAAGTTCTGGATATCTCGTTACCAAATTTACAACCATTTTATACGACATTGTGTAATTATATTGAAGATCACTTGCTGCATAAAAAATTTGTTCAAGATGTTTTTTATATTCCTTTGTACCCCTTTCAAATAAAGGTTTATCGATAGACCATTTATTAAGATTTTCTCTACATAGTCTCTCATGTTTTATTTCTTTTTCCATATCTGTTGCTGCATCACTCATATAATACCTCCTTGAGTTTCAAGTATTATAATACACTAATTTTTAAAAGTCAACGTATTTTATACGCATTTATAAAAAATTTAAAAAAGTGATAAAAATCACTTTTTTGTTAAGCTTGTTTTTTCTTTCTTTTTTTATGTTTAAGCAAAAACATATTGGTCTTTTTTCTTGAATATAAAATTGCAAGTATAGATGCAAAAAGAACTATTGAAACAACAAGTGCAAGCACCATCCAACCTGCCGAAATCGTGTTTCCAAAGAATTTCATCTCCACTGAATAATTGCCCATGAGTTGACGAACCAAATCTTCTGGAAGTTGCTCCAACAAGATGTTCATTGGCCCATGAAGGAAATAATTTCTGAAAAGACCAGCTGAGTATGTCCCCGGAATGAAACAAACCAAATATTGAATTGTTTCTGGAAAAACACTCAAAGGCATATATGCACCTGTCAAGAAACCTATTGCTGCGCTCAAAATTCCACAAATTGAGCCAAGAGCTGCTTCAGTTTTGATGAAACTTGAAAACAACACAGCAAACACAGAAGAACAGATAATAGATAATATGGTCACTCCAAAAATCGCCATAAAGTCTTTGAATGACATCATCATCCCACCTGTGCAAGCTAAATAAATCATTGAGAACAACAAAACCATAAAACAAATCACAAAAGTGATGACAAAACATGAAATAATGTAACTTAAGTAAATAACAGATCTTTTCACTGGTGCAGCCAAAACGTCGTTGACTGTTCCACGTTCTCTGTCTCTAACCATTATGGTGCATGCATTGAATGCAACAGTAATGCACGAAACACCCATAACTCCAGCTATCATCCAATTGTTGATGAATCCCATGATAAGTTTGTCATCAATATTTTGCCCAAACTCTTCAATAATTCCGTGAACAGTGTCTGCTTGAATATTGCCCAAAAACAAAATGTAAAGTATCAAAATTATTATTGGTGCAAGAAGAGAAAAGAAAACTGTCATCTTGTCTTTCAAAAACAACTTAACATTTCTCTTAACCAACATGTATAAAGCCAAACAATTATTTTTCATCGTCATTCACTCCAGCAGACAAACTTTTTCCTGTTATGTTTAAGAACACGTCGTCCATATCCCCTTTAAGCACTTCAAAATCAGTTAAATATTCATTATATTTCTTTATGATTTTTTTTGCTTCTTCGCTATTCTTTATTTTGATCTTATAATATTCACCTTCATATTCCAACCCATCTCCAAATTTCTTTTCAAATTCAGGATTCTCTGGCATGTAAGCCTTGATATAGTCACTGGAATATTTGTTTTTAAGGTTGTGAGGGGTGTCATTTGCCACGATATGTCCTGCGTCGATCATAACAACCCTGTCAGCTTTGTTGGCTTCTTCCATATAGTGAGTTGTCAAGAAAACTGTCATATTTTTTTCCACTCTCAATTCATCAATAAGATTCCATATTTTCATTCTTGTTTGAGGGTCAAGACCTGTTGTAGGTTCGTCTAAAATCAAAATTTTTGGATAATTGATAAGACTGCGAGCAATGTCAACTCTTCTCTTCTGTCCCCCACTTAAGTTTTTAACAGGGCGCTTAAGAATTTTTTGCAAATCCAAAAGTTCTGTAAGTTCGTCTAATCTCTTCTTCCATTCTTTTCCTTTCAAGCCATAAAAACCTGCCCTGATTGTCAAGTTGTCTTTAACTGACAAAATATTGTCCAGTGTGGAGTTTTGAAAAACAACTCCAATAAGTGATTTTATCTCTTCAGAATGTTTTTCTAACTCTTTTCCATCAATCAAAACTGTTCCACTGTCTTTCTTCAAAATTGAACAGATTATGTTTATTGTGGTTGACTTTCCAGCTCCATTCAGTCCCAAAAAAGCAAACAAACTCCCCTCTTTCACAGAAAAAGAAACGCCGTCAACTGCTTTGACTTCACCATAAGATTTTCTAAGGTCTTTGATCTCGATTATATTTTTCATGTTTTACCCTTTTAGTTTATATCAGTTGCAATATAATATTACAAACAATCAGTCTAATGGA
Source organism: uncultured Christensenella sp. (assembly GCA_949841595.1). Taxonomy (GTDB): domain Bacteria; phylum Bacillota; class Clostridia; order Christensenellales; family UBA1242; genus Caccovivens. Next base: position 46,543 of record CATKZB010000005.1, on the reverse strand, counting down.
ATTATAACATAACAGACAAAATACACAAATCAATTCACAAAAATTTTTAATTTTTTAATAACAATCTTTTCAATTTCTTTTGCCTTTTTATAAAAATGATTTATAATAATATTGAAATCAAAAATATAGGAGAGAATTATGTGGCCATTTACAAAAAAGAAAAAGAAAGAAGAAAAAGTTGAAAAGAAAGTTGTTGAAACACCAAAAGAGGAAAATTCAGCAGCAAAGAACGTGAAAACAACAAGCAAACAAACAACTAAAAAAACATCGACACCAAAAACTGAAAGTGCAAAAAAAGTGTCTTCACCAAAAAGCACAGCAAAAACAGTGAAAAAAGATGAAACTGCAAAACCTGCAACAAAGACGGTTTCTTCTTCAAAGAAAAGTCCTGCAAAGACAGGAAAATCTGTGTCATCCAAAGAAACTAAAAATGTTGAAACAAAAGAAAAACCTGCGACCAAAACAGAAAAAACTTCAACTGCAAAAAGTTCATCAAAACAAGAACAGACAAAATCAGAAACTGTTGAGAAAACAAAGAAACCTGTCTATCGCGTTTTGTTTGATAAAGAGGCCAGATTGTGGTTGATCAAAAAGGATGGAGCAAAAAGAACTATCGCATCCTTCGCGACCAAAGAAGAAGCCTTGGAAAGAGTTAAAGAATTGTCTTCTTCAAACGAGTTAAATTTTGTGGTACATAAAAAAGACGGAAAATTTCAAAAGAAATAAAATTGCATAGGCAATTTTTTTCTTATCTTGTTTTTTCGCCAATTAAACAAAATGTTTTGCATTTTGAAATTTAATATATTAGAATATAATAAAAATGAGGTTATATGCTTAACGCAATTTTTACTTTTTATGATTGGTTGATTGAAAACGCCGATGTCATGGGTGATGGCCCAGGACTATGGTGTCCTTTGCATATAACACTTATGTGTTGTCTTGCAGCTTGGCTTGTTACATGTTGGTTTATCTTCAAAAAGCACAAAAAGTTTGCACTAACTTTCACGAAAGTTTTAAGCTGGCTAATGATTGGGACAAGACTATTCAGAATGGCACTTCTCTACTTTTCAGGGGCTCAAACCTTTGTTGAAATTCTTCCTTGGCATCTTTGCCACGTGATGAGCTTTGTTTTTCCAATATTCTTTCTCACAAAAACAAAAAAATTCTTTTTGCCCGTATTGATTGTAACTTTTTTCGGTGGTGTTTTAACATTCATCTTTGGCGACTATTATTACTTAAGCACGCTTTCATTCTTACACTACGAAAGTTTGTTTTTGCATTTTGCAATGCCAACTGTTGTTATCGCTTGCATTTCAACTGGTTATTTCAAAGTTCAAATAAAAGAATTTTGGCAAGGTTTTGTTGGGATCTTTTTGCTTGCTGGATGGTCCATGATTGGAAATAGTGTGATTGAAGGAGCAAATTATTTATATCTTATGGAAAATGGTTTGCCATTCAATCTATTTCCAAATCACTCACATCTTTTCACTTATGCAATTCTGCTTCTAGTTATCGCAATAATCACTATCACTCCTTTTTATGTTTATGAACATATCAAAAAGAAAAGAGAAGACAAAAGTTTTAAAATTATCATGAAAACTCTTAAAACAAAAGTGGTTTAAAAAAGACAAGCTTTTTTGCTTGTCTTTTATTTTGTCTTTTTAGATTTTTTTGTTTCAACAACAACTTCAGATTCTGCGTTCTGCTTTTTAAGTTCAACCAAAATTTCTGACAGCAATTCTTCTTGTGTAGGCTTTGGTGGAGCTGGAATAGGCTTGTTCTTTTCACGAAGTTCAGCAGTTGCAGCAATAAGAACTTTTTTGTCTTTCATATCTACGCCTTCTGCTCTCAAAACTTTTCTTTCTTCTTTTGTTGGATATTCTCCCACACTCTTTTTCCAGAATCCTTGAGCACTCATCATTACTTTCAAAATAATGAAAAGCACAAGTGCAATCAACAAGAAATCAATAATAGCTGTTATGAATGCACCCCAATCAATATAAATTGTTGAAGCCCAATTGATTCCACTTTCAATAACGCCAGGTGTGTTGTAAACTGGTTGTCCCAAAATGGTACGAGCAGATTCTAACCCATCTCCTCCTGCAAGAGACAACAACAAATTGATAAGTGGCATAATGATTTTGTTTGTCAAAGATGTCACAATTGCTGAAAATGCACCACCTATGATAACACCGACTGCCATATCAATGACATTGCCACGGCTTATAAACTTTTTGAAATCGGCAAAAAATTTCTTTATCCCTTTCATAATTTAAAACTCCTTTTTTATCTATATATAGAATAAAAAAATCTGATATAAAAATCAAGCAAAATAACAAAAAAATCAACTCTTTTCAAAAAATATTTGATTTTTTATTTGAAAAGTATTATAATGAAAACACCATAAAGAGTGTGCTAGGGACAAGCCCGTTGAACACACAGCAACCTATCTTTTTTAGACAAGGTGCTAAAGCTTGAAGCGATGGAGAAAATAAATTTCTTGTCCGTCGCTAAGATGGACATTTTTTATGAGAAAACTTAAGGAGAAAATATATGAGAAAAATTTTAACAAGCGAAAGTGTGAATATCGGACATCCTGACAAAACCTGTGACACTTTGGCAGATGCATTTTTGGATGAAGCATTAAGACAAGACAAAAACTCACAAATGGCAGTGGAATGCGCCATCAAAAACAACAAACTTTACATCTACGGAGAAGCCACAACAAATGCAAAAATAAATTACAAAAAAATTGCAACCCAAATACTTCAAGAAATTGGATATAACCAAAAATTTAAAATATATCAAGAGATTTCAAAACAAAGTGCAGATATAAATCAAGCAGTTGTGAAAGATAAGTTATGTGCAAACGATCAAGGTATGGTGTTTGGATATGCAGCAAATGAAACAAAAGAATTTATGCCACTGACAATTGTTGTGGCTCACAAATTGATGAAACAATATGAAACTTTTCGAAAATCAAATCCCAACTTCTATGCAGACGCCAAAAGTCAAGTTTCTGTTTGCTATGAAGACGACAAACCACTCTATTTTGAAACAATCTTAATCAGTGCAAGCCATAAAGAAAATTGCAAAAACCTTGAACAACAAATCAAAGAAAATGTTATTGATCCAGTTTTGGAGGAATATAAAAAATATGTTAAAAAGCAAACCAAATATCAAATAAACCCAAGTGGAAAGTTTACAATTTGGGGAAGTTATGGAGATAGTGGTTGTGTTGGAAGAAAAATTGTCGTTGATACATATGGTGGAATTGCAAAAGTTGGTGGTGGTTGTTTTTCAAGCAAAAATGCAACAAAAGTTGACAGAAGTGCTGCATATTATGCACGATATGTTGCAAAAAACTTGGTTTACAACAAACTTTGCTCAAAATGCGAGATTGAAGTTTCCTATGCAATTGGGCTGGAAAAACCTTTGTCAATCAACATCGAAACTTTTGGAACAGAAAAGGTCGAATTGAAAAAAATATATCAAATTGTCAATTCAAATTTTGATTTTTCTCCAGATAACATTATAAAAGAACTTGATCTTCTTCGCCCAATTTATAAGCAGACTGCATGTTATGGTCATTTTGGAAGAAACGAATTTCCTTGGGAAAAACTTATCACATTAAAAAAATAAGCAATTGAATTTGCTTATTTTTTATTCAAACTTTAATTCAACATCCAAAATTTCAGGTTGCCACTGACATTGCTTTAAATCAACTGTCTCTTCATCCACAAAAACAACACCTTCCTTTTCAAGCAATTGTTTTTGCGAAAACTTGCCACCAAAAGCAAAACTTGTGCTTATTTTTCCTTGTCTGTTGACAACTCTGTGACAAGGTATTGTTTTGGGATCTGGATTTCCGTGAAGTGCATAACCCACAATTTGAGAATATCTTGGAGCATTCAACATTTTCGCTATCTGACCATAAGTTGCCACTTTCCCCTTTGGTATATCTTTCACGACATTATAAACCCTTTCAAAAAATCCATTCATTGCATCCTCACTCTGCCACAGCAGGAACTAATTGAACATTCATTATTTCATCAAACTGTAAATTAGAAATTACAAAACGACATTCAGTATACTTTCTGCCTTCTTCGTCAACCCCATGTTTACTTTCTTCCCAAGCATACGAAACTTTTTTATTATCAAGACGGAACTCATATAAACCAACTAACTCGTTTCCCGTGATAATTTTTATAACAAGAATCTGCTCTCCTTTTACTGTGAAATCAGCAGTGCTGTTTTGCTCAATGGAAACAGTTTCCAACTCTTCCGTTTGAGCATAATTTTCCACTCCAACTTCAAGTCCAAGCACTCTGCGATCTTCAAAAGTGTAGCCCACTTTAATACGCTTTTCAAACTCAACAAAATCCTTTAAATTTATGTCAACATCTTTATTGCTTACAAATTCAAGTTGAAAATTGTCAAAGCAGTTTGTTTGATTGTTATAAAACGCTTTGAATTTAAATTCACCACTTAAAACACTTTCTTCAAAATCTTCTGTATGAAAAGCTAAAATTTCTTGAAGATTAAAAAGTTTTGTTTCTCCACAAAAGACATCGTAGTTGTATAAATCATATTTAAATGAATACCCTTCATCCCAAACATATCCCCATTTCAAACAATTGGCTTCCCCTTTGATTGAAATTGCAGATCCATCGGGATTTACACCTGCAACATCTTGCAGTTCGTCATTCTCACCGATTGAATAAAATTTTGGTAAACTCCATTGTGTTTCCATCAAATCAACATCAGTCTTGACTGTCATCCTAAAAGTCTCGGCAATATATTTAATTCCTTCGACTTTTATTTCAAATTTCTCTTGACCTCCAGTGCTTGCTGGAGTTTGCCCCTTTGGAAGAAAAAATTTAATTTCGGTTTCTGTTTCGCTGTTTTCCACATTTTCCAATAGCAAATTATTTGCATAGACTTTCATTTCACTATAGTCAACCTTTGATGTATCTTGAAGTTTTTGAATCGTGATAATTCTTTCTTGCAAAAAATTAATTTTAGGTGCATCTATTGAAACAGAATATGTAAGATTATCTTTTGGCAACACAATGTCAAAATTTTGATATCCTAAATCTTTGTAATTTATATTTATTATGTAATTCTTTTTATCACCAACTTTGCCCAAATCAATGACAAAGCAATCTTCAACTCTTTCCATTCGTATATCTAATGATGTTTCATTCTCAGCTGAAAGTGTAAAAGGATGCGCCGTTTTCAAATTAAAGGGAATAATTCCTTCAAACTTAATTTTCAATGTTTTAAAGTTATCATAATCATCTTCTGAATTAAAAACTCTAACAAAACTTTTATCTCCTTCTCCAGTCAAATAGTCATAAAGATTAACAAAGTTTTCTTCTGAGTTATCCAGTCTTACTTGTGTGAGTTTAAGTTTTTCTACCACAGATTCATCTTCCATATCATCCACTGCAAAACTAAATGTGGATGATGCTTGCTTTGCACCTGAAAAAGTAACTTTTAAATCAGCATTTATATTTGCAAGAGAAAAATATCCATAATATAATTCTCCTTGATTAGGAACAAGACTATAATTGTTGTTTTTAATAATCGCTTTGTTTATGTTTCCAACCTTTACAATCAAATCATCAAAACTTACGCCTTTTTTCTTAGCATAAATTTCAACTTTTATATTTGATTCAGCGTCAACAGAATATGTATTATTTGCAGCAACCAATGTTTCATTGTCTTTTTTTAAAATCACATCAAAAAGTTCACTCTCAGCAAGAGGTTGAACTATTTCAATTTTATATTGTGCTTGCTGTCCACAAGCCGACAACAAAATTGCTGTTGAAAGTGAAAAGCATAAGGTTGCAACAAATAGAATAAGTTTTTTCATGTCAACTTTCTCCTTTGATTCTTCAATCTTAGTATATCACAAAACAAAAATTTTCACCTAATAACTAAGTGAAAATTTTAATCGAACAAAATAAATTCAAACTCTAATCCCATCAATATGAATACCAAGAAGTTCCTCAAACTGATATTGTCGCAAAGATTTGTTCAGTGCATCATTTGAATGAGCACAAACATAGATGTCATTATATGTTATTTTAGTTATTATTACTGTGTGATTAAAATGAGTTGGGTTTTGTCGTAATTGAATCAAATCGCCAATTTGCAGTTTTGAAACATCTTCAATATGTCCAAATGGACCTATCCCTGAATTTTTTAAGAGAAAATTTTGCAAACTCAAAACACTTGTCCAACTTGGCGACCTGCTGTTTACATCTTGGTAAAACCAACCCAAAGGGGAAAAGTTCATTTTTGCACCACCTGCCAGCAAACATTGGGAAATGAAATTTGTGCAATCACCTCCGATTCCACCAAAATGATAGAATGCAGGATTGGCTTTCAACGCCCATCTTTGAGCATAAAGAATTGCATTTTTTCTGTCATATTCTTTTATCATAAATTATCTTATGAAAAATTTTATTATTTTAGAAATAAAATAATTCTTCAAACTTGCAATCCAACACCAAACACAGCAAAAGAGCAAGCTTTGCAGAAGGGTTGAAAACGCCTTTTTCAATTGCAATTATTGTTTGTCTTGTTGTTCCAGTTTGTCGTGCCAACTCTTCTTGAGAAAGGTTCTTTTTGTTTCTTATTTCTTTAAGGTTGTTGTTTAAAGTTATATCTCTATTCATCTCGTCACCACGCTTGTACATAAGATACAGCAAACAGAACAATCATTGCAATCGCTGCAAGACCTTCCAAAACAGCCCCGATCAGAACTGGCCATGGACGTTTCGCCATGAAATATTGACATGAATACATCACGCTTGCCCAAGTAAAACAAATTGCAGAAATAGCAAATTGTGCAGTGAAATGTCTTAAACAACCTTCAGTTATAATGAAACCAACTGCCACCACACCTGCAATTATCAAAGCAATCCAATTTCCCAAATTCATTTTTGTTGATTCCATTTCACCAACATAAGATTTTTTGCTTTTAGCCTTTTTTAAGACTTCTTCTTTTTCCATATTCCTTCTCCTTTTATGTAAAGTTTTATTTACATTATAATTATATGACTTTTCTTAGAATATGTCAAGTTTTATTTACATTTTTTTGAAAAAAAGAAAAAATCTTAGATTCTCTCTGTCGCATTATTTTATCTTCAATATCTGTCTTAAATATTTCTCTATCTTTTTATCTTTACATGAAGTAAAGAAATTATCTCTGAAAAACTGATAATCAATTGTTTCTTTCAAAAATTGCTGATCAATGGATTTCAGAATCGTCAACATATCTTTGTGTGTCACATTTTTTACATCGTCCAAAATAAGTTTGTTTTGTTTTTCTGGAACAGCTCTCTCTTTTGGATAACCATTTCCACCTGATGTACTTAAAAGTTTGTCAAATATATTTTCCAGTTCAAGCTCTGCTCCCCAACCAAAACCTTTTGCATAAGCCAAACTAACTGCATTTCCATCATTGATTTCACGAAACATAAATGCATCACTTGCATCTACAATATGTCCACATAAAACATTTGGAAAACTGTTAAGTGCCAACATTGCTCCTTGACCAGTTCCACACCCAGTCACCACAAAATCCACTGCTTCGGAGTTTAACAAAATTCCAGCAAGTAGTCCAGCTTTCACATAAGTCAACGAATGTTTATCATCTGCACCAAACATACCGTAATTGACAACAGTGTCACCGTATTTTGACGCAACATTATTTAAAATGTTAAATATCAACTCATTTTTGCCTGCTTGACTATTTTCGTTTATTAAAGCAATTCTCATGTTTAAGTCTCCTTTTGATGATTATATCACCAAACCAAAAATTTTCCAAATTATATAAGAAAAAACACATCACTTAAAGTGATGTGTTTCATCGATTGGTGGAAGTTATAGGGCTCGAACCTATGACCCTCTGCTTGTAAGGCAGATGCTCTCCCAGCTGAGCTAAACTTCCTCAATGCTCTCTAAATATATCATATTCAGAGAGCGAGTGTCAACTTATTTTCAAATATTTCAAAAATAATTTTAGATTACAAAATCAGGTTCTGTTGGAGTTTCTGTTTCAACAGCAGTTCTGTTGAAGATAACCTCAACTGTTGAAATTGTCAAAATATCAACGCCATCAAGGGTATAATCTTGCACAATCAATTCAATCAAATCATTAACTGTCATATTTGCAGAAACTCTGTAAACTTTTTGAGTTCCGTTGATTGTGACTCTTACTCTTGACAATTCAACAGGATTACGTGTTTCTGCATTTTTATCTGCATCATAGAATTTAGAATTTTCATCCATATGAATCAATTCCAAAATATTGTCTATTGAATTAACTTCATTTTCGCCAGTAATTTCATCTTTAACTGATCCAGCTTCTGTGTAAATGTTGTCAATTGCAATGTTAGGATTTTGAGCATGAGCAAGTTTGTAAGAAACTTTTTCAGTAACTTCAACTTTTGTGAAATTCTTCTCTAATACAACTTCTGCAGATATTTTATTATCTTTTGGTCCATCTGGGTTTGCGTTGATCAAGTTTTCTGCAACAGTTTTAAAAGTGTCGAAATCTGTATAAGTTGTTTCACCTACTTTTATTCCTATAAATTTATGGAATGAATATTTTATATTCCAATTTTCAACATTAAACCATGCTTCCAAAGCACTCATATTTTCTGCTGTAAAGTTTACATCTGTAGCAACGTTTGTGCTGATAAATGCCTCATCACTTTCATTTATTGTTAATGCTGCACTATAATTGATGGCTGTTTTAGCAAGATAGACATTAACATCTTCTTTTGAGATTATTTTTGTAATTGCATTACCTTCTCCATCAACCCAGCTATATGCATAGCCAGCTTCTTTTGCAAAATCAGGTTTAAAGTTTTCCAATTTTTTCAATGTGTATTCTTGATTTTGGTAAACAATGTCAGTTTCTATCCAAAGAGGCTCTTCGTCATTTTTGTTATTATAATAGTTCACTTTAATTTCAAGATTTTCATTCCAAACTGCTTCCAAAGTAATGTCTTTCAAACCAGAGAATGTTGCTTGAGTATAGATAGTGTTTGTTTCATCTCCAACCACTTTCCAACCACCAAATGAATATTGAGCTGTTGGAGCAACCAAAATTGGAAGATTTTCTCCATAATAATAAATTTTTGTTGTGGCATCACTATCATCTGTTTCTGGAGTAGTCAATGTGTTTTCTGTTGCATCTGGAGTCGCTTTATAAGCATATGAAACTTCATTTTCCTGAATTTCAAAAACTGCCAAAAGTTTTTGATAGTCTGTCATGCCAACAGTAACAACATCGTCTTCCATTGCAAATTTAACAGTGCCTGCTTGATGAGCAGCTGCATATGATTCTTTATCTCCAGCAAACCAGCCTTTGAAATCATAACCTTTTGCAGTTGCTTTAAGTTCTATTGTGTTTGTGTGTCCTTGTTTGATAAGAATTTTGTCAGAATTAGCCTTTCCATTATAGAGCACTTGTGCATATGCATCAACAGCAGGTGACAATTGATTTGTGTAAACACCTACATTTACACTTGCGTCTATAGAGAAATAAGCTGCAAATGCTGTCCCAACAATAATAAGTGGGAAAACAGCTATCATAGCACACGTAACTAAAATTTTTGAGAGTGTTCTAGACATAAAATACCTCCTAAGTTAGGCATATTATAGCACATCAAAAATTTTAATTCAATACCTTATTCAAAATTTTTTTATAAATTATTCAATTTTTTGAGTAATTTTGTGCTAAATCAGCCGTCCATAATCATTTTGTCTGCAATCAAAGCGATAAGTTCGCCGTTTGTAGGCTTCTCATTTCTATTATATATCTTTAATCCGAAAATATTGTTTATATTTTCAATTTTTCCTCTGTTCCACGCAACTTCAATGGCATGACGCATACCTCTTTCAACTTTGCTTGAGCTTGTTTCAAACCTTTCGGCAATCGTTGGATAAAGTTTTTTGGTGATAGAACCAATGATTTCAGGCTCTTCAACTGCCAGCTTCACAGCTTCACGAAGGAACTGATAACCTTTTATATGCGCAGGGATGCCAATGCTGATAAAAATATTTGAAATCTTTTCATCAAGTTGTTTGTTTCCATCCTTGCTTTTACCGTTGTTTAAAACTTCAAAAATTCTGTTTTCCAAGTTTTCTGGAGAAACAGGTTTAACCATAAAATAACTTGCTCCTGACTGAATTGCCTTTGTCACAAAACCACTGTGTGACAAATTTGAAATGAAAAACACTTTTGGCATCATATCCTTAAGTTCTTTCACTTTGTCCAAAACTGCAAATCCATCAAGATTTGAAAGCATAACTTCCATAACCAAAACATCGGGTTTCAAAGCTTCAACATCTTTGACAACTTTAAGCCCGTCAGAGCTTGCTCCCACAAAGTTGAAATTTTCACTCTTTTTAAAATATTCCATAACTGAATTTTCTTCTGTGTTGTCTGCGAAATAAATTTTCGGCATATTGTTTTCTATAATGTTTTCCATGATTTTTACTCCTTTAAATTTTGTATTCTTGCAAAAACATGATAAAGATACCACATAATAACAAAATGACGAAATAAAAAAATTGGTAATTTTGTCGCGATAAATCAGAACTTGTCGAATAAACTCTAATTCCAAAATTTGTGAGAAAAAATGCTAGAATTTCCAAACTTTAAAAAGATAAATCCAATATTTAAAAATAAATCAGTGAAATTTAAGATTTTACCTTGTTTTGTGTAATTAAAAGAGCCCATAGTCTGATAAGTTGAAAAATTTTCAATTTTCGCTTTAACAAAAACAACAAATGTGCTAAACTTATAAAAAGATATATAATTAAATAAAAGTGGAAATCATTATTAATAAAGTAAGGAGAAATATGGAAGAGAACAAACAAAAAACAAAATCAACAAAAAAAGTTTCTGCCACAAAAGTTTCAACAAAAAAGAAATCTGCAAAAACTTTTGAACCAAAAAATATAAAGATTCTCGGCTTTCATGATTTGGAACTGAACACTTATTTGTATGAAAATGTTGAAAACCCAAAAGCTGTTGTGATCATTGTCCATGGAATGCAAGAGCATTGCTTGCGTTATAAAAACTTTGCTCAGTTTCTTAATAAAAATGGCTTTTTGGTCATAACCAGTGATTTGCGTGGGCATGGAAAAACTGCCATAAGTAAAGACAAACTTGGATTTGGTGAAAAAGACATTTTTAATGAAACTCTTCAAGACCAACTCAACATCATTTCTTTTGCAAAAGAAAAGTATAATCTTCCAATTTATTTACTTGGCCATTCTTATGGTTCTATGTTAACTCAAAATCTTGTCCAACGCACATCCCTTGTTGAAAAAGCTGTGATAAGTGGCACAACCAATGGAAGCTGTCTTGCAATGAAACTCGGAAATGTTGTTGCAACCCTTCTTACCCCTTTCAAAACCGAAAACTCAATGGGTGGTTTCATTGAGAAAATGTGTATCAAATCCTATGAAAAAGGATTTGAAAGAGGCAATTGGCTGACAAAAGACGAAAAAATTTATGACGAATATCTGAGCGATGAATATTGTGGAGGTTCGTTCCCTTTCAGTTTTTATAAAAGTTTGTTTAAGGCAATGACAAAAGCAAACTCTGGCATAAACAAAATTGGAAACAAGAAACTTATGCTGATTGTTGGGGACAAAGACCCACTGAGCTCTGGTGGAAAACATGTCAAAAAACTTTTTAAAATTTATCTACACAACAATGTGAACACAATATTGAAAATCTATGAAAATGACCGTCACGAACTTTTGAATGAAACTGATCGTGACACAATTTATCAAGATATTGTCAATTTTTATAATGAATAATTGGAGGTCTTATGATTGCAAGTATTATTTTTGGAGTTTTTAGTTTGATTTTTGCTTCAATTTTCTGTTGGTTTAGAACAGAAAAAGCAAATGTGTACTCCCTTCTACTCAAAATTTTCTCATCACTATGTTTTGTTTTATGTGCTGTTTTTGCAATTAAAGTATCATCCTCAAACAATTTCAACCTTTTGATTTTGATTGGACTTGTTTTTGGACTTGTGGGCGATATATTGCTTGATTTGAAAATCATGTATCCAGAAGATGGCAACAAATATTTTGTTGCTGGTACATATTCTTTTGCAGTTGGACACTTTTTCTACTTTATTTCAGCGTTGTTATACAACTCAGCAGTTTCACCAAAAAATCTTTTGTGGTGTGTGCTCGCTTCAGTTGGAATTGCAATCGTGTTGACAATTGCCATAATCTTTATCTCTAAAAAAATGGGGCTGGACTTCGGAAAAATGCTCTATGTTGTGATTTCATATTGCTTTATTCTCACCTTCATGGTGGCTTATACAATTGCAATTGCAATTTTCAACCCAATTTATTGGATATTTGCAAGTGGAATGATCTTGTTCTTGATTTCCGACATGGTTCTGTCAATGCAATATTTTGGTGGGAAAACTGCAAAATATCTTGTCTATTTAAATCATATCACATATTACTTGGCACAAGTGATGCTTGCAATTTCAATTTTGTTTATAATTTAATAAAAAAACACGGATTACCGTGTTTTTTATTTTTTACTTTTTCAGTCTTTTTTCAAATTCTGTTTTTATTGTCTCAAAAACCTTATAAGGTGATTGTGAAGCATCAACAACAAAAATACGCTCTTTATCTTGCTCGGCAAGTTTCAAATAGCCTTCTCTCACCTTTTCATGAAAAGATCTTCCTTTTTGCTCAATTCTGTCCAGATTTTTCAAATTTTCATCCTTCGATTTTCTGCTCATTCCTTCATCAAAGCTTAAATCCAAAAGAATTGTCAAATCAGGGACACATCCCTTAATTGCAAATTCAGTGATTGTTTTTAAATCTGAAAGAGAAAGATTTCCAGCATAACCTTGATAGGTGTAAGAAGAATCATAATATCTGTCAAGCACAACGATTTTTCCATTTGCAAGTGCAGGCTTTATCACATCTTGAACCAATTTTGCTCTGCTTGCACTGAAAAGAAGAAATTCAGTTTCAGGAGAAATTTCACCCTTTGAATGTAGCAATAATTCTCTGATGTTTTCTCCAAGTTCAGTGCCTCCTGGCTCTCGAGTTATCAAAAAATCAAAACCATTTTTTTCAAGATATTCTTTAAACATTTTGATTTGAGTGCTTTTTCCACACCCTTCTCCACCTTCAAAACTGACAATCATTCCGTTTTTCATTTTTTTCTCCTGTAAACATAATAAAGCAAATTTAATTCACACTAGCAATCACATTCATGGTTATGTGAATGACAATCGCAACCTTCGTCACAACAACAATCTTCAAAAGCAACATACTTGTCCAAATTTGCTTGTTTATAATAATTTTCTGGCATATAATCTGTTGTGAAAAATCCTGGAGGTGCCATCAAAACCTCTGGAATTCTGTTTACCACTGTGGCACAAGTAAGCTCAACCGTTGCAGGTCTTTCAATCACAACTCTTGTGTTTGGTTCTCCCTCAACTGTCCAATCGTTGCAATCAAATTCTGTGTTGTCATAAACTTTTCCGATACATTCGGATTCGATAACAATTCCTTCCTTCGTCTCAGTTGTAACAACGGCACTCATCCCAGTGCATGCACCTTTTGGAATTGTCATGCCAAGTGTCGAACTCTTGATTGCTTTTTTTGCAATTTGAGGAATGCATCTTTGAGTTTGTTTTGTGACAGTAAGTCCCAATTTGTTGCAAAGCCAGCCATTTACATTCCACATATAACTTGGTGCAAATTTGCCTGCTCTTATAATCTTCTTTCTTTCTGCATCAGAAATATCATCTGCAGATGCAACATCTTTTTCAAAGTCTGCAACAGAAAGCCCTGCACCATGTGCTCTTGCCAAAGCGATGCCATAATCTTCAACATTATAACTGCTTTTGCCCTTTATCTTTGTTATTTTGTGAGTTGCACCAGCAATAACACTGATTAAGTTTCCCCAAAAAACATCTTGATAGCCTGTTCCACAAATTGTGCACTCCATTTCTGATGCAAGCTGATCGATTTTTTGGAACAATTTTGGATTGCTGTTTTGTGGAAAGAAAGCTTCTTCACAAGTTGTGATTGCATTCACACCACATCTAGCACATGTAAGCAAAGCTTCTTCAACATCAGAAAGCAAGCTCATTGTTGTCACAAGCACAATATCCACTTGGTTTGAATTTAAAAATTTCTCAAAATTTTTAGCATCTTGAATTTTAACTTTATAGGTTTTGTTGTCACCTATAATTTCTCCTATATCTTTTCCTATCTTATTTGGATCTATGTCAAATGCACCCACAATCTTTGCACCTTTTTCAAAAACATAACGCATTGTGTAGACACTCATTTTTCCACAGCCATACTGAACTACTTTGATTTTACTCATTTTTCCCTCCTTGATGTAGTTTATAATATTTTGTCTAAAAATCAAAATAAAATGAATGGAAAATTGATTAAAAAAAGGATAGAGTGTTTTCTATCCTTTTTTAGTCATTATTGTTTGCTCATCATTCTGTTTCTGTCTTTTCTGCGTTTTCTCATGATAAGAATTATGATAAACAATAACAGAAGCAAAATCAAAAGCACAATCAATAGATAAATCCACCAATTGCTTCCAGGTTGCGCCTCCCAGACTGCATAAAGAGTCAATGTTTCATTGAAATCAACAATTTCAATTACATCTTCGTCAAAATATGCAACATCTCCATCAGCAGAAAGAGCCCAACCCACAAACTTGTTATTTCCGTTTGTGAAAGTGTTTTTTCTAAGTCTTACATTTTCACTTCCGTAATAAACTTGCATTTCAATGATTTCACTTGAACCATTATTTGGATTGAATCTTATTGTGATAAGTTTTGTGATTGCAATTGCTCTCAAACTGAAATCTTCACTTCTCACATCAAACAAATATCCTCGAGTTTCATTTGAATTGAGTTCTGGTTGTTTGTTGTCATTCAAAATCCAACCATAAAGTTCAAATCCCTCTTCAAGTTCAACACTCAAACTCAATCTCTTTGAATATTTAGACCTGTAAGTCAAAACTCCTGTCACAGGATCAGTTCCCACAAGTTCCAAGTTTCTAGAATTGTTATATCCTTCCACTGTGATAGACTTGATTCCACTTGAATAAGAAACTTTAAATTCAATCACTTTCAAAGTATAGTAAATTCTGACAACTGAACTTCCATCTCCAGCAAGAACATAATTTGGACTGCTTATTGAATATTGAGAATATTCAAATCCTTCTATGTCTTTCAGAATTTCTTCGATCACAACAGCACTGCCTGTTGTTCCGACTTTATTTTCAGTAAATCTAAGTTCGTATTCAATTCCCTCAATTTGTTCGAAATAATGTTCAACAGTGTAATTTGTTTCGCCAAAATCAGAAATCAAAACAATTTCAATATCAACATCTTCATCCAGCACAAATGTATATTCATTTTCAGTTATACTTTCCCCTTTGATAATCCAATGATCAAATTTATATCCTTGTCTTGGAGTTGCTGAAATTGTGATTTCGCTTCCAAATGCATATCTTCCTTGACCAGAAACAGAGAAAATCTGAGTTTCATCAAAGGTGATAGAAACATTTATCATCCTTCTTGTGTAATAAATTCTGATTATTGTTGAACCATCTCCTGCAATTTGAATAAACGCAGTTGCATCTTCACCATACATCAAAGCTGTGTAATAACCAAATTCCAAGCCCTTAAACATCTCTTCGTCATAACCTTCAAGAGAGGTTATGTTGTCAACAAATTCTGTTTGGATTATCTCAGGCAAAATCACAGTATGAGTTGTTCCTGTTTTTTCAATTGTCCAAACCAATTCAAATGAGTCTTCTCCATCCAAATTTTGCTTGTAATATTCAACATGATATTTTGTGTCTGTGCTTGCAACAATTGTTATCTTAATCTGGATGTTTTCTAGTCCCATATTCAAAGTTATTGACTGTCCTGTTGTTTCGGCTTGTGGAACACCATTCACTTCAAAACCTTCAAAGGTAAATCCAGGATGCATTTCAAATGAAGCAACAAAAGTTTGTTCGTATGCCACATTCCAAGTAAAATCTGACAATTGACTTGCTGGCTTTCCATTTACTGTAACAACAAGCGATTCTGAGATATAACCATGCATTTCATCAACAAATTCAAAGCTTACAGAATTTACCATTCTGTTGAAATAGATGTAAACAATTGTTGAGCCATCTCCATTGATGAATGTTGGGGTTGTGTCCACTGATGTATAAGAGAAATTGAATCCTTGCAAATTGATTTCATCAATGTTAAGCCCTTCTCTTGTTATTTGTGCATCAGTTTCTCCAGTTTTGACAACTCTTTCAAAGATTTCATTTTCAACATAGTCCAATCCCAGTTCAAGTGTCTGGAACAGATAAACAACAGTGTATTCAGTGTCTTTGTTTGTTTCTGGCATCACCTTGATGTTGACATCAAAATCAGGGAGTGTAAATTTAACTGTGTAAACATTGTCATTTTGTTCAACAACATAGTCGCTCCAATCTTCACCCTCAGAATTTGTTAAAGCAAAGCCTGCCACACAATCAAGTGAATAACCTTGTTTAACTACAATGTTGAATTCAAGCTCTTGTCCAAACAAGTATCTTCCACCTTCTGGAATTTCAGCTATGGCTTTGATATTTGTTGTGTTTATTTGAACAACATGGAAATTTCTTGAGTAATAAACATTTACAACAGTATCACCTTTTCCAGAAATTGTGGTTCCATTCACAAACATAACTTGTGCAAATGTGAATCCAACAAAATCAAAAGCTTCATTTTCTTCAACAAGTTTTTGAACAACTTCAACAGAGATCTCACTGTCGGTTTCTCCAGTTGAATATGTTGTATAATCAGGAGTTTCATCATAGTTCATTTCAAAGTTTTGTTTGTATACATTGATAGTAAATTGAGTATCTTTGTTAGCCTCAGCAGATGTATTAAGTGTTATGTTGCCAGCCTTAGGATTTAGCTCAGAGCCACCTTTCATATATATTGTAAAGTTATCGCTTTCTAATATTGCACCTTCAACACTGTTTTCAATATCAACAGAGAAACTTCCATTGCTGTAACCTGCAGCTTCAACAAGGCTTAGAGTCACCTTATCTTGATATTTAACTGCATATGTAACTGCTTTTGCTGTTGTTGACACAACTCTATGAGTCGCTGTTTCTGTTGAAATAGAAACTTCGTCAATGTTGTTATCTAGATTTATAATCAAATTGTAATAATTTCTTGAATAATAAACTTTAACAACACTTGTGCCTTTTCCATCAATTCTGACATTTTCATCTTGAATTGAATTATCATAACGGAAACCGACAACTTCAAAGTTTTCCATCAGGCTTATATATTCATTATAAACATATTCACTTGAAACAATTTTTTCTGTTTCAATTTCATTGTCTGTCAAATCTAAGAAATTGCCTTCTGTTTCACCATATTGTCCATTTAGAGTTTCAAGCAAAATTCTGATTGTGAAAGTTGTCTTGCCTTTTCCCCAAATAACATAAAGTTCAACATCCTTTCCATCTGTGGCAGTCAAATTTTCAACAGAAGGAGTTTCACTCTTTTCGCAGCGAATGTCCACTCTGTCACCATTATCATTATAATAATACCAACCAACAAATTCATAGCCACTGTTTGTCCAGTTTATCATATCATAAGCAGTCAAATTATATGATTTGTCATATTCAAATTCACCAGCAAATTTTGTTGTTTCACTGCCCTCTTCAAAGGCATAAGTTATTGAATATTTTATTGCAGACCAATATGCATAAAGCGTAACCACCTTATCTGATTCTGAACCAGTTGCAAGATTTAATGCATAATATTTTTCGTCAGTTTTGTTGAAATAGATTCCGGCAGTCTTGATGCTGTCTTTATCTTCAACTTGAATAACCAAGTTTTCTGCGAGATTTGTTGTCCAGCCAACAAACTTGTAACCTTTCTTTGAAAGCAAAGTTTCATCGCCAAGTTCAACAACCTGGTCAAAGACAGCTTCAGTGTTTTCCAAAGTTCCCACACCTGTGTTATTGTTGTAAGCAATCGTATATTTATTTGCCTGCCAAACTGCATATAAATGCAAATCTTCTGTGAAGTCACAAACTATCTCTTCTCTTATATCATAAATTTTTTCGCCGTTCTCTTGGTCAGACCAACCAAGCATTGTATAACCAGCTTCAAAGAAAAGTCCATTCAAAACAACATTATCAAGATAAGTTACTGTTTGAGTTGAAGTTGTTTCATCTGCCTTGATAGCTTTGTGGAAATGTATTGTCACTTTAACTATTTCGACTTCAATCTTGATCTCAATGTCTTTATAAGGCATATCGAATGTAACATATCCATTTTCATCTAACGTTGTGTAAGTTTGATTTATGTCATTTCCTGAAACAGTTATCTGCTTGAATCTATAACCTTTTGAAGGAACTACCTTAACTTTGATATTTGAAGTATATTCGACTTTTTCAACATCTCCGTGTGAAACTGTCTTTTCAACATTTCCATTTGTTGAATTGTAAACAACTTGAACATTGTCGATTCCAATAGCACCCAACTCTTCATCCATTTGAGCAAAGTTGAATGTTGCATCAAATTTTGCCAAATCATATTCAACCGAAACAATGGCAGTTCCGTCAGCTGCAATGGTTGGTTTATTTTCACGTATTCTGCCAAAGGTGTAGCCATTTTTGTCTATGCTTACTTGAGCAAAACCAGCAATCACCATTTCGTCAGTGATAACTTGATGTGTAAATCCATAAAGTTCAACACTTCCAACTTTTGTGTAATTGCCTTCAATGTCTTGAACATAATATTCTGTCGTATACTTGGTGTTTGGATCTTCTTGCCATTGAGCAACAGCCACCAAATCTTTTGCAACATCATATTTAAAGGTTTCTTCATTGCCAAAGAATTCTTCTTTATCTGATTTTGTTATGCTCCAACCTACAAAATTGAATCCTGTGTTTTCAAATTTATTTGCCAAGAGATTTTTTGAAGAAAGATAAACAAATTCTTGTGTGTAAGTTGTCTTTTCTTCTCCATTTTCAACAAAACTTCCACCATTTCCTTGGAAAGTGATTGTGTAAGTTTTTGCTTTTGTGGTTGCACTTAAAGTTATATCAGCTTTTGGCATTACAAATTCTTCTGAAGTAAAGTTGATTCCAGTTGCAGACAATTCAGCAAATCCCACAAACTCAAAACCTTCATAGATTTCTTTTTCGATTGAAACAGTTGCTCCAAATTTGACTTTTGCAACAAATTTAAATTCATCTTCTGCTGATGTTTCATTTTTAAGATTGTCACCAGAATTTGCAGAAAGTGACTTAAATCCTGAATCATAATTGATTGTAAAACTATACCAATTTCTTGTGTAATAAACTTTAAGAATCAAATTTGTGCCTGCTGTTATCGTGCCTGTCAAAATATTTTCATTGTTATTTTCATCAAAAGTATAACCAACAGTCTTTGTTGAATCAAGCAGTTCATATGAAACTGTTGCATCTGTTTCACCTGTCTTAATAGCAGTTTCAGAAAGTTTGAATGTTCCATCAAGTTCTTCAAAATAATATTCGATACTATAGTCTCGTGACTCTGCTTTCCAAATTGCCCAAAGTTCTGTGTCATAAGCAAACTGATAATTATCAAATGATAGGTCGCTTGTGTTTTCAAACTCAAACATTGCAATTCTATTTTCTGCATTTTCTTTAGAACTTGCCCAACCAATAAATTGATAACCAGGTTTTGCCCAACTCAAATTGCTTGCATGTTTAATAGAATAAGAAGAATTAAACTTAACATTTTCTTCGGACTTGGTTGTATCTTCATCATTTAAATTTCTGTTGTAAATAATCTTATAATCGTTTGCTGAAGATTCTGTAGTTATCTCCATGTCAAATGGAGGCATTTTGTCAATAACATAATATTTATTTTGATTGTCATAAACAAAACCAAAAACTTTTGTTTCGTTGTAATAGAAACCATCTTCTTTTGCAACGAGTGCCCATTCAGTGTTTACTTCATCCAAAGCAGAAGAACCTTGAGCCATTTTCACAACAACTGTGATTTCATCCAAAGAATAACCTTCAGACATAATGAGAACCAAGTTAAATGGAGCTTCATAATAAACTCTGCTTTCACCCTCAATTGAAACAACCGTGTTTTCCACAACTTCTTGTGGCAACAATGCCTGTATTCCTTCTGACTTGTTTAAAACAAGTGAATAATGCAATCTGACATATCTGATGTAAACAATTGTGTAACCATCTGGATTATCATTGCTGTAAACAATGCTGATAGCTTCATTTTCGTTTCCATCCGTAAAGGTTGAATAAACAAATCCTTCATAATTTTCAATAAGTTTAAGTTGAGATAGATATTCATAGGTCACAACTTTGTCAGTTGTTCCTTCAACAATCTTCTCTTTAACATCTGTATAACCAGTTTTGCCTAAGTTTTCTTTTTGATAAACAACTTTAAACAAAGTGTCATTTCTTGGAGTAGTTGTCAAACTAACTGTTGTGTTTCCACTGAGTGTAAATTCGCAATACTCATCGTTGCCAACAACAATGTCATTGACTTTGAAGCAGTTAAAGTCATAACCTCCTTTGACTGCCGTTGTTGTTTCTTCTGTGTCAGTAACGTAAACTTTAACATTGCTGTCAAAATAAACTGAAAGTTTGTTTTCGTCACTCTCAACTTTTGTTCCGTCAACATAAATCACAATCTTAGCTTTGTCAATTCCGATATCTCCAGTTACGACCAAATCATATCTCATTGGTCCCCAAACTGCATACAGATTAACTATTTCAACATATTCTTCCAATGTGAACTCTGCAGTATCTGCATAAGACACAATCTTGTTGTCAGCATCAGCTTGAGATGTTGCCCAACCCAAGAATGAATATCCATTTCTTGTGAATTTGTTTTCTGTCAACCTTACTGGTGCTTTATAGACAACATTTTCACCTTCTTGTCTGTAAGTATTTTTTGTTTGTTCATCTTCAACAAAAGTTCCATTGTTGCCAACAAATTCAATAATATATCTTTTTGCTTTGGCTTCAACAATAACATTGACTGTTTTTGCGACCATATCAAAACTGTCATCAGTTATTTCAACATCTGATGTGTTATATCTTGCAAATTCATATCCCACATTTTCAATTGTATAACTCAAGACAACTGTTGCACCAAATCTGACTGAATAATGTCCATTTTCACGATTTTCTATATAGAAATCCAATTCTTGAGATTCAGAAGGAGTTTGTGTTGTGCTAACAGAAACAGTGTCGATTCCATCGCCAGCTGTCACGGCCAAATCATAATAATTTCTTACATAATTTACCACAACTCTTGCATTGCCATCAGCTGTGATTGTTGTCAATTCAATGTTCTTATAAGAATATCCACTGATTATTGGATAAGCATTTGCTGTCAATGCTTTCACCATATCTTCTGTCACTGCTGTATCAGTTGTTCCAACGCCTGTAAGAGTGTTTTGAAGCGTTGTGTCAATCACAAATTCACTTCCGTCCAGGCTTTCAAACTTATAATCCACAAAATATCTTGTGTTTGTCTCTGTAATCCATTTTGCATAAATGGTTGTGTCTGTCACAATCTTGACTGTTTGATTTGCCAACACTTCGTTTTCGTAAGCAGTTGTAAAGAACCAGCCACCAAAGCTATATCCTTCTCTTTGTGGTGTTGGAAGTCCTATCTTGACAGTTTCTTCATCAACAACAATATAAGCGTTTGCATATGTGTCATCATAAACAACTTTGGCTGTTTCATAATCAAATTCAACATCTCCTGTGCCCACAACTTTGTTTGTGTTGAAAGTCAATGTGTAAACATTTGCAGCATAAGTCACTGTGTATGACTTTCCATTTACATCATCCATTGTTCCCACAACAGTAGATACATCTGGAGTATAACCTACAACAACAGGTGAAGCAACGCTGTAACTATCACCATAATTTACATCACTTATCAATGTTTCTGCAGCCGTGTCTCCATTTGCAAATTGATATTTGATTGTCAATTTATAGGTATTAACTTGCCATTTTGCTGCTAATGTTACATTTCCATAAATTCCAGCATCCAAAGTCAAAGATGACAATGTGTTTAAGTTTATGTCAGCAATGAAAATCTCTTTCCAATTGCCCTCTATTGTCTCACCTACAAATGTATAGCCAAGCAAAGTATGTCCAACTTTGCTCAATTTGCTTTGATCAAGAAGTTGAATAGAATCTTCAATCGTAAATTCATATACATAACTTTCATCAGTCAATGTCAATGTGCTATCAAAAATTCCACCATTAGGCATGTATGTGATCGTGTAAGTTTTAGTTTCCCACACAGCAAATAATGTTACAGTTTCTCCTTCTTCAGATGTCAAATTCTCAACATCAGCTTTATTCAAATAAGCAACTTCTCCGTCAGCAGAAAGTGCCCATCCTGCAAAATCATAACCAATTTTTGTGAATGTGTTTTCTGGCAATGTCACAGGCAAATCATATACAGCTGAAATTTCTGCCATTTCGCCAATACCTGTGTTTTTGTCAAATGCGATTTTATATGTTATAGCTTCCCAAACTGCTTTCAAAACAACTTGGTCTTTATCTTTGGCAGTCAACATGCTTACTTTGTCATCAGGCATCAAATGATTTTCTACACCTTCCATTGCCCAACCAATAAACTTATAGCCTGTTACTGAATAATTGAATTCTGTTATTGATTTAACAGTTATTTCTTCACTATAATTATAACTTTCTGTTTCTGTTGTTTCATCAGCATTATCTGAAACTGAAGAATAATTTGAGTTATAAACTATCGTATAAGTGTTTTCCAACCATTCTGCTTTCAGAGTGACAGTTTTTCCTGCTGAAGCAGTTAAGTTTCTAATAGTTGTAGTGTCTTTAGAGATATATTTAATTTCTGTGTTGTCAGCTTCATAGCTCCAGCCATTGAATGTGTAACCAATTCTTGCAAACTCATTTTCTCTCAATGTCACATCTTCATCATAAGCAACATTTTCATGTCCAAGCATAGAGCCTGTTCCACCATTTGCAACATACTCAATGTTATAAGTTATTGGTGTCCATTGTGCAAACAATTCCAAATTTCCAATAATCAAATATGTGAATGTTTTGCCATCTTCATAAGCTTCACCCATACCATCTGCTTGAGTGTTCCATCCAGCAAAAACATATCCTTCTCTTAAGAATGTGTTTGCATTTAATGTGACATCTCTGTTATAAATCACATTTTGTGTGAGAGTTGTCAGTATACTGCTTACTGTTTCTTCTGTTTCCGTTCCTTCGGAAACAACTTCCTTATATTCTCCACCATTACCTTGGAAAGTGATTATATATTCATTATTTTTTGCAACTGCCATGATATTGATATCTTCAGTTCCAACAACAATTGAGTAAACATCGTCAAGTTTTGTCACACCACCAGTAAATTCTACCCAAGTGTAACCACTTTCAACTCCGACCATAACAAGTTGATATTCCAACACAATAGTTGCACCATATTTTGCTGTGAACATTGCTTTTTCTGTGTAAGTGTAATTGAAAGAGTATGCACCAGCTTCTTCACTTGCTGAAGCTATCACACTTTCAATTCCTTCTGTCATGTCAATGTTGATTTCAACAGAATTTCTTAAGTAATAAACATCCAAAATTGTTGATCCATCACCAGAAACAAAGACCCCACTTTCAAATGTTGAATAAGCAAATCCTTCAATAGTTTTTAAGATGAAACTATCTCCATCTACGTCTGCTTTAAGATCAGAAATCTGTTCAATCTCGCTGTCTGTATAGCCATAAGCAGTATCAAGATAAATCTCTTCGCCATGTTCTCCCATTTGTTTGTAAACTTCATAACCAGTTCCAGCAAAGTTTTCCAAGTTGTATCTTATTGAAACTTTAACTTGCAACTTATTTAAATTTGCATAAATTGTAAGGTTTTGAGCTGGCATCTTGTCAAGTTTGTTTCCTTCCACAAGGTTTGAAGACCATGAACCAAATTCATATCCTGTTTTAACTGTGCAACTTAAAGTCACCTCTGCTTCATATCTTACATTGTAAAGTTTTGTGTCTTCAACAGCATTATTAGCATCTTCCACAACATAGAAATCATCTGTTGTTGCAGAGATGTCTTCCACGCCTGTTGTTTTTTGCAAAACAAGTTGATATATGTTTCTTGAATATCTCACAACAACTTCAGTTGGCTTATCTTCAGCTTCAACCACTGCCTTTACAACAAGACCTGTTTCAAAATCTTTATATGTGAATCCTTCGACAGATTGAATAGAATCTTTTATCATGTCATAAGTAATTTCAGTATCTACATTCGCTGTGAGTGTGACATCTGAAATATTTTCATCAGTTTCATAAATATTAGAGTCATCAAGAGATTCAAATTTAAATTTAACAACATAATCATAAGCTAATGCCGAAACATGGATTTTGATTGTCACATTTTCTTGAATATTAAATGTGTGAGTTTTTGTGGTTATCGTGTTTTCCAAATAAGTCAAATTGTCAAACTTATAACCTTTTTCCTCTTCAACTGTGATTGTCACAGAACTGTTAAATTTAAACACATTGGTTGAAATTTGATATTCACCTGTTGCAGTTGAACTCTTGACACCTTTGTCTGGAACAATAAAGTCAACTGTGTATGTATTTCTTGTGTAGAACAATTTAAGTGTGAGTGAACCATCTCCTAAAACAACCCCATTTGTGAGAGTTCCTTCCACCCCAAGATCAAGAGTAAATCCTTTATACTCAACTTGTGGAATTAAAACTTCCATGCCTGTCATAACATTTTCAGAAATCTCTCTTGAATTTGAAACGATTGTCAAACCTTCTTCAACAATCTCACTATCGAGGATATATTCGTCATCAAGCCCTTTCAAATAATATTCAACTTTATAACTTGAAGCACCTTCTTCCCAAATTGCATAAACAGTTATTGTTTGAACCGTTGCACTTAAATTAAATGCATAATATTTGTTTTCATAACGATATATTCCAGCAATCTTGTTGGTTTCAACAAGATATGTTGTTATATCTTCATATTCTCCCAAATCATCAATTTCAATTGAATCTGATTCATCTCCATTTGAAGTTGACCAACCTACAAAATTATAACCTTTCTTTGTGGTTTTTCCCACAATCTCTTCTGCAGTGTTGTAATCTGCCGTCATATTGGAAATTGCAGATCCACCATTGACATCAAATGCAATTGTATATGTGTTTGCTGTCCAAACAGCAGTCATTGTGACATTTCCATTATCGGCTGATGTCAAGTTCAAAGCTTTTCCACCAATCTGATAAGTTGTTCCATTGAAAGACCATGCAGAAAGAGTGTAACCCACTTTGCTGAATCCTTCACCATTTGACAAAACAACTTCAACATCATAAGTTGCATTTGTGTCAGCAACCAAGCCTTCACCACCATTGCTGTCATAAGATATTGTGTAAGAATTTGCTGTAGCATTTGCTTTTATAGTCACATTCCCTGCTGTGACAAAACTATATTCAAATTGACTTTGTGTTGACAGCACATCATCTTCTTCAATCCAAGATGTGAAATGATAACCTGTTTCCACATTTGCTGTTAATGTCACTTTTGAGTCAAATTTGACTGAATAAACATCTTCAGCTGTCTTTGTTGCATTTGCAACATCAACTGTCAATTTTTCTTCCAAATTTCTTGAAACTGTCAATGTGTAAGAATTTGCAGACCAAATTGCGAAAATAGTTAACGAACTTGTTGTTTCACATTTTGTGTTTTCTGTGACAGAATCTTCACCAGCAACAGAACTTGACCATTTTGTGAATGTATAGCCTGTTCTTGTTGCAACCAAATCGTTAAACAAAACATAATCTGTGCCATTTTCACTTGTATAAAGTTTTGAATATATGTTGTCAAACTCAACAAACATTGACAAAAGTCCACTTGAAATTTCAAGAGTTTGTCCTTCGTTCGTCAAAACTGTTGAAATGTCAGCATTTGTTGAACCATTGTTAAATGTGCTGTCATTAAAGTTTAAAACAACTTCATAACGTTTTGGAGACCACACAGCAGTCAAAGTGTCATCACCTGCACCAAATGTAAACACTCCATTCTCAAGCTTACCTTTTGCAGTTTCCCCTACTGTTGCTGAAAGTTGCCATTCAACAAAATCATATCCTTCTCTTGTTGGATTTGAAATTTCAACCGTTTCCTTATAATTTCTTATGTATGTCACAGAAGTTTCGCTTCCGTTAAAGACACCTTTCGCTGGATTAACTGTAAGAGTGTAACTGTTGACTGACGCCGTTGCAACAATAGTGAACGAATCAGTATACCCACTCACAACAACACTGTATATTCCATTTAATTCATTTACTTCGCTTAAAGTTGCTTTTCCACTTTCAACAGTGATAACAATGCCACTTGTGCCATATCCTTCATCAGCTTTCGCATAAATTGTCAAAGTTGTTCCCGTTGAAACTTCTTGTGTTTTTGTGTCAACAAATTCACTGTCGTCTTCAACTTTTATTTGTGTATGAAGAGTGTTTACGATTGCATTATATTTGTTTGCGACTGATGTTACATTGATTGTGATTTCACCTGTCACATATGTTCCAGCAATTTGAATAACTCCATTTTCATAAGTAAAGTTTTCAAAAGGTTTTCCGTCAACTAAAACTGCAATAGTTCCTGGAAGAGTATATCCTTCAGCTGCTTTTACTGTTGCTGAGAATGTGCTTCCACTTGTTATGTTTTCTGCTCCAGAAACAAGAACAGTGTTGGTCATATTGTAAACAACTTTGTTTGATTTTGCTTCATATTCTGCATTTAAAGTTACATTTCCATAAGCACCTTTTTCAATCTTATCAACTAGCAAAGCTCCTTCAACAAAGTTTGTTTCTGTTGAAACAGTGGCAACTCTCCAACCCAAGAATTTGTATCCAGCATTTGTTGGTGTTGATAATGTGATTTCATCTTCAATTGTGAAATTTACTGTTGCAGAAGGGACAGTGCCACTTCCTGCATCATAAGTCAGCACATAAGTTTTTGGAGTATAATACACATTGATCGTCTTATCTTCTCCTGCCATTGTCCAAGAAACAGAAGTTTGATCTGCTGTATACCCTATAATTTCTGGAGATAATTTTGTGTAACTTCCTTCATGAATGACGTCGATAGAGAATGAGGACGCCATTTCTGTTGTTGTGTCCACACGATAATAATTGATTGTCAAAGTGAATGTCAATCTTGAATAATAAACATAAACAACACTTGTTCCATCACCTTTGATTTCAACAGCTTCAAAATTGTTGTCTTTCAAAACGCCAAAATTTGCATATTCAAATCCAGAAACTGTTGGAACTCTTCCTTTGTTTGCTGTTTGAATCATTGCAAGAGTCACATTGCTCTCTGTTTCTCCATTTCCTGTTTTTGCAAAGCCAGAAGAGAGAGTATCGTTTTCAGCATAAACTCCAACTTGATCCCTTTCTTCAAACATATAAACAATGTTGAACGATGTGTTTAGATACTTAGAAGTAACAGCTGTCAAAACAAGCGCACTTGCTGGCATGTTGAATGTGTAAGAATAAGTTGTAAGTTTTGTTTCTTCATCAAAAGAAACTTCACAATCAGAAGCAGCAACATCTGCAAAAATGGTTTTATTTGAAGATTTAAATCCTTCAAAAACATAACCTGGTTTGACAACTGCAACTACTGTCACTTCTTCGGCAAAATCATAATTTCCAGAACCTGTTATGCTGGCAATTCCGTTGTCTCCTTCAAGTCTTTCAACTGCAAGACTGTAAGCATTTCTCTGATAATATAGTCTGATAACAAGACTTCCGTCGCCTTCTATGTTTAATGAGCCATTTTCAACAGGTGTTGAAATCTTAGTTGATTGAACTGTATAATAAGAATAATTATATCCATCACCAAAAACATTTCCACATAAGGTCAAAATTGGTGCAAGAGTGTCAGTAACTCCCTTCAAAGTTTTGTTTAGAGTTTCATCTTTCTCAAACTCTTGACTTCCAAGTTTTTGTTTGTAATATTCAACTTTATATTCAACTTCCAAAGCTTTCGCTGTGGCAGTCAAATAAACTCCGAGTTCGGTTGAAGGCATGTTGAATTTTCCGTTGGCAACAGTTACTGCTGTAAAACCAGTTCCATTTACCCAACCAGCAAATTCATACCCAGCATTTTTCAATTCGTATGTCAAAACAACTTCTGCATCATATTTAACAAGATAATTGCCTTCTGAAACTTTGACAACTCCATCGTTCACTGCAGCTGAAACAGAAGATATTCCAACACCTGCTTCAAGCGTCAATTCATATTGTTGACGATTATAGAATGCATAAATTTTTGATACACCAACATTTCCAACTGATTGGATAGTGTCGTCTTGATATTCATAATAACAATAATTAAATCCCTTAATATCATATTTATGAATATAATTTTCTACTTTATCTGCAATCAACGCATCATCATATGTTTCAAATTTAAGCAACTTATATGTTCTCTTTACTCCATTGATTGTATGATTTATCTTATCTCCAACATTTGTCACAACATCAGGATAAGAAGTGTTTTCTGATCTTTCTTTGAAATCAGAAACTTCTTTATCTATTATCACTTCTTCAAGAAGATAATACACTGTATATCTAATATCTGTTCTTCCAATCCAAGTTGCATAAACAGTCAAGCCTGCTTCGGATTCAAGTTGAGCAAAATAAGACTTGTCACTTGTGATTTTGTCTGTTGCCAAAATGTAAGAGCTTTGAACAACATCCACATCCACAAGAGTTGTTGTTGGCATAGCCACTTTGTTTGTCGAATCATAATTTGTCAAAACGTAAACATACTCAACAGCATCTTTAGCTTCTCCACGGGTGAAGATATATGTTGCATTGTCTGTTGTTTCTTTGGCTTGAATTTCAGCTCTTATTTGTTCCAAAGTTTTCTTGTTTTCTTCAGGTTGTCCTGCATTATAAAGATCACAATAAACTTGCAAAGCAACAGCTCTGTAATTACTTTGTGTTGACCAACCATCAAAGAAATAACCAGATAATGTTGGTGTTGGCCAAACTCCATTTCCTCCAAATGTTGAATCATATGACACCAACTTATTTTCATAAGGGACTGTTGGATCGCTTGTTGTTGAAGGATCAGTGTCAGTCACATTGAAATTTACTTTATATTCTTTAGCAATATATTGTGGGTTTGCAATAAAATCGTCTTCAGCAATCCATACTCCGTCTTTCGTTAACCCTGAAACATTATACATCAAATTTCCTAACGAATCTATAAAGGTAATTTCTTCAGAAGTTTTAAATCCAACAACATTATATCCAACTTTTTCATAAGGCTTAATGTTTTCCACTACCTTAACATCAGAATCAATATATGCTTTTCCGTAAGTCAAAACAATTGTTTCAATTGTTTCAGTTTCCTTTACAATTTGAATGGTAGATGTTTTTGCTTCCCAAACTGCATAAAGTGTGTAAGTTCCATCAGCTTCACTTGTAAAGTTTGGAGCTGTTGTTGTGGTAGAACCTGCTTCATAAACAGTGTCTGTTGCTTTGTCTTTCCACCCTTTGAAAGTGTAACCAGTAAGAATAAATCCATTTGAATTTAAAGTCACCTTTTGATTGTATGTGGCAGAAGTTTCTGTTGTCAATCCTGTCACAGTTCCATACAGTGCATCTCCATTTATGTCTACTGTGTTTTCATTATAAACTATCGTATATGAATTAGCCTTCCAAACAGCATGCAAGGTCATTGCTCCAACTTTTGTATATTTGAAAGTTGCTCCATCCAAATATGTTGGAGATGTTGCAGTCGCATCTTCTGACCAGCCCAAGAATGTGTAACCTGTTTTTGCCATAGCATCATTGTTTAAGGTGAGCGTTACATTTGATTCAAAAGGTATGTTCATCATTGCAGGGATTGAGCCTTCTCCACCATTGCTGTCAAAGGTGATGCTATACATCTTTGCACCCCAAACGGCAAACAAGTTGAACACTCCACTTGTCGCAAGATTAGAAACAGTTTCTCCGTCTGCATATTTACCTATTGTTGCATCTTCTGTCAATGCCCAGCCATTGAAATTAAATCCAGGTTTTGACCAACCAAGAGTTTCAACAGTTGTCAAAGCAATTGGTGTGTCATATTTTGCACTTAAATCAACTGTGTTAGAACCACCCTCACCACCATTCAAATTGAGACGAATAGTGTAAGAATTTGCTTCCGAAACAGCTTCAATAGAAACATTTTTTGCTGGCATTGTAAACACATTTCCAGAAACAGTTGCATCTGTTGTGTTCCAAGCTTTGAAAGTGTATCCATCTTTAAGTGAATAAGTAAGTCTTACTGTTGAACTATAAACAACTGTGATTACACCTTCTTCAATTGTGACATTGTCACCCGTTGCATCGACTGACTTAAAGCCCTCGTCAGAACTCAAATTCAAAGTATAAGAAAGGATTGTCCACTCTGCAGTCAAAGTGTCATTTCCAAGTCCAAAAGTATATGCGTTTCCACTTATGTTTCCTTCTCCACTTAATGTCCACTTTTCAAAGTCATAACCTTCTCTTTGTGGAACAGAAAGTGTGATTGTTTTTTCGTATAAACCTTTTATTGTCACACTTGAATCAGAACCATCGTAAGTTCCACCATTTGGCAAAATTGTCAATGTATATTCATTTCTGCTGAAGTAAAGTTTAATTTCTTGACTTCCGTCAGCCAAAATGGTTTTCTTTGTTGTGTCTGTTATTCCAGTCTTTGTTGCATCCAAGCTGAATCCAGCATATTCATAAACTTTTCCATTAATAGAAATTGATGTGCTTCCAACCTCAAAAGAAATTTCTGAATCGGTTGTCCCCGTTCTGTTATCTGTTGCGAAAACAGTTAAATCATAATTTCCGTCAGTATCTTGCTGATATACCAAAACTTTGTATGTTGAATTTGTGTTTGGCAACCATTTTGCATAAAGCACAACTTGTGCACCATTTTCTGCAGTCAAATTTTCAATTTCAGCTTCGTCGTCATAAACAACTTCACCATTCGCTGTCGTTGACCAACCAATGAATGTGTATCCAAGTTTTTCAAAGCCGTTTGCAGTTAAGTTTGCCTTTTCGCCATATTTAAGTGACATACTTGCAGTTTCACCACTTGTGTTTCCATTTCCATCAAAAACAACAGTGTAAGAATTTGCTTCCCAAGCTGCAAACAAGGTCACATTTTCAGCATTTGTCCACTTACCAGAAGTTGTGAAACCTTCAACGTCAGATAACAATTTTCCAGTTGTGTCCACAACATAAATTTCTCCATTTAATGCTGTTGTCCAACCTAAGAATGTATATCCAACTTTTTGTGGGTTTACAATCTCAAATTCAGAGGTGGTTTCATAGACTGCAACAACCTTAGTTGTTCCTTCTGTGGTTGCACCATTTTGATTGAGGGTGATTTCAATTTCTTTTGCATCCCAATTTGCAGTCAAAACAATTTTTCCGTATGTATTAGCTGAAATTATAAGATTTCCGTCAGAAATATTGATTTGAGTTCCATCAAAGAAAGTCACAGTCCAATCAGCAAAATTATATCCCGTTTTTGTTGGATTTAAAATCTTCAAAGTTTGAGCTTTAGTGTCTGTTGTGTAAGATGTTGGATTTGTTTCAACATTTGTTCCATCATTTAAAACATATTCAATGTCAAAAGGCTTGCCAGTAAAGTATAATTTAATTTCTGTATCCTTTGCTTGAACACTTACAGATTTTGCAGAGAATGCTGATTCATCAACTTTTTCTGCTCCTGTAATTTGATAGCCTATATAATCATAACCAGCATGCAACACGAGTTCTGAAATTGAAACGGTTTCTTCAAAATAATGTTGTTCTCTGTAACTTGAAACTGCCAAATTATTCACTTTCACACTGTTAGGAGCAATGGAGCTTGCATTTCCGTTTACAACGCCCGAAACTATGAAATTGTATTTATTTCTTTCAAAATAAAGCTTGAATGTAGTTGTTCCGTCGCCGGAAACTGTAAGTTTTAAAACATTATTTGCATTTTCACTGTCAAATGCGAATCCCGTCTTTGTGTATATTGAAGAGTTGATAAGCACTTCAGTATCAGTCGTTGCAAACAAACCGTCTGAAATAACTTCGCTTTCTGTCACAGAATAATTTCCATTTACATCCATCAAATAAACGTTGATTTTATATCCAACTTGCCCTGCGACTGCAGAAACAGAAAGTTTTGCTTCGTTGTTTGGCATTGTGAATGTGTTGTTTGTTAAGCTTTCTATTGAGTTGTTTAAAATTGTAAATGTTGGGTTATTATAACCTGACAAAGTTGACGCTGAAACGGTTACACTTTCACCAAAATAAATTCCACTAAATGTGATAACGTCATCAACTGTAACGCCTGTTATATTTCTTGTCTCAAAACCTTTTGCAGAAACTGAAGCAACGCCTGTTCCAATTGAAACTACCAAATTGTTTTGTTTTTGTCTTAAATACAACAAGTAAATTTCCAAAGTTCCGTCTGCTTGAACTACAAAAGCATCGGTGTTTGTCACAATCGTTTCTGATTTTTCAAAACCTGCAACAGACTTATACAATCCATCAAGAATCTCTTGAGAAAGAGTTTCTCCACTTTGAGCTTCTTTTGTTTCAACAGAATTTTGAGAATAATTTGATTTGTCAATCACAGTAAATGCAGTTTTTCCTGCCACTGCTGCGTCCACATTTTGCGTCATGTGATATACGGTATATTTCACAGCTTCAGGTTTCCAAATTGCATAAAGAGTGATAGAACCATTTGCATCAGAAACTAAGCCAATATTATTTGTGTCGGTAATGGTTTTTCCTGTTCCGTCTGCACTTGTGTTCCATGCCACAAAATCATATCCAGTTCTTGTATATCTTGAAGATATATCGGTTGAAGCAGTGTACAAATAAACTGAGCTTGAAGTTTTTCCGTCAATTAATGTTGCTTTTCCTTGATAGTTGGAATCATTTGCATCATAATTCACTGTGTACGAATTTATATTTCTTATCGCATATAAGAACAAATCTCCCACAGCTGTATATTTGATTGTCCCAACATTATAGATTGTTCCACCTGTCGGTGAAGTTTGCCAGTTTGCAAAAGTGTAACCTTCAACTTTGAAATCAAATAATGCATTTGTTTCTGCAAGCACAGTGTAATCTTGGTCAAAAGTCGCCTTTGCTGTGTCTGCAACTGATGTTGTGTCACCAGAATTTTTGAAATAAGTTACATTGTATGTGTTTGCTGTCCAATGAGCATAAAGTGTTGTCTTATAAACACCGTCTTCATATGTTCCACTTACAACAGAAGAATTTGTAATTTGAGTTCCTCCTGTCTGAGCAGTCCACCAGCCAGCAAAAGTATATCCATCTCTTGAAGGCACAAGAAGTCCAGTTTTTGTTGTTGAAGCATTTGACTTATCTGTCACTGCTTCTGAATAAGTTGAACCATATTTTGCATAAACAACGGCTTGTGTAATTGTTGGATTTGTTGATCCTTCGCCCTTATTTAGCTCAAGAGAAACCTCCACATAATCAGCTTCCCAAATTGCAAACAAATCAACATTTCCACTGTTTGCCAAATTCAATATTTTTGTGCTTGTTGAAGTGTAAGTTCCATTGCTTCCTGCAATAACACCATTGGTTATTCCATCAACTGACATTTCGTTTGCACTCAACGACCAACCTTTGAAAGTAAATCCTGTTCTTGAAAGCGTTGTATTGAAAGTTCCTTCCTTATCAAAAGTTGCAGTAACAACAGAATTTTCTGTTGAAATTTGAAGATTTGAATTTGCTGAAAGTGTCAAGCTTGTCACACTTCCACCATTTCCATTTAATGTCACAGTGTAAGAATTTGCTTGCCAATGTGCATAAAGTACAACTTTCTCTGTTGAAGTCCAATTTTCAATCAAAGTTCCATCTGCATTGAAGATTTTATTTTCATCTTGTGTAAACCACCCCAAGAATGTGTAACCATCTCTGATTGCCACTGGACTTATAGAAACTGTTGTTGAAAGATTTGCATAAACATATTTGCTGTCATATTTAACATAAACTTTATTTTCTTCCAAAGCAGGAGAAATTGTTGCAACAGTAGATCCATTTCCAGAATTTACATCATTAAGGTTAAGTTCCACTTCAATTTTGTTTGCAGTCCATAGTGCAGAATAATTTCTGTGTCCCAAACTGTGAGTTGAAATCGTTTCGACAACTTCGTCACAAGAAATGTTTATCGCTGATTTTTCTGCTTCAGTTGCGCCACTATAGAGCAACAACCAAACTACGACATCTTGAGTAGGAGAATAAGAACGATTATAAACACTTTCAATATAATTTCCTTCAAGGTCAAAAATCGCAAATCTGAAATCTCCAGCAAAATCATTTAAAGTATAGTTTTTTCCAGCTTTCAAAGTGAATGCTTCTGAGTAAACAGAATTTGCATATGTTTCGCTTATTTCAAAATTTCCGTTTGTTGCATTGATAAAACCATTATGCCATTTTTTGATGCTAATTGATTCTTTCCAACCTGCAAACTCATATCCAAGTCTATTTACATTTGATGCCGTAGGTAAAGTAACTGCACTTGTTGTGAAAGTGTAGCTGTTTGGTGCTGTGAAGCCATTAACAAAATTTCCATTGTACAAAACATAAGAAATGTCAAAACTTTCCAATGTCCAAACGGCTGTTAATGTGACATCACCATATTTTCCTCTTGAAACAACAGAATCTACAGCAATGTCTATCGTCCCCCAATTACCTTGATTGTTTGGAGTCCATGCAGACAAAACATATCCTGTTCTTCTTATATTTTCTGAAGTTTTTAATTGAATTTCATCAAAAATAGTGTAATTTTGTGTATTTTTTGCTCCATAAAGCCAATAGCTTCCATTTCCACCTTCATATGTGATGGTGTATGTTGCAAAGTTATAGTCAAGTTCAATAACCAAACTCCCATCACCAAGAACCATAAAGGATTCAGCATTAGAACCCGTTGCAGAAGCACTGCTGTTTGTGTAATATCTGTTTCCAGCATAGTTGTAACCATTTACTGTTCCAACAGTGGTCTTAACTTCTTCAAGCAAGATCACACTGCCCGTCAAAGCATCATAATCACCCAAGATGTTTGCACTGCCATAAGTTCCGTCAGCATTTTGGAGTCTGTATTGAATTCTGTATTGAACTTCATTTGCTGTTGCATGAGACGCAAGATAATAGACAGCATTTGAAGGAATGGTTGCCCCTTCTTCAACTCCAAACAACGAATTGTTTAAAACAAAAGTATAATTTGCCGTTGCATTTGCACCAGTTGTGACAGAGCCGACATGTTTTGTTGGATTTGCTGTAGTTCCAGCAGTCCAATTTGTTATTGAATAACCTTCTTGAGGCACTGCAGTAAATGTCACAGTTTGACCGTAAACTGCTTCAACACTTCCACTTGTTGTCTTTTCGCCATTATCAAGTGAACCAGCAATAACAATTTTTGAAACGCCTTCTCCCACGGTGTAATTCAGCACATATTTATTTGCAGACCAATGAGCATAAAGAGTAACCTCATTTGTCTTTTCGCCACTTAAGATATCTTCATCCCAAGCCCAAATTCCACCTTCTTCAAGCCAACCAGCAACAGCAGTTTCAACAACCGTTCCGTCATTATTGAAAAGCTTATAACCACTTCCATCTGCTGTGTAGAAACCATCAAATGTGTAACCTGTTTTCCATGCAACAGTTGTGATTCCAACTGGTTTTTCTCCTGAATATTGGATTTGTGCCACAACTTGTCCATATTCTGCAGTGTGTCTTGTTGGTCCAACGCCACCATTAAGAATCAAGTTCAAAACAATGTTTGTTGTCTTTGGGGTCCATTGAGCAACGAGTTTAACATTTCCGTAAGCGCCGACAACATTAGCACTAGGTGCAAGATATCCTGATTCTGAAGTTGCATTTGACCAAATGGTTGAAACTGTTGAACCTTGAACAATTTCAGCTTTCCATTGCAAGGTGTAACCTTTTCTTGAAACTTGATTGTTTCCATAGATAACAACACTGTCATCATCAATCTTGTAAGTTTGAGAACCATTTATTCCACTTGCAAATTCGCCACCATTGGCGTCATAAGTGATTGTGTAAACATCTGCTGTCCATTGTGCATAGAGTGAAGTTCCAGTTGTGCCTATCCACTCTTTGTTTGCATTTGTGAAAATCGAACTTACAACATATTCACCATTTTCGTCAATAATTTGATTTCCTGCATTAGCAGCTGTCCACCAACCAGCAAAGCTATAGCCATTTTTTGTTGCTCTAGGCACAGAAACAGCCATACCTTCTGCATTCAAATAAATTGAACTGCTTCCATATTCAGCATAAAGAATGTTGTTTACAACAGAACCAGCAAGCAACGAACCTCCTTCAAGATTCAAAACAATTTCATATCTGTTTGCTGTCCAACATGCATAAATTGTTGTGTTGTCAGATGTGAAAGTCAAACTGCCAACCAATTTTCCGTCTTTATCTATAATTTGATTTCCAACACCATTTGTTGCTGTGTAGTATCCATTGAAATTGAAACCACTTCTTGAAGGAACTGTCACAGACTCAATCACAGTTGTTGTGATATTTTCGTTTTCATCAGCAAGAATCCAAGCTGTGTTATATTTCAGATAAACAACTTGTGTTCCGTTTGTTGCCCCTTGTCTGTCAAGAGAAACTTTATAATTATTTGCAGTCCATTGTGCATTCAACACCGTGTCGTCTGCTGTGTTATATATATAGGAAGTGCTGACAACTGAATATTCTCCGTCCCAGCTTGAGAGTGTGTAACCAGTTCGAGTGAAGGTTGTGTTTGATTTTGTTGTGAAAGCAGATCCAAAAATCACTTCTTGTGTTTGATCATCACCCACGCCACCATTTGCTTTGTAAGTGATTGTATATTTGTTTCCAGACCATTTTGCAAACAATGTCACATCTTCATCTCTTATCCATTGTCCAAGCTCATTTGTAAACTTGTTGACATTCTTCAAAAGTTCACCTTTTGTGTTTACCACCAAAAGAGTTCCGTTTTCATCAGCAGCCCAACCTTCAAAAGTGTAGCCAGTTCTTTCTGGATTGATTATCAAAAGTTTTGGAGATGTTTCATAAACAATTTCCAAACTTGTTGGGTCAGAACTTATTGTTGCTCCGTTTTGATTGAGAGTAATGACATGTTTGTTTGCATTCCATTTTGCAACCAACACAACATCGCCATATTTTCCATTTAATGAAGTGTTTAAGTATGTTTGTCCAACTTTCCAACTTCCAGAGTCTTCCAACGTTTCCCAACCAAGGAAAGCATATCCCGTTTTTGTGTAAGTTGGCAAAACGGAGTTGCTTTCGACTGTGTAACTTGTTGGAATCAAATCTGAAATTTCATTTTCTCCGTCTTTATATGTGATTGTGTATGAATCAATCTGCCAAACAGCCCAAATGTTTTGATCGTAAGCCGAACCAAGCGTTTCCACTGTGATGTTTGCTGTTGTTGCATCTTGAGAATTTGCCCAACCAAGGAATGTATATCCCAGTCTTTCAGCCACTGGCAATGTTCCATAAGACGTGCCAAATTTCACACCCTTTGACACAGCAGTGTCACCAGCATTTCCATTCCAACCATTCAACACTGAAATTGTTCCACCGTTTGCACTTGCTGTAACATTGAATTCTCTCACACCAAATTGAGCATAAAGAGTGATGTTATCAGCAAAATTCCAAATTCCGTTAGCACCAGTATAACCACTTACATTAGGGATGATTGCACCTTCATTAGAGAAAATTTGAGTCCCATTTTCTGCTTCTGTGTAATACCCAGAGAAGCTGTATCCCTCTTTTGAAGGAAGAGAAGAAATATTCTTAACTTGTTCGTCAAATTTTACAGAATGAGAGGTTTCACCACCACTGCCTCCATTTGTGGTTGCATCCAAAGTTATTGTGTAAGATAAAGCAGTCCAGTTTGCAAGAAGTCCATAACCGTCTTCACCTTTCAAAGTCCAATTTTCGCATAAAACGCCGTTTTCATCAATAACTTTTGTGTTTCCATTGAACCAACCATTAAATCTGTAGCCGTCACGTTCTGCTTTAGGAGCAATCACGTCACCTACAGGTGCGTAAGGATAAACATCTCCATTTCTTGACCCATAGATGTTTTTTGTTTCATATGTGATGTAAACAAATGCTTTAGAATTATTTCCTTCAATGGCTGACACTTCAACAAAGCTAGGAGACGATGTTGTTCCGTTTGCTTTGTTTAAATCAAGTGTAACTTGAACTGTGTTTGCTTGCCAATGAGCATAAACGACAGTTGAATCATCCACTCCTTCAAAAACAGACGCATCAGTGATTTGAGTTCCACCTTCGATTGAAGTAAACCAGCCCAAAAGAGTGTAACCAACTCTAGAAGTTGTAGGCAATGTGCCATAGAGTTCTCCATGAGTTATTTGTTTTGTTGCACGAGAATTTTCAGTGTTTGCAACAACACCCCAGCCACCAGTTCCATCGGTTATCGTTCCACCATTGGCATCTGCTGTCACAGTAAATCTGCTTGCATTCCACATTGCAAAAATTGTTGCATTTGTATCTTTTTGACCAATTTCTGCAAAAGTTGCTTTTGCACTGTTGAATATATCTCCAACAGAAACCAACGTTGCAAAACCAGAATTATTATACCAGCCGACAAATGTGTAACCGTCTTTCACAGGAGCTTGCAATTCGCTTGCTGTGAAAGCAGTGTCATAAGTTTTTTGCACACTTTCAATTTCATTTCCACCATTTGTGTTGTAATTCAAAGTATATGTGTTTGCTGTCCATTGTGCATAGAAGACAATTTCAATGTTATTTTGATTTGTTAAATTGAGAACTGACTGACCATTTGAATAAGCTTCGCCAGAACCATCAGCTTGAGTGTTCCAACCTGCAAAGCTCCATCCCGTAAGAGTGAAGTCATTTTCAGTCAAATTGGTTGATTCATCAAAATGATGAACAGAATTTGTTGTTGTTCCTTCGACAGTCGAGCTTGCAACATCTGGTTTGTTTTGGTTGTAAGTGATTGAGTAAGAATTTGCCGTCCATTGTGCATAAAGCATCAAACCATCCACACCACTTGCAGCAAAAGCACTCACCAAATTGCCTTGCTCATCTATGATTTTTTCGCCAGCAGTTTCAGCTGTAAACCAACCAGCAAAGCTATAACCTACTCTTGTTGCTTTTGGATTTACAACACTTCCAACAGGAGCATAAGGATAATTTTCTCCACTCCTTGAAGCATAGATATTTGTAGTTGCATAAGTTATGTAAACAACAGCCAAATTTGCATCACCAGCACTTGCTGTCACTCCTTCAAAAGTTGGATTTGTGCTTGTTTTATCAGTTGTTTCGCCATTTGCTTTATTTAAATTCAAAGTCACTTCAATGGTGTTAACTGACCATTTTGCATAGATATAAGCTGTCACTTTATTTTCTGTTGAAGTGACAAATGTTGCAGAATTCTCATTGAAAGAGTCTTCTGTTGTAAGATTGTCTCCTGTGAGAGCCACATTCTTAAACCAACCCAAGAAAGTGTAACCTTTTCTTGTTGGAGTTGGAAGTTCGTTTTCTGTGAACTTTGTGTTATATTCTTTTTCACGTGTCTGAGTTATTGGTTCGCCACCATTGGTTTCATATGCCAATTCATAAGTGATTGCATTCCATTTTGCATAGATATAAGCATTTGTACCTTCCGTTGAAACATCGTCAAAAGTTGCTGTGATTGTTCCAAAAACAGAATCCACAACAACTGCATCACCTGTGAATTTATCATTTGCAAACCATCCACCAAAAGTGTAACCCATTTTTGTTGGAGTGAAAAGTTCATCAGCAGTAAAAGCTGTCCCATAAACTTTATTTGTTGAGTTAAGTTCAGTTTCTCCATCCATAAACTTCAAAACATAAGTCATGGCATTCCATTTTGCAACCAAGCTGACTCCACCGTCTCTGATCCATTGTGCATTTTCGTTTGTGTAGCCATCAACACTTGCAATCAGACTTCCTTCACTTGAAATAAGCAAAGTTTCAGTTCCTTGCAAATACCAACCTGCAAAATTTAAACCTTCCTTTGTTGCAACTGGATTTACTGTTACACCGTCACTGTCAAAAAGATCACTACTGTCAAAATCCACCCAAACTGAAGCAGGTGAACTTCCACCAGTCGTCGCATCCAAACTTATTTCATATCTGTTTGCCGTCCATTGTGCATAGATAACAGTTGAATCATTCACACCTTCAAAAATTGAAGTTGTTTCAATCTTTGTTCCACCAACAGGAAGAGTGAACCATCCAGCAAAAGTATATCCTGTTCTCTCAGCTGATGGCAAAGAAATATAAGTTCCACCATATTGAACAGTTTCTGTTGCTTTTGTGTCATCAGAACCTTCAACCATTGTCCATTCAGCTGGCAAGTCAGTGATAGTTCCACCATTAGCATCTGCCGTCACTGTGAAAGAACTTGCTTCCCATTTTGCATAAATTGTTGTGTTTGCCGTTGTAAAGGTCGTATTTCCTGGCAAAATATTTCCATTTGCGTCAATAATTTGCTTTCCAGCGCCATTTGCTTCAGTGAAGTATCCACCAAAAGAATTTCCATCTTTTTCAGGTTTTGTTATGACAGCAATTTCTTTTCCTTGCAGCCACCAACGACTTGCATATTCCAATTGAATTCTTGTTGTTCCTGTTGTATTCGCATCTTGATTGTCCAAAGTTATGTTGAAGATATCTCCTTCAAGTTGCAAGAACAAAGTCATATCATCAGCAACATCCATTGTGCAATTATAATATCCGTCACAATCATAATACGATTTGTCCTCAGGTTGAATAACATAAAGTTTGTTGACACCAATTATATCCAAGTTGTTGAGATCTTTAGTTTTAAAATCAATAAAGCTATATTTTCCTAAATATTGAACTCCTTCACCTATTGTATATGAGCCGTAAACACGATTGCCATCAAAAACAGCGCCTAATATCTTATCATTTATTGAGACATAGTCAAAATTTTCTTTGATCGTGCTTTCATTGTCAGTATTTAAAGCAAAGTCAAAATAAACATATGTTCCTTTTTGGAAAATAGTCGATTCATAGGACTCTCCTTCAAAGCTTACTCTTCTTATATTCAAATTGCTATATGTTGGAAGAATTGTCGCACTTTCTGTATACTCCGTTCCTGAATAATAAATTCCTTGATAATAACCTGCAGGTGGTGTTGGCATATCAATATAATCGTCGTCACTCTCACCGTGCACTCCCGGCATATTTTCCCCATAATATGCGAAAACAGAATCTGTTCCACCTGTTGCAGGGCCCTTTTCAAAGGTTACATCAAAGCCAAGTTTAACATTCACTGTGACATCGTTCTTCCCGTCGCCACCATTTCCAACAGTGTCATAAGCTCTAATCAATGTCCAATAAGGAGTGTAATTATAATCGAAATTTGCAAGATCAATATAGATTCGATAATTATAAGTTTCTTCGTCAACTATGTAATCGCCCAAAGTCATTCGAGCTGCAGAATTATACCACCAACCATCAGCTGGATAATTTTGTCCTGTCTCCACATTTCTTGTCAAGGTTTGAACCTGTTGTATTGTGCCTTGACTTGTGACATAAGCATAAACGTAAAAACCTTCTTTTCCATTTTGAACGTAAGTTGCTCTTTCAATTGTTGGTGGAGCTACATAAGTCCACTTTGCATAAAGAGTGCAACTCTCAGAAAGGCAGGTCGTTGAAACAAAGGTTCCACTTGCATTGATAATTTGCGTGCCATTTCCATTAGGTTCGGTATAATAGCCACCAAAAGCATTCCCTGTCTTTTTTGGAACTGTGATTGAAGTAATGCTCGAATTTGAAATTGCTCCATTATTATCAGCAAACCAATTTGTGTTATATTTCAGCCAAACAGCTTCAGTTCCTGCTGTGGTTGCTTCTTGATTGTCCAATACAACTCTATATACACCCGTTTCCCAATTTGCAGTTAAGGTATCATCTCCAGCCATAAAATGAGTTGAGTAAGCCGTGTCAAAATCCACCAATTGACCACTTGGTCCACTTTTATATAAATTGTAAACATTATTTATTGCATAATTCAAGATTTGAATATTCTTAATCTTTCCTTTGAAATAACATCCACCAGATGCAGTTGCACTGCCTGCAGCTTCTGCGCCAACGAAAATAGAATTTGAAGGATGATATCCAATTTTTTTACTTGTTAAAGAAACAGAATTAATTGTTTCTCCGTCCACATAAGCAAACGCCTGATTTCCATTAAAAGTCAGAGTGAACATATGCCAGCCACTTGACAAATTTTTCCATTCTTTTTCGGCAGTCAATGCAAGATAATCAACCCCTTTGTCAAAGATTGCAAATTTAATAAATCCATCAGGGGTTGATTCAATGTTCCAGCCACCACTTTCAGTGCAAGAAATCATTCTCATTGCCCAATCATTTACACCATAGCCAGTCCAGTCATCCATATAACCCCAAAGGTTGACTGTGATTGCATCTTCAAACATATATTTTCTGTCAATAGTGAAATAATCACTTGTTCCGTTGAAGGTTCTTTCATAAGACTTATCAACATAGCCTTTGTCACTTGTCCAACCCAAATTTGTTGTATAAAGGTATCTTAATTGTTCTCTTGAAAGGGCGTTATGTATTATTGAAACATTTTTAATTTTTCCTCTGAATTTTGTCCCGATTTTTATATTAGCCGTTGTTATAGATGGTCGGGTGATACCTGTGGTAAGAGTACTTATATTTCCATCCACACCCCAACATAATTGGCTACCATATGTATAACTAATTGTAAACATATGCCAACCAGAACCTAATGTCGATAATGACCCAAGAGATCGCGATACACTGCCATTCAACCCATAGACGACTATACTACTTCCACTGCGATAAACATACCAACTGCCAGCGTCAAAAAGTCTTGAACCTGTAGGGAAATTATCCCAATCGTCCATATAAGCCCAAAAGTTTACAGTAAACTTGTCGTTGTATTTATATTTTTTATCTATCGTATATTCATCAGAATCAGCCGAAAAAGTTTTCTCATCATTTCTTCCCACATAATCATAGTCAGTGGTCCAACCAAGAGTTTGAACATAGAGTTTTGAAATTTCTTCATACGTAAGAGTAGTGTTCGCCACAGTCACATTTCTGATTTTCCCTTTAAAATAGCTGCTTGCTGCAGTTGTTGCATTTCCACCGGCTTCAGCTCCCACAAAAATCGTGTTGTTTGCATTATAACCTATTCTGCCACTTGTTATAACACTTGAACCAATACTATTCCCGTCAACATATGCTGTGGCAGTTTGACCTCCAAAAGTCAAAGTAAACATATGCCAGCCACTTGTTAAATCTTTCCAATAAAGAGTGTTTGAAACTATATTTTTATAACCCTTACCTTCGTCATAAATTCCAAAATGAACTTGACCCGAATTAGAGGATTGAATGTCCCAACCTCCTCCTTCCGTACATGAAATCATTCTCATTGCCCATTCACTCGTGCCATATTCTGCCCAGTTGTCCATATAGCCCCAAAGATTGACAGTTATCGCATCTTTGAATTTATATTTTTTGTCCAAAGTGTAAAAATCACTTGTGCCATTAAAAGTTTTTTCGTCATTTGCACCTATATATGCAGTGTCCCCTGTCCAACCTTTGAATGTATAACCTGTTTTTGTTGGATCTTGAATATTCAGGATTGTTCCATAGTCTGCAGTCATTGAGCTTGGAGAATTAAGCGAGCCACCATCTGGATTGAGGGTAACTGTTGATGAAATAGGACTCCAAATTGTGTAGAGATCACAATCTTCAGTGATTTTAACACTGTCCAATCCATAGCCTTCAGGATTGTATGCCCATTTATGTTGATATCCGGTTTCTGAAAACCATAATTGAGAACTGGTCACAACTGAATTGGTTGTGGCAACATAAGCCAACACACCTTGTGTCACGTCAGATTTTGTGTTGTAAAGATATACTTTGTGATGTGATCCTTCTGTGTAAGTCATAAATGGCTTTGTAACCAGGTGATAACTGTCAACGGCAGAGCCAGTGGTAGTTATGTTTGAATACACCCACTTGTCTTTAAAATCCCAAGGACCAGTCCATTCCAAATTTACATTACCATATGTCAAAAGATTGCTGATATTATTCAACAGAACTGGCAAGTTTTCAACATACTTACATTGGTTCCATGTGGTTTGAGCATCAAAATAAAAATTTGTGGTTGTGTTTGAATAAACATAATTTAACATTATGTTGTTTGTGAGACCATAGTTATAATTATCTGGGTTTGACCAAGCAAAACCTTTGTCATATGCATCAACAAAATCTCCAAAATCGACAGTTCCATCCAAACCGATAACATCTTCCAATAAAATATTTGAATAAACTGGGTTTATAGATAAATTCCCCTTTATGATAACATTCTTCATGGAGAAATTAATATTTTTTGCCAATGCAGTTTCTTCTTCACCTAAATCATTTGTAAACAAGTATGCCCTTTTGC
This sequence comes from uncultured Christensenella sp., assembly GCA_949841595.1. Lineage (GTDB taxonomy): Bacteria > Bacillota > Clostridia > Christensenellales > UBA1242 > Caccovivens. The sequence continues at coordinate 1,841 of CATKZB010000005.1, read as the reverse complement.
CAGCATCAACATTTATATAACAATCTTGAAAACCAAAACTTAGATTATCACCTAAATATCCATCTGAGCTTATAAATGTGTTACTCAAATTTAAATAACAACCATCAAACAACATAGAAGAACCACTATTGTGCGCCCCACCAATATTTCTCAAAAAATAGCTTGAATTTATATTGCAATTTTTAAATATAACATTAATAGTATTACTTGCCACTAATTCATCTTGATTCCAAGCATCAGTAATCGTACATGAATCAAGAGTTAGAATAATTTTTGCTGCGTCTGAATCAAAACTTGGAACAGTTGGATTTGTTTCACCTGTGATTGTGATGGTTTGAACATTCCCTTCCGTGACATTTGTGGTTGTCCTCACTGAAACAGAAGATTCTGAAAGAGAAGAAGATTGAAAATTGAGAGAAGAAATTCCTGCACCAAAAAATGATGCAAACAAGCAAATGCTTGCAAACAAACCTAACCCTAACCTGCGTTTTAAATCTCTCATATCAACTTCTCCTGGATTCTTCTTTTGAGAACAATTGCAACCGACTTCATTGATGACGCCAAAAATCTCTCAAAGATTGCATCTTTTGAGAGAACAAACAAAAATTTATAACGTCAAATATGTAAGCAATTTTTTGAAGTCTGTTCAAACAATTTTTTCTTACGCATTTATTATATAATATAATAAACAATTAAGTCAATTTAATTCTTTATTTTTAATCTATTTTTCGACATTTAAAAAATTTGTTAAAAACAATATCAAAAAAACATTTTCCATGCGTAATTATCAAGCAAACAACAATTTTCAAAAAAATAATAAAAAATTAAAAAGCATATAAAAATATCATTTTTTTAGATTTTTTTGCAATTTTTATTTATATTTTAATATTTTTTGAAAATCTAATAAATTTTTGCGTAAAATAAATTTATTTTATTTCTTTAAAATCTTGTGTTAAGTGTAACATTTTTCTCTTGATAAAAGTAGATTGATTATGAAGGAGAGATATTTTTACAAAAGACTATGGATCAAACTACTGCAATAATATTATCATTCATTTTACCTTGTGCCTTGACAACTTTGGGCTCTTCTTTGGTTTATTTTTTCAAAAAACCATCAAAAACCCTCAACATCATTACAATAGGTCTAGCTTCAGGAATTATGCTTTCAGCTTCTTTATGGTCACTTCTTTTACCTTCCTTAGAAAACGCAGAAGAAACATGGAACAATCTTGCATTTATACCTGTGGCCGTTGGATTCGTTTTGGGTGGCATTTTTATGATTTTTTTGGACTTTTTGTCCTCAAAACTCTTTAAAAACAACGAAAATGGCAAAAAACCGTTCAAATTATTCACAGCAATCACAGTACATAACATACCAGAAGGGATGTCGGTAGGTTTTGCCGTAGGGACTGCAGTTGCCACACAAAATGCAATTCTAGGATCTTTTATGTTTGCCCTTGGAATAGCACTTCAAAACTTCCCCGAAGGTTTGGCAACCTCACTTCCACTCTATAAATGCTATAACAACAAACACAAGGCTTTTTTACTTGGCACGCTTAGTGGAGTTGTAGAACCCATTTTTGCAGTAGCAGGCTTTTTTCTGGCAACATATCTAACATCTTTGCTCCCTTGGCTTCTCTCTTTCTCAGCTGGCGCAATGATTTATGTTATCATTGAAGAACTTATGCCAGAGCTTCATGAAGATAAAACTTCATCCTTAGGCACATGGGCATTTATCATTGGTTTTGTTGTTATGATGTTGCTTGATATTTGCCTATAAAAAATAAATAATTAATTTTTAAATATTTTTTAATTAAATTATTTAAATTTTAATTATTTTT
>CATKZB010000004.1 GCA_949841595.1 uncultured Christensenella sp. | reverse complement strand
TAGGAGGTTTTAAATGAAAAAAGAAATTACAACCAAAGATTTGATGGCGCTTAATGAACTTATGACTTTTGAAAATTGGATGGCAATTAAGATGAAATTATATTCAGAACAAGCCACAGAAAAAACACTTAAAACAATGTTTAAAAACATGGCGTCTAAGCATTTGGAAAATCACTGCAAACTTTTAAATTATCTTAAAACAAATGCAGGGGAAGAAGGAGGTAAAAAATAATGGAACTTACAGAACAAGAAATATTGCAAGATGCACTCGTTGCACACAAATTTTTGATGCATATGTATTGTCAATTTGGACTTGAATGTTCAAATCAACCTTTAAGAAGTTTGTTTAATGAATTGCACAATGTGGCATCAGAGCATGACTTAAAATTGTTTGAAATTATGAACAAAAAAGGATTTTATCCTACAACTGCAGCACCTACAAAAGAATTGAAACAAACAATTAAAATGCATACAGAAATGCAGACTCAGTTGGAGAAAAAAGTAGGAAAGAAATAAAATTCTGGCGTAAGCTAGAATTTTTTATTTTTGTTATGACAAATCTTCTTGATTATGATATACTTAAATCAAGGAGATTTGTTTTTATGTTTAAAGATAAAATTGTTTTGATAACTGGTGGCAGTCGTGGAATAGGAAAAGCGACAGCTTTGGAATTTGGAAAGTTGTATGCAAAAGTTTTGATTGTTTACAAAAATAATGATATTGAAGCTGATAGAGTTGTTAACGAAATAATTTCATGCGGGGGGGGTGCTGAGAAATTTAAGGCAGACTTATCTGATGAAAATCAAATTAAAAATTTGATAGAAGAAATTTTAAGGAAATATCCTAAAATTGATATTCTTGTCAACAACGCAGGTGTTGTTTATGACAGAGAATTTGAAGAAATAACATATGAAGAAGCTTTACAAGTTTTTAAAACAAATGCTTTAGCCCCTTTGTTTTTAAGTCAAATGATTGCGCCTTTGATGATAAAGAATGGTTATGGAAAAATAATTAATGTAAGCAGTACAAGTGGAATGTATGATTTTAATCCTGGAACAGCAGATTATGCTATGAGCAAACTTGCTTTGCAGTCTTTGACAAAAGATTTGTCTATGAAATATGCACCAATTATCAATGTTAATGCTGTTGCTCCAGGTTGGGTGAACACTGATATGAACAAAGATTTGCCTGTGTCTTTTGTTGAAGAGGAAACAAAAAAATTCCATATGAAAAGATGGGCAGAACCAAAAGAAATCGCAGACGCAATTATTTTTCTTGCGAGTGATAAAGCGAGCTATATCACAGGACATGTTTTGGTTGCTGATGGTGGACATTGTTAATTGTTTTGATTTTTGTGATGTAAAAAGAAAAAGCAAGCATATTTAAGCTTGTTTTTTCTTTTTAGGTGTAGATTTAGGTGTAGATTTAGGTGTAGATTTTGTTTTTGTTGTTTCTGTTTTGGTTTTGTAAATGCTGTCATCAAGTTTGACATCATTCATCAATTCAAGCTTTTTGAAAAGCATTTTGATAAACTTTTTACGTTTAAGTCCTTCAACAATTGTGAAATTACCTTTTTTGTTGTAGGTGGCAATAGTTTTTCCTATGCTGTTTTCAGTGTCAACTTCCACAAAAGCTTTTTTTGTTTTATAGAGTTTTGGATAAGTAAGATAATACATAGCACTTATGTCATTTGTTGCAATAATTTTGTCTGCATAGCCAGGTTCCCAATAAGTTTCAAAGGTTTTTGCTAAAAATTTTCCAATGTCATTGGTGTTTTTAATTTGATTTACTTGTTCTTCAGAAAAATAACCAGCATCTCTTCCTATGCTTGAAGGGCAGAGAAGAATAGGGAGATTTGAATCGACTGTGTATTTAAAGGCTACGGCATCTGTACGAATGTTGAAAGAGTTGTGATTAGGGTTAGTTTTAATTCCTTTTGGAGCTCCACCCATCATAATTATGTTTTTAACGAGATCCTTGCTGTCTGGGTGTTTTTTGAGCAAATATGCAAAATTTGTGTGTGGTCCAAGAATAATCAGTGTTATTTCTTTTGGATTTGCTTTCAAAACTTCATACATCGCATCAGCGCAATCTTTTTTAATTGGTTTATGTTTTGTTTCTTTTGGTGGAATGTAAGAGCCAAGTCCTTCCACACCGTGCAAAAATTCAGCATGCTCGGTGTTTTTTCCCAATCGCTTTTCATAACCTTTGACAACAGGAATATCTTTATTAAACAAGTCTAAAAGATGACACATATTTCTTGTGGCGTTGTCAATGCTTATGTTACCATTAGGAATTGAAAGCAATTTTATGTCAAATTGTGGATCATGAAGAGCATAGACCAATGCTGTTGTGTCATCAACTCCTGGATCTGTGTCAATAATAACTTTATATACTTTTTTCATTTTTTCTCCTTAAAATTTATTTCAAACAATAAAGTATACAATTTTTTTCATAAAATTGTAAAGCGTTTGTAACGATTTTATATTATGGGCATTTTATGTGATATTTGTGTAAAATGAGTCAAATTATTTTGAAATTTATTTTACATGTGATATGATATTATCATGGAAAAGAAAAATATTAATATTTTAAAAATTTTGGCAACAATTTTGTTTGCTGTGGCGATTTTTGGTGCATATTTTTATGTTATTTTCAAAGGAGATTTTTCAACACCATATCTCTCATATGGTTGTATTGGTGCTTGCTTTGTTTTTGCGTTTTTATTTATTGGAAAATCATTAAAAAAATGTTTTCTTTGTTTGGCATTGGCGACAAATGTCGTTGCAGATTATTTTTTGGTTTTAATGCCAAGTCAAGAAAACAAATTGATTGGTCTTTGTGTTTTCTGTGGAGTTCAGTTTTTCTATTTCCTTTACACTTTGGTTTTGGCTAAAGGAAATGGAACTCGAGTTATAAACATAGCTTTGAGAGTGGCACTCTGTCTTTTGGCTTATTTCCTTTTGCCTAAATATTTTGTTTTAAGCACTTTGGAAATGATTTCTGTGATGTATATACTCAACTCTTTTGTCACTTTACTTATTCTTTTAATTCATTTAAAAACTGAATGGTTGACCTTCATAGGATTTTTGCTTTTCTTCATTTGTGATGTTTTTGTAGGCTTGACTAATGGTGGGGTGGAAGTTTTGGGAATTACTGGTGCATTTGTTGAGTTTATCTTTAAATACAATATTGTATTCTATACTTATATTCCAGGAATCTTTTTGATTGCAACTTCGTCTGTTTGGTCAAAAAATGGAGAAAATAAAAAATAGTTTTAATTTGTAAATGTTGTGGAGTTTTATTATGGACTTTATTGAAATAGAAAAAAAATGGAATGAAAAATGGGAGAAAGATAATCTCTATAAATTTAATAATAAGAATTTAGAAAAAAAATACTATCTTTTGGAGATGTTTTCTTATCCAAGTGGAGCAAGTTTACATTTGGGACACTGGTGGAACTTTGGCCTTTCAGATAGTTTTGGAAGGTTTAAAAGATTGCAAGGGTATAATGTTTTTCAACCTATGGGGTTTGATGCCTTTGGACTTCCTGCTGAAAATTATGCATTAAGAACGGGCATTCATCCAGAAGATAGCACAAGGCATAACATTCAGATTATGGAAAAACAACTTAAAGAGTTGGGGGCAACATTCAATTGGGAATATGAGCTTGTGACTTGCAATCCTGATTATTATAAGTGGACTCAATGGTTGTTTGTGCAGTTGTTTAAAAAGGGGCTGGCATATCAAAAGGAAGCTCCAGTTAATTTTTGCCCAACTTGCAACACAATTATTGCCAATGAACAAGTTGTGAATGGTCATTGTGAAAGATGTGACAGTGAAATAGTTCATAAAAATATGCGACAATGGTTTTTTAAGATAACGGCTTATGCAGATGAACTTTTGTCTGGGCTGGATAAGATTGATTGGCCAGAAAAAACCAAAGCTTTGCAAAGAAATTGGATTGGAAAAAGTGTGGGGGCAGAAGTTGATTTCTACACTGAAAATGGCTTAAAACTGACAGTGTTCACTTCTCGTGCTGACACTTTGTTTGGTGTTTCATTTTTGGTTATTGCTCCTGAAAATCCATTAACAGAAAAACTTATTACCAAAGAAAATGAAACTGCAGTGAAGGAATATATTTCTCAAGCTGCAAAGAAAGATGAAATTGAAAGAACAAGTTCAACTTCACCTAAGACAGGTGTGTTTACGGGCAGTTATGTGATCAATCCTTTAACAAACGAAAAAGTCCCTGTATTTGTTGCAGATTATGTGATTTCAACTTATGCAACTGGCATTGTTATGGGTGTGGGAGCTCATGATGAAAGAGATTTTGATTTTGCAAAAAAATATGGCCTTGAAATTAAGAGAGTTATTAATTCAAAAGATGCAAAAGAACGAGATTTGCCTTTCACTGAATATGGGATTCTTTGCAACAGTGGAGAGTTTGACGGACTTGAAAGTTTGGAAGCTAAGACAAAGATTGTTGAAAAACTTGAAAAAATGGGCAAAGGTAGATTCAAAACAAATTACAGACTCAGAGATTGGTCTGTTGCAAGACAAAGATATTGGGGTTGTCCAATTCCTATCATCTATTGTCCAAAGTGTGGAACTGTTCCAGTGCCAGAAAAAGATTTGCCAGTGAAACTTCCTCATATTTGTGATTACAAACCAGAAGGTGAAGGACCATTGGGGAAATGTGAAGAATTTATGAACACAACTTGTCCTGTTTGTGGTGGCAAAGCAAGAAGAGAAGCTGACACAATGGACACTTTTGTTGATTCTTCTTTCTATATGTTGCGATATCCAGAATCCTTGCATAACGACAAAGAGATTTTCTCTCGTGATTATGTCAACAAAATGTTGCCAGTGGATTGTTATGTGGGTGGAGTTGAACATGCAACAGGACACCTTCTTTATTCAAGATTTATAAGCAAATTCTTGAGAGATTTGGGAGTTTTAGATTTTGATGAACCTTTCCAAAGATTGATACATCAAGGCATGATTTTGGGTTCTGATGGAAGAAAAATGAGCAAAAGAAATGGTTCTAAAACTGCAGATGATTATGTGAAAGAATTTGGCAGTGATGCTTTGAGACTTCACATGATGTTTTCTCTTAAGTATATTGAGGGTGGTCCATGGTCAGATGACGGAATTAAACATATGAAAGCCTTTATGGAAAGGGTGGAAAGAATTTGTTTGAAATGGTCAAAACTTGAAGAAAATTCAAATAATTATTCTCAAGTCGAAAAGGATTTGGATTATTCTTTGAACAAATCAATCAAAGATATTGCTGAAAATATGGAAGAATTTTCTTTCAATGTTGCTGTTGCAAGACTTATGGAACTTGTGAATGCAATGTATAAATATGATTTGGTTGAAAATAAGAATGTTGAGCTTTGCAAAAAAGTTGTGAAGGATTTGATTATTCTGATGTCACCAGCCACACCACATTTTGCAGAAGAATTGTGGGAGCAAATAGGAGAACAATATTCTGTTCATAATCAAAAATATCCTGCTTGTGATGAATCAAAAATCGTTTTGGATGAAATTGAAATTGCAATACAAATAAACAGCAAAATTGTGACTCGCTTGAATATTGCAACAGATCTTTCAAATGAAGAAATTTTGGAAGTTGTTAAGAAAGATGCAAAGGTGGCTGAATGTTTGATTGACAAAACAATTGTAAAAGAAATTGTTGTACCTAAAAGAATCGTAAATTTAATTGTTAAATAAAATAAAAGAATACTGACTTTAGTATTCTTTTTTTAATAAAAAAACCACATTTAGTGGTTTTATTTATTTGTTTTCTTCTGATTCTTCATTTTTGATTTCAACAAAGTCTTCGTCATTTACTACAGTGGTTTCAGGAATTGTTTCTTCAACTTCAACTGCTTCCTCAACAATTTCTTCAACTGGTTCTGCAATTGTTTCAGGCTCAACAGGTTGCTCTTCAACTTCTTCAACTTCAACAGTTTCTTCAACCACTTCATTGTTTTCTTGCAAAACAGGTTCTACCGTTGTTTCTTCTGTTTTTACAGGTTCAACAACAGGAGTTTCTTCTTTCTTGTTTGCATTGATGATTGCAGTGATTGCAAATGCAATACCAACTGACAACAACAAATAACCAATGCTAGCTCCAAAAGAAACATAAAGCGATGTGTCTACAGCATAACTATAAACATTCATAATAAGGTAAACCCAGCAGAAAATTGTTATTGTTGGAAAAACCATTGATGTTAAAACTGCGATTACGACATTCACATCTTTATGTCTGGCAAAGTAAATTACTGAAGCAATTGTCATGATTGAAAAAATAATTGCAAGAACGAATGTTGTGTATCCTTCAGCTGAAAGGTTGTTAAAATTCATAATCATACCTCCAAATTATGTCTTAATTTTATCATACTTCATTTCATTTGTCAATATTCGTTTTAAAATAATTTATGTTTTTTTGTTAAAATTGTTAAAAAAATTGCAAATTAACTTTAAACTAGGTATAATATTTTTGTAAATGAGCAAAAAAAAGGGGATTATTTTTGGTGCAATTGGTGTGGCATGTGCTGCAATTATCATAGGATTTTGCTGTGTTTTTTTTGGTAACAAAGCAGTTAAAGGTGTCCCTCAAACTTTGTATGTTGACAGTATCGAAGGGAATTACTTTTTGATAACAGATTTCAGTGGTGAATATACTTATCGTTTTAAACTTGAGCATTTGATAGATGAAGAATATTTTATGGTGTCTGAAGTTGATAGCAAAAGTAATATGTTGAATCTTTCTGAGCAAAATTTAGGCATTATTGCAGGAGATAATTATCGTTTTTCTGTTTGCTTTGTTCTTGAAAATGAGAAAGGGGCTTATTCGCAAACCATGGAATGGCAACCAAACTTGACTTTATCTGAGATTGAATATGATTTTGTTGAATTTCAAGAAGATTCAGCCTTATTGACCTGGAAGCAAGTTTATTTAGCAGATGGTTATTCTGTTAGACTTGTAGATCAAAATGGCGTTGTTAAAGAATTTCAAACCCAAACAAATCAAATATCTTTGGACAATGTTCAAGTTGGAAGATATAAAATTTTTATTATGGCAACATCAAAAAATTCTTATATTTTTCCATCGCTTTTGGGAGAAGGAAAAGAAATTTTGATTAAAAGACAGAATCAAATTTTGAGTGCTGACAGGAAACCAAACAATGTTTTAAGTTTGAGTTGTTCTCAACAAATTGATAAAGTTGAAATTTTTGTGGATGGAAAATTGAAGGCAACTTTGGACATTGAGAATGTTGAAAAAGACGGAACTTTGTTTTTATATCATTTTTCAAAAGTTGGTTTTATTTTGAATGACATTGATTTTGAAACTTCAATTGTGCAACTTAAAACGCTTGAAAGTGAGTTTGTTTTTGAAAGTGATTTGATTCAACTTAAATAAATTGAAAGATAGTTTGACTATCTTTTTTTCTAAAATTATTTTACTTAATATATTTTTGTTTTTTTTGTTTATACTACCTTCAAAGGATAGAAATAATGAAGGTTGAAAATAAAATTAAAAGTTTGACAAAAAAACTTCATAATTCGATTGATGTTGCCAACAGAGTGATCAAAAAAAATGGTGTCGATGTTGGTTTTATATATTTGAAAAGCATCACAGACAATCTGATTTTTTCTCAAGCAATTTTTGAACCAGTTTCAAATTTTGATGGGCAAATAAATTTTGAAATCTTGGAACAAATTGTTAAAGCCAATGATGTTTCTAAAGTTGAAGAAAAAGAAATCATTGATAAGATTCTTAAAGGTTCTGTTGTGGTGATGCTCTCAAACAGCGAAGAATTTTTGGCTATTGATATTTTAAATTACAACACTAGAGCACCATCAGAACCACCAACTTCTCCAGTTATTATGGGACCTAGAGAAGGTTTTACTGAAGATTTGAAGACAAATATGACTTTGATAAGAAGAAGATTTTATAGCGATCAACTTGTTTTTAAAGAAGCAACAGTAGGTGACACAACAAAAACACAAGTTGTGATTGCATATTTGGACGGAATTGCTGATGAAAAGATTGTCAAAGAAATCAAGAAAAAAATTTCAAAAATCAAAATAGATGGGGTCGTGGATTCTTATTACCTTTTGTCACTTTTGGCATCCAGACCAAACTCAGTGTTAAAACAAGTTGGTTGTGCAGAAAAACCAGACATTATTGCAGCCAAAATGTTGGAAGGTCGTGTGGCAATAATTGTTGACAATTCTCCAATTGTTTTAACAATCCCTTTTGTGTTTTTGGAAGATTTGCAAAACAGCAATGATTATTACATTAATTACATATATTCCACTTTTATCAGATTCATAAGACTGATGGGAATTTTTATTTCTGTTTTAGGTCCGGGTGCTTACATTGCTCTGCAACTTTTTCATTATAATATTTTGCCTATAAAATATTTGATTACTATTGCAGATACCACTCAACAAGTGCCTTTCACTCCTTTTATTGAAATTCTTTTTATTTTGCTGCTGTTTCAGATTTTATATGAAGTCAGTTTGCGACTACCAAGTTATTTGGGGCTTGCAACTTCCATTGTTGGAGCTTTAATCCTTGGTGATACCGGTGTTAAGGCTGGCTTAATTTCACCACCAACAGTTATTGTGGTTGCTATTGCAAAAATTGCACTCTATACTGTGCCAGAACAATCTGCTCAAGTAAATATTTTTCAATTTGTGTTTTTAGTTTTGGGTGCTGCTGTTGGATTGTTGGGGTTGATAGGTGGATGTATCTATTTGCTTGCATATGCAAATTCAATAGAAAATTATGGAGCTCCATATCTTGCACCTTTTTCACCATTTATTTTATCTGACAATAAAGATGGTTTATTTAAAGTCCCTCTAAGTGAAATGACGGAACGGCCGAAGTCGTTTGAAAATGAAAATAAGGAAAGAATGGATGAAAGTTCTCGATAGAAGTATCACAGCATGGCAAACCGGAATTATTTTGTTTATTTTGCTCTTTGCCAACAAAATTTTGATTCTGCCATCTTTGCTTTATGAAGATGCAAAGCTGGAAGCTTTTTTGGTGCCTATTTTTTTGTTTGTTCTTGAATTGGGTTTGATTTTTCTGTTTTATAGAATAAAAACCAAATATCCAAGCGAGAGATTTTCTGACATTTTAAAAAATCATTACGGCAAATTTGTAACTTACAGCCTTTATGTGTTGATCTTAGTCTTTTTCTTCTGCAAAGCTTTGCTTTTGTATAATGTTACTTATATTTTCTTTAGAAATATGATCTATAAAGATTCGGGGAATATTTTGTTTTTATTTTGCTTTTTGCCTGTGGTCAACCATTTGGCTATAATAGGTCTGAGAGTGATTGGCAGAACGGCTCAACTCTTTTTTCCTGTGATAATTTTTATTTCTTTGTTTTGCATATGTATTGGATTTTTTGGCATAAACAGCAGTCCTTTATTATATCAAGCTTCAATCAATGATGTTTTCAGATCATGTTTGAAACATATTTCAGCATTTGGCGACAGCATCTTCTTGTTTATTTTTATGGACAAAATCAAAATACAAAAAGGGCAATGGAAAATAGTTTTTTCTTTTGCTGGGATAGCAATGCTTTTTGTTGTCACAATCACAACTGTTTTTATTTTATCTTACACTTACACTTCATTTATGCATCCATTTGCAATATTTGAAATTATGAGTTACGTGAAAGAATTTGGAGGTTTGGGAAGAATTGACATTATTTCCATGGTGCTTATTATTATATTGACATATTTTCAATTGGCACTATATTTGAAAGGGTTTATGGAATCTTTCCATGTGATTTTTAGTAAAATCGACAATATCTATTCTGTGCTCACTTTTAATATTGTTTTTGTACTCGCTGTGAATTATGTTGTTTTAAATTTGAGCAAAGGTGTGATTTATGGTGAAACAATATTGCCCTATTTTTCGATAATTTCTTTTGTGTTTATTCCTGCATTGGTTGTTGTGATGCTCTTAAAGAAAAGACGAAAGGAGCGTAAGAAATGAAACATTTTGTTGTTAATCTTTTTAAAACCCCAATGTTTTTGATTTTTGCTTTAATAACATTAATTTATGCTCTGCCAGCACTTGGAAAGCAGGCAGAATTAAGCAGATATGCAGTAGTTACTGCCATTGGAATTGATAATGTGGAAGAGGAAAATTTAGAAAATCCTGAAAATAAGTTTGAAGTTTCGTTATTGACATTCATCCCAATTGCTGAACAGACATTTACTGAGACATACAAAGTTATCTCTGCGCAAGGCAGAAGCATTTCAGAAGCAATGGATTTGGCAGGACTCCATATCGGAAGAGAAATTGGACTGTCACATGTAAAATCAGTGATAATGAATACAGATCTTTTAAAAGATGATGTTTCAAAATTTTTGGATTATTTGTCAAGAAGCAAAAACATGGCTGCCAGCACAAAACTTTTGGCGACCGATTCAAAAGCTAAAGATTTTTTGAACGCTGTTCAAAAATTGAACAGTGAAAGCTCTATCAAAGTTAGTGAAGTGATAAATTTCAACACCAACTACATTTATTCTTCTGATTCTTCTTTTGAAACCTTTTTTAAAGGTATGTTTGGGCCTACAAAAGTTAGTCTTGTGCCTTTTTTAACAATCAATGATACTGAAGGTGGAATTTCTGTTGCCAGTGGTGGAGAACAAAGTGGTGGACAAGAGTCAAGCAATGGTGGAGGACAAAATTCCAGCACAACAAGTGGCCAAAATGAAGAAATTGTAAACAGTGGCGACACTTTGATTTTTAAAGATGGAAAATTGAAAACTATGCTCACAGGTTTTGATATGAAAAAAATCAACCTTGTTAGAGGGGATTATACAACAGGTTCAATTGAGGTGAAAGATTATACCGATAAAATTTTTGATCATGCAAATCTGATTTTTGAGATTTTTGATAAAAGTGTTCAATATAAAGTTAAGTATGAAAATGGAACTCCGATTTTTTATATTAATGCTCAGATGACTTTGGCATTGTCTGAAGTGGAAAATGGGGATGGCATGGTTGAAAAGAATGTAGAGTTTTTTGTGGTTGATCAAAAGTGTATTAATGCTCTTGAAAACAAAATAAGACGTTCAGTTGCAGATGCAATTGGAATTATGAGAGATAATCAAACGGATATTGTGGATTTTTACACATTTATGCACAACTCTGATAAAAAAGCTTTTAACAATTTTCTTGACAGTCTTGAAGACAGAGAAGATTATTTAAATCGAATTGTTTTTAAAATTGGCGTGGATATCTTGTCTAAATAATATAATTTTGTTTTCTGTTTTATTATGGAATTTTTGACATAATTTTTTAATAAATGTCCTTGTTTTGTTGTGTTATTTTTTTCTTTATGATAAAATACTTGCGTATATTATATGACTTAAAGGTCAATAAGGAGTTTATATGAATGAGAAAAAACAAGGGGGCTTTAAATTAACCTATGTCATAGTTGCATTGGTGGTTGCTCTTTTAATTGCTCTTCTGTTTGTAGATTTTGGAAACAATGGTCAAAAACTCAGTGGAAATGAAGTTAAACAAATTGTTGCTGGGGATTATGTTGGCGAGAACGGCAGCAAAGAGCAGGCCGCATATGTTTTCTATAAAAACGGAAAAGGTTATATTGTAATCGAAGGCTCTAAATATAAAGGCAATCAAATGCCAGAATATTCTGATTATTATTTCGAATATGACACATCTGGGGCAGATGATTTTATTAAAGAAATAAGAGTTTTGTGTGAACAAAATGGTGTTTCATATGTCTATGCTCCAACTGGAATAAATGTTTTTAACATTATTATGCCAGTTTTATATATTGGATTTACGATTTTTGTTTTCTATATGCTTTATAGAATGCTTGCCAATTCAAATAAAGGCGCAATGTCGTTTGGAAAGACAAAAGTTAAGTCTTACTCAATGACAAAAGTTAAATTCTCAGATATCGCAGGTATGGATGAAGAAAAAGCTGAACTTCAAGAAGTTGTTGAGTTTTTGAAAAATCCTAAAAAATTTACCGATTTGGGAGCAAGAATTCCAAAAGGTGTTTTGCTTGTTGGTCAACCAGGAACTGGAAAAACTTTGCTTGCAAGAGCTGTTGCAGGTGAAAGCAGAGTGCCATTTATTTCAATAAGTGGTTCTGACTTTGTTGAAATGTTTGTGGGCGTTGGTGCTTCAAGAGTTAGAGATTTGTTTGATCAAGCAAAGAAAAACAAACCTTGTATTGTGTTTATTGATGAAATTGACGCTGTTGGTCGTCAAAGAGGCGCAGGCCTTGGTGGTGGAAACGATGAAAGAGAACAAACATTAAACCAATTGTTGGTGGAAATGGATGGATTTGAACCTAATGAAGGCATCATTGTTTTGGCTGCAACAAACAGAAGTGATGTTCTTGACCCAGCTTTGATGCGTCCAGGTCGTTTTGACAGACAAATTTATGTTCATGTCCCTGATGTTAAAGGAAGAGAAGGAATTTTGCGTATACATGCAAGAAACAAACCTCTTGATGAAACAATTGACTTTAATGTGCTTGCAAGAATTACAACAGGCTTCACCGGTGCAGATATTGAAAATATGCTCAACGAAGCTGCAATTTTGGCTGCACGTGCTGGCAGACCAAAGATCATTATGGAGGATATTACAGAAGGTATCAACAAAGTGATTATGGGACCTCAAAAGAAGAGCAGAATTCTTACTGAAAAAGAAAGAAAACTTACTGCTTATCATGAAGCTGGTCACACAATCATTGCAAAGAGTTTGAAAAACTGTGAAGATGTGCAAGAAGTTTCTATCATTCCTCGTGGTAATGCTGGTGGTTACACAATGAGCAGACCAGAAAATGATGATATGACCATGTCTTACAACAAAGCAAATGATACAATTGCTATGACAATGGGTGGAAGAGTTGCTGAAGAAATTATTTTCAAAGATATCACAAGTGGGGCATCTTCTGACATTCAGCATGCAACAAAACTTGCAAGGGCTATGGTGTATGACTGGGGAATGAGCAAGAAAATTGGTTTCTTGGCACTTGGTGCATCAAGCACTGTGTTTATCGGAAGAGATTATCAATCTAAAAATGATTTTTCTGAAAAACTGGCTGGTGTGGCAGATGATGAAATCATGTCTATATTGAATTCCAATTATAAGCGTGCAAAAGATGTTTTGACTGAAAAGATTGAAATATTGCATGAAATGGCAAAACTTTTGCTTGCAAGAGAAACATTATATAAAGAAGAAGTTGACATGGTTATGGCTGGCAAAAAGACAGAAGAAATCGTGTCATTCATGGAAGAAAAAGAGAAAAAACAAAAACAAAAAGAAGCAAGAATTAGGGCTGAAAAAAGCAGAATCGAACAACTTGAAAATTTCAAGAAAAAAATTGCAGAAGGGGAAAACTTGGTGAGAATGAGAATCATCTCTCAAGAAGAACTTGACAATTTGAAGAAAGAATATGAAGATTTCAAGAAAGCTTTGGATAAAGCAATAGAAAAAGATGAAAAATCAGAAAAAACATCTAATGAGGCGAAAAAGGAAGTTGTTGAAAAAGATGAGAAACCTGTGAAAGTTGAAACAAAAACAGGAGCAAAAACAACCACATCAAAACCTAAAACAACAAAAAAAGTGGCTTCAAATTCTAAAGAAGAACCTAAAAAAACAACTAAAAAGAAATCAGATAAAAACGATGAGGAAGTTTAATGGAAAATAAAGAAAATCTTGAACAAGAAATTGTTTCCAATGAAGGAGAAACTCAAAATTCTGAAGAAGCTTCAGTGAAAGAAGTGATTTCAGAAAAGAAAGAAGTTAAATCCAAAATTAAAAAGGAAACTGTTAACGAAGAAGAACTTTCTGAAGATGAACTTTATGCAAAGATTCAAACAGAAAAACTTCTGAAAAGAAAACAGAACAAAAAAATGGCAACATTTGTTGGTATGTGCTTTGCTTTTGTGCTTGCTGTTGTTGTTATTGTTTTGGCTGCAGTGCCAGTAAGTTTAAAGCCAAGATGTGTTGACAGTGGGTTTGCAAGTGTGGCACTTTTCCCAGGTACTACAAATGGAGTGTCTTATACTCAAGGGGAAGATGGATATAAAGAATTTATGAAATATTATGACAAATCTTTCAGTCAATCTTATATCTCAGCAATTTTCAGTGGAAGTTTGTATTCTTATGATATTGAAGAAAAATATGAAGATGTCAACAAAGTTTTGGGGACAAGTGGAGAACTCATTTCAAACAACACCTATTATGTTCGTTTGAGATATGCGAAAGAGCAAGTGTTTACACATCAAAATGGAAAAGCTTATGTTTCAAATTACAGCAATTCAAAATGGGCTGATGGAAAATTGACTTTTACTGATGTTTATGTTGTGGTAAACAACACCTCAGGTTTTCAAAGAACTGAAGTTTATGTGGTTGTGAATTATCCAGATTTTGATGAAAATGGAAACAAAGTGGGAACAAAAGAAAGATTGATAACAATCACAGTTAAGGCAAACACTTATGAAATTTTCAATGCTTGGAGTGATTTAACAAAATAAATAAAAAAGGTTGAAATCTCAACCTTTTTTTTGATAAGTGTTAATAAACAATATTTAAATTTTATTGCATATTGTTAAAAATTATCACTAAAAAAATATTTATATGAAAAATTGTTGACAAAGCAGAACTTATTGTGTTAATATATTGGAGTATTAAGAAATCTTCCGAAGACTGCAAGTGCTTTTTGCGTAAACACATTGGTGTGCTTGTTGAGGAAAAGTGTATTGAGTGAATTTTTATCTCTATGACTTTTCCGTGGTTATAGAGATTTTTTAATAATAAGAAACACAAAATTTAAGTTAAAAGGAGGTATAGAACATGAGTGCTAATTTAGAGGCTAAAAAACTTGTTGTTGAAGAAATTAAAGAAAAATTCTCCAAAGCAAAAACTATCGCTTTTGTTGACTACCGTGGACTTACTGTTGGTGAAGACACTGCTCTTCGTAAAAAGTTCCGTGAAAATGGTTGTGAATATAAAGTTTATAAAAATCGCTTGATGTTGAAAGCACTTTCTGACCTTGGTATTGAGTGTTCTGCAAATTACTTTGAAGGCACTACTGCCGTTGCTCTTGGTTATGAAGACGAAGTTGCACCAGCAAAAATTGTTTGCGACTGCGTGAAAGAAACCAAAAAAATGGCTATCAAATTTGGAATTTTAAATGGTGTTAGCGTTGATGCTAAAAACATCGAAGCACTTGCAATGCTTCCATCTAAGGAAGAATTGATTGCAAAACTTCTTGGAACTTTGAACAACACTGCTTCAAGTTTGTGCAGAGTTTTGTCAGCTCCAACACGTGGGTTGGCTGTTGCTTTGAATGCAATTGCAACACAAGAATAATAAAGAAAGTTTTAACTTTCATTACATTAAAAATTGCATATAAATTAAGTTTTTAAAAGGAGATAATAAAAATGGCTGATATTAAAAATATTGTTGAAGAAATTAAAAAATTGACTATCGTTGAAGTTTCTGAGCTTGTTAAAGCTTTGGAAGAAGAATTTGGTGTTAGTGCTGCTGCTCCAGTTGCAGTTGCTGCTGCTCCAGTTGCTGGCGCTGCTGCTCCAGCTGCAGAAGAAAAGAGCGAATTCAACATCTTCTTGAAAGAAGTTGGCGCAAACAAAATCGCTGTTATCAAAGTTGTTAGAGAAGTTACAGGACTTGGACTTTCTGAAGCTAAAGCTATCGTTGATGGTGCTCCAGCTATGGTTAAAGAAAATGTTGCTGCTGCAGCTGCTAAAGAAATTGAAGCTAAATTCAAAGAAGCTGGCGCTGTTGTTGAATTGAAGTAATTTAAGAATTAAATTGTTAATTTGATTTTGTGTTTCAAAAAAATACACTCTTGGAAAAAGGAGTGTATTTTTTATTTTTATCAATTAATTTAAATTGAGTTTGTTTTCTAAAACATCAAATAGATCATATTTAAACATATTTATGTCGAGATCTACGCAGACTGTTGCATTTGGTTTCTTTTCGAAATCTATGTCAATATAGCCAAAATCGTCTTTGTCGGTTTTATAATATTTAATTTCAATGTATGCTTTTTCAGTTTTAATGTATTCTGGGTGAGTGAGATAGTAAATTGTGCAAACGTCGTGCACAGCTGCACCTAATTTTCCAACATGGTAGTCATGATATTTTTTAAACATTTTAGCAAAAATTTTTCCAATTTCATTGGTGTTTTTAAAGCGCTTTATATCTTGTTTGTCTAAATATGCAAAATGACCAAGTTCCATAGGAACCATAACCAATTTAACGCCACTTTTAAAGACAATTTCAGCTGCTTCCGGATCATAACCTACATTGAATGATTTGTAAGGCTTTCCGTAGATTTTTTCCTTTGTGCCACTTTCAAAAATAATTTCTTTTATGTATTGTTTTGAATCAGGGTGTTTTTGAAGCATCTTTGCTAAGTTTGTCATAGGTCCTATTGAAACAATGGTGGTCTTTGTTTTATTCTTCTTTAAGGTTTCATATATTACGTCACATGCTTCACCATCAATAGGTTTATGCTTAAGCTTTTTCTTGTTGTAAGAATAACCACCAAGCCCACTTTTTCCTTGAGCTGAAGTCCCATAATTTGCTGGTCTTGCAATAGGAGTAGGTGCTCCTTGAACAACTGGAATATCTACATTAAAAAGTTCTGTCAAGTGAATTGCGTTGGCAGTGATATTTTCAATTGGTCCATTTCCTCCTTCTGATGAAAGAAGTTGAATGTTGAAATTTCCACAATTGATAGCATACATTAGGGCGATTGCATCATCAACTCCGGGGTCAGTGTCAATTATCAAGTTTGTTTTGTTTTTCATTTTGTTATCCTTTTTTTGTGTAGTTTTATAATTAGATTATATCATATATAAAAACATTATTCAAAGTGATTTTGAAGCAAATTAATTTGCTAAAAACAATGTGCATTTGTTGTGCTATATATTGCGTAACACACAATATATAGTGTATTATGTTTTGCATAATACTACAACATAGCAATATGATTATAATTTTAAACTAAAAATCTGGTTAGATAAAAAAAGAGCAATTTTGACAAATGCTCTTATTTTTTTACATTTTTCATATGCTAAACTTTTTGGTGAAAGGAGTGATTATGCAAGTAAAAAGTCGTGTTCACAATGGTGTTTTGTATGTTCTTCTTTGTGGAGAACTTGACGAGCATTCAGCAACTTACACAAGATTAACTTTGGACGAAATTTTTGATAAACCAAATTTTAATAAGATCATTATTGACCTTTCGGAACTTGATTTTATGGATTCCACGGGCATTGGTGTTTTGATTGGAAGATATAAACGCATGAAAGATAAGGATATTCCTATTTATATCACAAATCCATCTTCTCATGCAGAAAAAATTTTTAAGATAACAGGGCTTTATGACATCATGCCCAAAATTGTTTAAGTTAAGGAGTTGATTATGAAGTATTCAAATTTTATGGAAGTTACATTCAAAGCTTTGTCTGTCAATGAAGGTTTTGCCAGAGTTTGTGTTGCATCTTTCTGCGTGCAACTTAATCCTTCTGTGGATGAAATCACGGATATCAAAACTGCAGTTTCTGAAGCTGTAACAAATTGTGTGGTTCATGCTTATCCAACATCTGTTAAGGGGGATGTTATTCTGCGTTGTGAGCTTGAAGATGATATGGTGACAATTACTGTTACGGACAAGGGTGTGGGCATTAAAGATATTGTTAAAGCAAGAGAACCTTTTTACACATCCAAACCTTCTGCAGAGCGTTCAGGCATGGGATTCACTGTTATGGAAAGTTTTATGGATGATGTGCAAGTTGTCAGCAATTCCTTTGGAACAAGCATCAAAATGACCAAGAAAATTTCTGCAAATTCTTGTGCTGTGGCAGGTTGATTGATGCTCGGGCAAGAAGAGACTCTTGACCTTATTAAAAAAGCTCAGGCTGGTGATGAAAATGCCAAAGAAACTCTGGTTAACGAAAATTCTCCACTTATTAAGAGTGTTATTCGCTGGTTTAAAGATAAAGGCGTGGAGAATGACGATCTTTATCAACTTGGGTGCATGGGCTTTTTGAAAGCAATAAATCGATTTGATTGTTCTTATAATGTCAAATTTTCCACTTATGTTGTGCCTATGGTTGTGGGTGAGATTAAACGATTTATGCGTGACGACGGTGCTGTTAAGGTTTCAAGAGCTATTAAGGGTTTAAACATAAAAATCAACAAATTTGTTGAAACTTTTTTGATGCAAAATGGCAAAAAGGCGACAATCGTCGACATTGCTGAGCATTTCAAAATTTCAGAACAAGAAGTGGTTATGGCAATGGACTCTGCAAAAATGCCAGTATCTCTTTACACACCATTCGATGACGGGGATGAAGATGGACTTACAATCATTGATAGATTTGACGGGCAAGAAAATGAAGATTTTGTTGATAAATTTGCTTTGAAAGACATTATTGAAAACTTGGAAGAAAGAGATAAAAAAATCATTTTAATGAGATATTTTTATGATAAAACTCAAAGTGAAATTGCTGAACGTTTGGGAGTTTCTCAAGTGCAAGTTTCAAGACTTGAAAACAAGATTTTGGAAAACTTGCGTAAAAAGTTGCAGGGGTAAAACAAAACTGAACCTAATTTCAGGTTCAGTTTTGTTTTATTTATCTTTTGTGACTTCAGCTTTTCTTGAATTTAAAATATTTCTAATAGTTTTTTTTGATTTATTTTCTTCAAGAATTTGAACAAAAGTTTTTCCATCTTGATTTTTAATTTTAGCAGATTCAGGATTAAGTTTAAGAGCTTCTAAACAAACAACTTCAAGACATTTCTTAGCAGCATAATGAACAAAAGTTTCTCCATAGCTATCTTTAATGTCTGCTAACTTAGAATTGAGCTCAAGAGCTTTTAAACAAACATCTTCAAGATTTTTGCAGGCAGCTAAATGAATAAAAGTATCACCATAGTCACTTTGAATTTCAGCTAGTTCAGGATTTACTTCTAAACCTTTTAAACAAACTATTCCCAGATTATTAAGAGCTGCACAATGAATAAATGTTTTTCCTTCATAGTTTTGAATTTTAGCTATATTTGGGTCAATTTCTAAAGTTTGAATGCAAACTTTTTCAAGTCTTAGTCTAGCAGCGCAATGAACAAAAGTATCTCCAGTATAATAATTTTGAATTTCTGCTAATTTATGATTAGTTTTAAGAGCTTTTAAACAAACATTTTCAAGGCTTCTCATAGCAGCATAATGAACAAAAGTTTCTCCATAGATATTTTTGATTTCGGCTAATTTAGGATCGATTTCTAAAGTTTTCAAACAAACATCTTCAAGTTTTTTATACTTAGCAGCGTAATGAACAAAAGTATTTCCGTCATTATCTTTAATTTCAGCTAATTTAGGATTTACTTCTAAAGCTTTCAAACAAACAGTTTTGAGACCTCTCTCAGCAGCATAATGAACAAAAGTGTATCCAAATTCATTTTGAATTTCTGCTAATTTTGGATACATATCCAAGACAGTGCAAAGGAAATCCTTAAATTTGTATTCTAATGCCAAATTAATCAATGTTTTATTATCTTCAGAATAAAAATTAAAAATTTCTTTGTCATTTGTTGATTTAATATAATCAATCAAAAGTTGTTCATTGTAGTTTAATGCCGAATTGTCATATCTACAATCATCAAGTTGATTAGATAAATTGTCAATAATGTTCATAATATTCCTCCATTTATAAACGGAGTATAGCATAGATTTCTCATGATGTCAATAGGCAATTTAAAAAAAGTGCTTTTTTAAGCACTCTAAATTTGGTGGGCAGGGATGGATTCGAACCATCGAAGTCATAGACGACGGATTTACAGTCCGTTGCATTTGGCCACTCTGCAACCTACCCATAAAATAAATGGAGCTGGCGAAAGGAATCGAACCTTCAACCTGCTGATTACAAGTCAGCTGCTCTACCATTGAGCCACGCCAGCACAGCGAATTTTTCGCAAAAGTATTAAATTCCCATAACGGGTGGTGCCCTAAGGTGGAATCGAACCACCGACACAAGGATTTTCAGTCCTTTGCTCTACCGACTGAGCTATCAGGGCATGTTGGCGACTCGGATGGGGCTCGAACCCACGACCTCTAGCGTGACAGGCTAGCGTTCTAACCAACTGAACTACCGAGCCAAGTCGTCATTTTTTGCAAGACTTTTTGAGTTTATCATATTTTTTTGATTTTAGCAAATGTTTCTCACCAAAAAGTTTTAAGATTTTGGTGGGCCTTCACGGACTCGAACCGCGGACCAACCGGTTATGAGCCGGTCGCTCTAACCAACTGAGCTAAAGGCCCAATTGCCTTGCAAGTGCAAACAATGTTTGCTGGTCGGGGTAGAGGGTCTCGAACCCCCGACCTCACGGTCCCAAACCGCGCGCTCTACCAACTGAGCCATACCCCGATATATTCAAGCTTGCTCAAACATTTTATTATAAAATTCTTTTTTTGTCAAGAAAATTTTTCATTTTTTTTAACTTTTTAGAAATAAATGCTTTTTTGGTGATTATATGCATCAAAATCTTGAAATAAACTTTTTTGTTTGATATAATCATTATATGGAAAGAAAAACGTTTGTGCATCAAGTTTTCAATTTTGTGAAGAATAGCATATAAAATGTTTGGAAAACAAAAGAAATGTTGAAATATTAACGGGAGAAATTATGGAAGGGTTTGTTTATCATGGAAGTCCGAGAGGAGATATTGAAATTTTTAAGCCCAGAGAGTCAACACAAAAAGGGGAGTTTGTTTATGCAACTGACAAGTTTGAACTTGCTGGAATATTTGGATTTAAGATGACAAACCTTGAAAGAAGCATTTGTATATTTAGCACTAACACAAAAGCTCCATTAGTTTTTGTTACAGAAAGAATGAAAGATTATTTTAAAAATAATGATAAACCTGTTTATATTTATAAATTAGATGGAAAAGATTTTGAATACTTTGAAGAAAATAGTTGGGGTAAAAGCGAAGTGAGAACCTCAAAAGCTGTAAAACCATTGGAAATTATCAAATTTGAAAGTGGGTTAGAGATGCTTAAACAATTTGATAAAGAAGGAAAAATAAAACTTTTTCTTTATCCTGAGAAACCTAATTATATACCAGAAAATGATTATGATTTGTTTTATTGTGTTGCAAAGATATATGCTTTCAATCCAAGCAATCCAAGGATTTTTGAGAGAATGAAAAATAATTATCCACATTTTTCGGACGCTTGTGATGCTTTAAAAGCCAAAATGGACAAGATGAATGAGCGAGAGATGATGGGATATGCCGAAAGTTTGTATGACTGGAAAACTCATCAAGTCAGTAAAGAAGTTTATGGTTTGATGAAAACAACAAAGGAAAAAGAAAATAACAAATAATTTTTTCTTATTTGTTTTGTTTCAGAATTTGTATGTTGTATTATATATAGGAAGGGGTGAGTATGATTAATATCGCAATTGATGGATATGCTGGCAGTGGAAAAACAACTTTGGTTAAGGCTTTGGCAAAAAGATTGGGGAATGATTTCAAAGTTTTAGATACTGGCGCAATTTTCAGGGCTTTTGCTTATGCATATGATGTTTCTGGATATGGCAAGATGAATCCAAAGAAGATAAAAAAATTTTTGGAAGAAGTTGATGTCAAGGTTAAATTTGTAGGTGATCAACAGCATGTTTTGGTTGGTGATAAAGATGTATCTGATCTCATTCGTAGTGAAAAAATAAGTCAAATGTCATCTCAAATATCAGTTTTTGAAGAAGTAAGAAGCAGATATTTGCAAATAGCTCAAACTTTTGCGAAAAAATATAATTGCATTATGGAAGGCCGTGACATAGGAACAGTTGTTATGCCAAATGCTGATATCAAAATTTTTTTGACTGCAGATGAAAATGTGAGAGCCAAAAGGCGTTTTGCTGATATTATTAAAACTGATTCAAGTGCAAAATTAGATGTCATTTTGAAAGATCTTAAAGAAAGAGATGAGAGAGATACAAACAAAGGGATTTATTCTTTAAGACCGACTGAAACAAGCGTTATTGTGGACAATTCTAAGATGACTTTTGAAGAAACTGTTGAATTTTGTTTTGAGATTATCAACAAAAAACTTACAGAAAAAAAGAACATCAACATCACTTTGGATGGTTATGTTTGCAGTGGCAAAAGCACAATATCAAAAGCGTTGGCAAGAAAATTGGGTTTTAGCGTATTTGATACAGGAGCTATATACAGAGGTGTTGCGTGCGCTTTTGATTATATGGGTCTGGATGAAAATAAAATTTCGGAAAAATATATTTGTGAATTTGCTAGACAGATAAATGTTAAAGTTGAATTCATTGAAAATGTTCAACATGTTTATGTGAATGGTATTGACCATACAGCAAGCTTGAGAACAGAAAGAATAAGTGCTTTATCTGCAAAAATTTCACCTTTCAATTGTATTAGAGAAAAGGTCTTAAAGCTTCAAAGAGACTATGCTAAAAAACATAATTTAGTTATGGAAGGAAGAGATATCGGAAGTTTTGTTTTGCCAAATGCAGAATTCAAATTCTTTTGCACTGCAGATGAAAATGTGAGAGCAAAAAGAAGATTTGAACAACAAAAAGCTATGGGAAATGAAGTCAAATTTGCTGATATTTTGAAAGAATTGAAAGAAAGAGATTATAAAGATATTCACAGAGATCATGGTGCTGTGAAAATTATGCCGGATTCTATTGTTGTGGATACAACAAATCAAAGTTTGGAGCAAAGTGTGCAATTTTGTTTAGATAAAATAAAAGAAAAGTATCCAAACATTAAAATTTTCAGATAATAGATATTGATATTATGATAAGTTTGTGTTAAGATAAACTTAGGAGTTTGTTATGAATATATTGAAGACTAATGATGAAAATGTGCTAAGAAAATGTCCCGTGAATAGTTTAAGCAATCTTACTCTCAGTCGGAAAGAGAATCGTGAACGCAATGAAGAAATTATGTTGGCTTATTGTCAAAAGTTTTTTGATAAATATGGTAATTTAGCAATCTCTCAAAATTGTGTTTACGAGGATGCAATGGGAATAACATATCCAATTGGAAGAATGCTTGAAAGAGTTAAAAAGTTTGTTAAAGGTAATTCAAATTATATTTTTAGCAAAGATTTTATTGAAACTCTTTTGAAAATTGATCCAAGAGTGTTTGAAAATAATTATACTCAAAACCTTTTGAGAGAACAAAAAGAAGATAAGTTAATGGGATTTTTTACTCAATATTATAAGCATTATGGAAATTTGGCGATAAGTGCAAGATATTTACATACAGATCATCAATCTGGAGAAACTTTCCCGTTAGGAAAAGAATTGTGTTGCATAAAAGAATATACAAAAGGAATTGGAAGAAGAAAATATAGTGACTCATTTTTGGAAAACTTGAAAAATATGGATAGAAGAGTTTTTGAAGATAATTATCCAAGAAACATTCAAAAAGAAACTAGAGAAAGATTAGGACACTAATCTTTTTTGTTATAATTAATAAAAAAAGTTATAAAAAAAGACAAAAAAGATAAAAAATTTAAAGAAAAGAGTTGACAAAGGGTGAATGAATGTAGTAGAATACGAATGTTGACACGCCTGGGGAGACGCCACAAAGGTGAGTTAAACCAAGATATTGGTCAACAAGAACCATAACAATTAAATAGTTAAACGAATCAAACAAAACAAACTTTATTTTAACGGATGCAGGACGAAAGCGACACGAAGTGGCATTTTCGTAGGGCAGATGTTAAAACAAAAGGAACTTTATGCAAAGTTAAAGTCAATGTAAGTTATCGAGTTCAGGAAAGAAAAAAGTATCTAAGTGTAAGATACAACTAATATTAACCTAAACTAAAAAAGTAATGTGCAGTAGCGCGTTATGGAAAGAAGTTTAAAATATCTCACCATAATGGAGAGAGAATGGGAGGAGAACCAACGGAGTAGCGATTAGGCGTTGAGCCGTGTTCGCGAAACGGAGTTGGTGCTTCCCCAAGGGTTTAACATTAGAGTTTGATCCTGGCTCAGGACGAACGCTGGCGGCGTGCTTCAAACATGCAAGTCGAACGGAGATAAAAAGAGCTTGCTCTTTTTAACTTAGTGGCGGACGGGTGAGTAACGCGTGAGCAATCTGGCTATTACAGGGGGATAACAGTTGGAAACGACTGCTAATACCGCATATGACCACAAGACGACATCGTCAAGGGGTGAAAGGAGTTAAATCCGGTAATAGATGAGCTTGCGTCTTATTAGCTAGTTGGTAAGGGTAACGGCCTACCAAGGCGACGATAAGTAGCCGATCTGAGAGGATGAACGGCCACACTGGAATTGAGAGACGGTCCAGACTCCTACGGGAGGCAGCAGTTAGGAATATTGGGCAATGGAGGAAACTCTGACCCAGCAACGCCGCGTGAAGGAAGAAGGTTTTCGGATTGTAAACTTCTGATCTAGAGGAAGAAGAAAGTGACGGTACTCTAGGAGAAAGCCACGGCTAACTACGTGCCAGCAGCCGCGGTAATACGTAGGTGGCGAGCGTTGTCCGGAATAACTGGGCGTAAAGGGAGCGTAGGTGGTAATTTAAGTTAAATGTGAAAGCCCAGGGCTCAACTCTGGAATTGCATTTAATACTGGGTTACTAGAGTGCAGGAGGGGTAAACGGAATTTCTAGTGTAGCGGTGAAATGCGTAGATATTAGGAAGAACACCGGAGGCGAAGGCGGTTTACTGGACTGCAACTGACACTGAGGCTCGAAAGCGTGGGGAGCAAACAGGATTAGATACCCTGGTAGTCCACGCCCTAAACGATGATTACTAAACGTGGGAGGTATCGACTCCTTCCGTGTTGAAGCAAACGCGATAAGTAATCCGCCTGAGGAGTACGGCCGCAAGGTTAAAACTCAAAGGAATTGACGGGGACCCGCACAAGCAGCGGAGCATGTTGTTTAATTCGAAGATACGCGAAGAACCTTACCAAGACTTGACATATATGTGCATAGTGTAGAGATACATGAAATTTTAGCAATAAAACACATAAACAGATGGTGCATGGTTGTCGTCAGCTCGTGTCGTGAGATGTTGGGTTAAGTCCCGCAACGAGCGCAACCCTTACTTTTAGTTACTACTATTCAGTTAGAGGACTCTAGAAGGACAGCCGTAGGTAATACGGAGGAAGGTGGGGATGACGTCAAATCATCATGCCTCTTACGTCTTGGGCTACAAGCGTGCTACAATGGCTATAACAAAGAGAAGCGAATCGGTAACGAAGAGCAAACCTGGAAAAGATAGTCTCAGTTCAGACTGTGGATTGAAACTCATCCACACGAAGATGAAGTTGCTAGTAATCCCAAATCAGAATGTTGGGGTGAATGCGTTCCCGGGTCTTGTACACACCGCCTGTCACGCCATGGGAGTTGGAGGGACCCAAAGCCGGTGAGCCAACCTGCAAAGGAGGCAGCCGTCTAAGGTAAAGCCAGCGACTGGGGTGAAGTCATAACAAGGTAGCGGTATCGGAAGGTGCCGCTGGATCACCTCCTTTTAAAGAGAGATGTCGATGAGGGTAGAGATACCCAAGAAAATAGAACAAGATAACGAAGATTCAAAGAACTATTTAATTATATGAGAAGAGAGCGAAGAGAGAATTTCCCTTCGCTCTCTTTTTTTGGTTTAAATTTTATTTAAGTGGTATATGACAAAATAAATAAAATAATAACATATTTTCTTATTGACTTTCATATGAGAGAAGTGTTAGAATGGTAAACGCTGACGCATATAAATATATAGGAGATATAATGAAAACAAAATGTGTTGATATAAATGGCTTGAGCTGCTTGGTTTTAAACTGCTTAAATATTAAGATAGATACAAATAAATACAGCAAGAATGAAATGAATACTTTATTGAAAGAAAGAGAAGGTTCCCTTTTAAATTTGACTGAACTTAAAAACAAAATTGAAATGGACGAAGTCTTTTGTTTGAATAATGGAAAAGACACAAATAAGTTATATGTTTATATAGCTCCTAATGGATGTGAAATGTCAAAAGTTCAATTTTATGATGATAATGGTATTATATTTACTTATCCATGGAACGGTAAATATAATATTGAAAGTGTTTTAGATAAAACATCTGGTGAATTTAAAGCTGCATATGAAATGACCACAGACAGATTTACAAGTTTTTGTTATTGGAGAGGAAGAAAAGAAATAAAGCATTTGCAATGTGGATTGACAAAATCTGGCAGAATTGCAATTGATGACTTTTCAATAGTGAAAAAAATGAATAAAGAGTCAACAGAGTGGAATCTGAGCATATTTGATGCAGAAGGGAAAGAACAAATTGTTGTTGATCCCAAATTGTATGGCGTAAAAACAGAGAATAAAACTTTAAAAAATTCAAAGGTGTTTAAAGAACCCTTGATTGCAAAATAAGAAAGATAAAAGGCTTTCTTTTTTTGTTTTCTTAAGTGATGGAACAAACTTTCGTGGCATTTAGATTTGTTTCGACAAATTAGGCAATTTTCTGAAAAATTTATCTTTGGATTTTGTCGGTATTTATCGTATAATTTGACTATTGTTAAAAGGAGAAAACTATGAATAATGGAGATGTTTTAAAGACTTTTGCGCAAAGAGCGAAAAGAAGATTGGTTGGAAAAGAAAATGTTTGCAATGCAAAAATCAAGGTTATTTCAAATGATGATATTGAATTTAAAAACAAAGTGGAATTTTTGCTTTCACAAGAAGATGTCATAAGCAATCCAGTTCATTATCTCATTGATGACAAAGTTTTGAAAAATATGAATGAAGATGCAAAAGAAAGATATTTGCTTTCGACATTAGACAAATATAATAGTTTAAAAAATCAGATAGAAAATTCAGCTTCATATTCAAGATTTTGTATGTAGTGTGACATTGACTCAAATTTTTTCATATACATTTCTATGAAAAAAAATAATGTTATAATTGAAAAATCTGTTTTGCTTGGCAAAAAGGTTAAAATAGAAGAAAATGTGCAGCTTTTGGGGGATTGTTATATAGGCGACGGCTGTATTATTAAAGCTGGATCAAAACTTTGCGATGTTGTTTTGGGAGACGAAACAGTTGTTGACAATTCAATAATCTCTCAGACAACAATTGGTAAGAATTGTAAAATAGGACCTTTTTCTCACATTCGACCAAATTGTATTTTGGCTGATAATGTAAAAATAGGTGCTTTTGTTGAGTTAAAAAATGCTTATATTGGCAAGGGAACAAAAGTGCCACACTTGTCTTATGTGGGAGATGCAGAGATAGGTGAAAATGTCAATATAGGCTGTGGTGTGGTTTTTGCAAATTATGATGGAAAGAAGAAATCAAAGTCTAAGATAGGAAACAATGTTTTTGTAGGTTGCAATGTAAATATTGTTGCACCAGTTAATATTGCAGATGACACATATATTTGTGCAGGTACAACTGTGACAAAAGATACTGAAAAAGGTGACTTTGTGATAGGACGGGTGAGACAAGAAAATAAGAAAAGAAAAAAAGATAGCTAATTTTTGCTATCTTTTTTGTTTTTTGTCTCAACTTTCTTTTCTTTTTTAACTTTTTTATCTGGCTTTGTTTTTGCTTCTGCGTTATTTTTCTTTTTACGTTTAAAGACTTTTGTGAAATCTGCATTTTCCAAATCAAAATGTTCTTGTTTCTTTTCACGAACTTTTTCCACTCTTTTTGGGAGTTTTGTTTTTACAACAGGCATTGTGACTTTGTCTTTACGTTCTCTGATTTCAAGTTGATTATAAGGAATTGAAATGTTATTGCGTTTAAATTCGTTATAGACATTTTCAACTATATAATAATAAACATTCCAATAGTCTTCGTTGTCACACCAGCAATTGGCAAAGAAATCAATACTGCTTGCGTTGAGTGTTTTAAGTCTGCAGAAAGGTGCTGGATCTAAGTAAACTCTTCCATCACTTTCCATCACTTCCAAAATGATTTTCTTGACTGCTTCAACATCACTTTCATATGCAACAGAAAAGGTGAAATCCACTCTTCTTGTTGGATTTGCTCCCAAGTTTGTGACGTGTCCATTGACAATTGCAGAGTTTGGAAGAGTGATTTTTTTGTTGTCAGGAGTGATAAGAGTTGTGAACAAGAAATTTATGTCTGTTATGTTGCCTTCCACGCCATCAACTATTATGTAATCACCTTTTTTAAACAGGTGAGTGGAAATAATTACAATTCCGTTTGCAACATTTGCAATATTGCTTTGAAGAGCCATACCAACAGCAAGCACAAGTGCACTCAAGGCAGTTAATATACCAGTTATTTGAACTCCTATTTGACTGAGAAGCAACAATATTAAAATTAAGTATAGTGCAAGTTTTATTACTCCAAACAGAAATTGTTGAGCAATTTTTTCCATTTTTGTTTTTTTCAAAATTCTTTTTGTTATATTCAACAAAATTTTGATAACTATGATACCAACGACCAAAATAGCAAAGAAAAACACGATGTTCCAAACATTGGTTTGAAAATAGGTCACAATATCATTCCAGATTTTTTGCCAATCCATTTTTTTCTCCTTTGTTTGAAAACATTTTACTATCTGACCATATTTTTGTCAAACATAAACCACAAAAACTTGACATAAAATGATAAATTTTGTTATTATATATATGTTATAAGGAGTTTTTAATGGAAGAGAATAAAATTATACAAGAAAAGAGACCTAACTTGTTTTTAGCAATTCTTTGTGCTGTTGGATTGGGGCTTGTTGGAGCAGTTTTGTGGGGATTGCTTTATTACACTGGTTATATTGCTTGGGCTGCTGCATATTTTACAATTTTACTAAGTGCATGGGGTTACAAGAAAATTTATAAAAAATTGGACGTAAAAGGATATATCATTGTAGGGGTAATTTCTATTGTTGAAATAGTTGTTGCAATGCTTATAGCGCTTGATTTAAGTGTTTTGATCGAACTTGCGAAAGAAGGTTTTAGTGCTTCGTTTGGAGAAGTTTTCTCACTTATGTTTGAAGTGATTGCTGCAAATGCTGAAATCAGAAATGACCTTATTATTGATGTTGTTTTGAGTTTAGTTTGTATAGCTGTTGGTATGCTTACACTTTATTTGATAAACAGAAGAGCAGGAAAACAAACAAAGCCAAACACTGCTGAAAGTTTAAATTTGGATGAAAATTCTTCAGCAGAAACTTTGAATTTGGAGAACTTAAATTCAACAGACAAAGAAGAAGATAAAAAGTAATTTTGTTATTATCAAAAAAAAGACCAAAAGCGATTGGTCTTTTTTAGTTTATAAATTAAAAAATTTTCTTTTAAATGCTTGACAGAATTATTTATTATGGTTATAATAAAACAGCATTCAAAAATGTCGACACATCCCCGTCGATGTTTGGAATGTTTAATAATGGATTGTAGCTCAGTCGGTTAGAGCACCACCCTGATAAGGTAATTTCGGGGCTGGAGACGCAGGGTCAGAACCTGCCATGTCCGAACAAAAATTTCATAATGGCTTGTAGCTCAGTCGGTTAGAGCACCACCCTGATAAGGTGGGGGTCGGTGGTTCGAGTCCACTCAAGCCAACCAGTAAAAGCCCGTAAATTCGGGCTTTTTTCATTGTTTTTTAACGCTTTTTAAGGCAAAATTTTGACAGCAACGATACCATTTTTTTACAGCAAATAATTTTTAACTATAAAAAGACATAAAAAAAAGACCGATAAGAGTGAATTTTATCTTATCGGTCTTGTTCTATATAAAACTGCCTAAAACTGATATATTTGATGTCAATTGATGTCAAAGCTTAATACTACTATTTTTTTCTTTTAAAATTTTCTACTCTTTCTTTTAATAGCTCAAATCTCTCTTTGGTTTGTGATTGAGATAAGTTTGGTTGTTTTTGTTTGCTATTAGAATAGTCTAATTCATAATTAAATTGCTCTTTGGTAAGGTCAACAACTTTTCCATCAATAACATTAAAATAATGGGATTCTACATTGTGTTTATATATTTCGCCACCAAAATAATGTTGCACTAACAATGCTGTTGGAACACATTGCCCATAAGTTGGATTATTTTTATTCCATTTTTCTCTCCATTTTCTATGAGCGGTATTTTTATCATAAACGTTATCTAAAATATGCTTCAATTCTTCTATTGACATAATTATTTCCTCCATGGCTTATCTGTAATAACAATCCAACCTGCGCCATTACTCCGTTTTACGTTCATTGGTTCAACTTGCTTTACATCTTCAAGCCAAATCAATGTGCAATATTTTTTATTCCTATATGCTTCCCAATTTTCAAACTTATAAATCCCGATTTCTTTATTCCATTTTACTTTTATTTCATCAGCAATTTGTGGTGTAAGTTCAAAATACTTTACCTCTTTGACTTTTGCTGTTGCGGTCACATCATGGCTTGTTTGTTTTAGTAAAAGTTCATCACCAACCTTTACCTTGTCATAAGGTGCAACTTTTTTCATTGACCATCTACTCTCGATAGTTTTTTCTCCTGACAAAACCATATCAAAAAATGGTTGCCTAAATATTGCTATATGTCTCATCGAATGTCCTCCAGCACCTTCAATAAATCTTCTATTTGATTTATGCTTGCAATGTTAATTCCAATATGAAATTTTATTTCTTTAGATTGAGAAATAAGTTGCTTCGTTTTTACAATATCTCCAAAATAGTAATCTTCTAAATAATTTTCAAAACCATAAATTTCAAATTCAAAATTTTTCAATGCATTAAAGTCAAAAATCAAAATATCTTTTTTGTCTAATGTAAACTCCGAAAATCCTATATAATCAATATCAGTTGCTACATCAAAACCAATGTCAATTTTAAATTTGTTTATTTTGCAGCTAATTACAGGTATAGGATATATTTCTTTTATAAATTGATTTTTAAACTTAATTTCATGATTATTGTAAAAACCTAATTTGTAATCAAAATTTTTAAAATTTAAAATTTTGCAAACGCTTTCAACCATATCTAAGGCAGGTTGATATAAATTATTCAATTCGTTTATTTTCTTTTTCATAATTTAATTATATCACATTTACTTTAATTTTGTATTAATTTTTTACATTTCAAAATCTTTGTTCCTTTTTCTTCTGCGTTCTTCTTTCTCTCGCATTAGTTCTTCGAGTTCTTTATCAAGTTCGTCATCTTCCATTTGTTCAATCTTGGTCGGCTCAGTTTCAACTTTAAAATTGTTATTCAAAACATCGGTTGCTTTTTGAAAATAGGATTTATCAACAGAGTTATATGTTGTGATTGTTGTTTTGACAGATTTGTGCCCAAGCAAAGCTTGTATAACTTTTGGGTTTTGGTCGGCTTCAAAAAGCATATTAGAATATGTGTGCCTTAAAGTGTGAAAGTGAATACCTAAATTACCAAGTTTATGTTTTTCAAGAAAGCGATACAATATTTTCTTTGTTCCATAATATGTTCTTAAACTGCCATCATCTTTACAAAAAATGAGTGAAGATTTATCTATTAAATTTATGCCTTTTTCGTCTCCTTTAAGTTCTTGTTCGATTTTATAGTCTTTTAACACATTAACTAAAAGGTCTGGCATTGGCACAACTCGTTTTGAGCAAGCAGTTTTTGTTTCGCTTATAACCGTTATTCTTTCTTTAATTTTTCCGTTCTCGTCAAACTTTGGCACAATTGTTGTTGCTCGTTCAACATTGATTGTTTTGTTTTCAAAGTCAATATCTTTCCACATCAAAGCAAGAGCTTCGCCAGTTCGCAAGCCTGCCAACATCATACAAAGACAAAGTGGTTTTAAAAGTTTGTGTTCATTTAAACACTCTAAAAACTTTACTCTCGCTTCAGGTGGAATTGCTTTGTATTTATTTTCGCCATCGTAAATTTTTCTTTCTTTACTTTTTACTCTTGTGAGAAGTGTTGGATTGTTTGCAACAAATTTATGTTGAACAGCATAATCGAAAAATTGATTAAACACAACTTTTGTCTTTCGCACAACATCTAAACTATATCCATCTTCAAGCATTTGATTAAGCACTTTTTGAATTGTCAAAGTCGTTACTTCATCAATTTTCATATTGCCAACTTTGGGCTCGATATGCAGTTTAAATTTGCTATAAACTCCTTCAAAAGTTCGTGGCGTAACTTGATTTTTCTTAAACACCAAAAGCCATTCGTTCATCAAAGTTCCAAGATTATTTTTGTCAACATAATCAAAGTTATCGCTTTCAATTCTGTTTGTCAGTTCGCTCAGTTTATTTGCAACTTCCATTCTTGTTTTGCCATAAACATATTTGCGAATTAGTTTACCATCATCGTCATAACCGGCAGCAGCAGCGCCAACCCAACGACCATCTTTTCTTTGAAAAATTGAACCCTCGTTATTTGCTCTGCGGGTTTTGCTTACAACTTTCTTCTTAGCCATTTGCTACCTCGCTCTGATTTTGCAAAGTGATATATCTCACAAAGTTAAGCACACTCACAACTTGTCTTTTGCCAACTTTTGTTGTGGGAAAATTCTTGCTTCGTAAGAGTTGTCGAACATTATCTCTGCCAAGTCCTGTGATTTTCATAATGTCCTCACAATCCAAAAAATCTTTGTTGTATTTAGTTGAAATTCTTTGGGTTTCGGTTTGTATTAAATTGTTAATATTTAGTTGTTGTTCGTTTTGTAAATTCATATTGTCTCCTCGTATTTTTAGTCTTAATATTCTCATTAAAAAAGAAGTGTTGGGTATCCCAACAGCTTCCAAAAAAGACGAGAAAGAAAAAATTTAAGTGTATCAGTTAAAAGTGCCTTACATATGGCACTTTTTGCCACTTAAATCTATTTTTGTTTCTCGCTTATGCTCTATACTAAATATTTCTATATTTTTAGTGCTTACATCTCAAAGTCACTACTCAAAATTCCTTGTTCAATCAAAGTCTTTATGTGCATTTCTTCAAGTTTATTCATATAGTCCTGAAAGGCTTTAATAGCTTCAAATTCAACCTTTGAATTGAGATATAAACACTCGTCAAGTTCTCTTTTTAATTTGCTTTTTTGCATTCGTTTTTCAACTAAATTTTTTGCATTCAGTTTTGTCCTTTGTGTTTCTTCAACTTTTAAATTCTTTGCACTTTCAATCACAATATTTCCAAGCCTTCGATATATGTCATTCATCATTTTATCTCCAACACTTTCGCTTGGTTTGTCATAACCATTCCGTTTGCAATAGCTATTTACTTTATCATCTTTTTCTTTTACAAGCTCGTCAAAATCGTCTTTGTAGAGTGTAATATTAGGATTATGTTTGATAATATAATTTGTGATATTGTCAACTTGCGATTTTAAGTTTTGCATATTTTCAGAGTTGTAATAAAGGTGTCCGTTCTCTGGAAACTTGTTTGCTAAATTCAAAAGCATAAACTTCATTTTAAGTCCAAAAACATCGTTTATTTGCTCGTTAAAACTCTTTGTTAAGTTTGTTCTTACTCTTATCTCACGAGCCTTAAAATCGGTCGCAGCGAGTTCCAAATTGGCTTTGAAAAAGTCCATTGCTTTGTCTGAAATATATCTACGAGAAAAGATCTTTTTCTTGCCTTTAATTCGTTGTGGCTCTTTCTCAAAAAAGATGATATGAATATGTCTGTTGTCGGTGTTCTCATGCAATCCTGCAAACCACTCAATGTTGTCCGCTTTAAGTCCTGCTCGCTTAAAATATTTCGGTAGTTCACTTTTTACAAGATTGTATGCTTGCTCAAAATTATTGCACCATTTCAGTCCAAACTTTTCTTCAAAAGAGATAACGCCACTCCAAATAACTGACTGCGTTTCTCTCAAATCTTTTCTTATATTGGCAATATCTTTTTTACTCATCTTTCCATTTTGATTGAAGATTCCAGAAGATTTTGAGTTATTGTTTGAATATTCCACAAAGTCAAGTTTTTGCAGTTCGTCAATTCCTGTTGCGATATATTTAAGGTAGTCGCTATATTTGTTTGATGAATAATAATTTCTTTTGTCTTGCATTTTTTCATCTTCATAGTGTGGAAGAAAAAACTCTTGCTTGTAAACAACATTTGGCACATCTTGATTAGTCATTCATAAGCTCCTGCAAGTGATTTTGTTTTTCTTCTTCAAGTCCATATTCATCAAGTGGGGAATATTTCCAATCGTTTGTGTAATTGCCAATGTTGATTTGATTTATCTTGTGTAAAAGTTTTGTTATCAAATTTAAGAGTGATTGATTTGTCTTGATTTCTGCGTTTGTTTCCACAAAGTCCATTTTTTGTCTGCCAGAAATGTCCGCAAGTTTGTCATCAATACTTTGCAAATATTTTCGTATTTCTGAAAAGTTTATTCCTTGATTTAAGTTGTTGTCGCCAAGCATTTTGTCAGCACCAACCAAAGCAAAATGTTTTATGGCGTCATTTAAACTGTCAAAGTTGTCTTTAAACTTTGTGATTGCTCGGTGCAATAATTCGCTTTCGCTTTCATCATACACTCTAAACAAATATCGGTCTTTTAAATCTTTTGTTCTAATTCTTGCCATTGTTCCTCCAAGTTTTGTAAATTAAGAAGCGTTGCATTTTTAATCCTCCTTTTAATAAATTTTCACAAAGAAAAAAGAACTGCTGGTGGCGTGCAGTTCTCTTTAATTTGCATTTGCCCCTCACATATGTATAAAAACAGGCAAAAGTCAGGGGTAAATTGATATTTTCAGTAAAATTTTTTGAAATTTGTTTGGAATTTTAATACAAAAAACAAATTAAGTGCTATAATATTGACATAAAGGATTCAAAGTATGGAACAAACAATTTGGGAAGATACACAAATTATCATGTATGTTAAATCAACTGGGAACATTAGCTCTTTTGACTTTCTTGAAGGGTTCATCTTTGGTATAAAAGCGAAGACCTCATCTTGGGTAAGTCAGGAACCCTTAAAATATTCTGCAGAAGATGGTTTCCAACTGCAACTTGACGAATTTCTTCCTGTATTAAAACAACAAGTTGATAATTATACTGAAAGACAAATTAAGATTGAAGACCAAGAGCAAGATACAAATGGCTGGATACTATTTGACTGTAAGAATAACAAGGTTGAAGTCAGTGGGGAACTTGGTAATACTATAGATGATACTTTTCAATTAAAGTTTAAGTTTGAAGCCACATCGCAAATCTTAATAAATCTATACAATGTTTTAAATAATATTTAAGTCATTGATAAAAATGACTTATTTTTTCTCTTGTTTTTCTCTAAAAGGCTCTAAAAACTCGCTAACAACATCAAACATATCTTGAACAGAATATTCTTTGCCAAAAAAATTGAATTTTTGTTCTTTAAATGCTTTTTGTGTTTTTTCAGTCAAACCAAGTTTCTTTTCTTTCTTCTGGATTGTTTTGACTTCATCAACAAAATCAATAATTTTATCTATGCTCGTGATTGAAGAAAAGTCTTTTGTCTTTGCAAATTCGTTCAACTTTTCCTTTGCAATCAAGTTAGTTTCAATCTTTAAATGTTCTTTCCAATGCTTAAAGAAATATGTGTTTTGAAAATCTTTATTCTCACAAAGCAAAACTCTCAAATCATCAATGGCTGTTTTGTAGTTATCGGATATGCTTTGTTTAGAGCAGTCAAGTTTTTCGGCAATCTTATTGAATTTCATTTTGCCAATAAATCTCATATACAAAATCTTTTTGTATTTCTCGTTTGTCACATTTTTGACAACTTTCCAAATTGCCTTTTTCAAAATCTCTCGCTGCTGCTCAAAATATGAAATAAGTTTGCTGTCATCAAACTGCTTGGCTTTATAACTTATGTAGTCCTCACTTGGATAGGCAGAAAAAGAACGTGCATAGTTCATAGCGTCATGTTTGTTTTGTTCCTTTAAATCTTTGTCAATGTTGTCAATCGCAATTTTCATTTTAAGTGTAGGAACTTCAAACTCACGAACTACGCCAAAATCATCTTTAATCTTAACATAAAATTTTTCTTCCATTCCACTTTAAGTATAGCATAACAAAACTCAAAAATCTTTCAAAAGCGACAACATTCTTTGTCGAACATTGACACATCCCACCACTTGTCCTAAATAATGGACAACAAAAAGAAAAAGCATGATGTTTTTTGCCATGCTTCCTTTTGTTCACAACAAGTGCGTTTTGCATTTCTATTTAGATATTTTTTCGACTATATATTCAACAAACTTTTCAGCTTGATTTATTCCAGTCAGCTTTTCATTTATTTCAATTCCACCCGCATTGGCATTGACTTCACACAAAAGCGGTCTGCCATCTTCCATATTGAAAAAGTCAACCGCACAATGTTCCAAGCCAAGAATTTTTGCAACTTTCACAGCTATTTTCTTTTGTTCTTTTGTAGCTTCAAATTTAGTTGCATTTCCACCACTTGAAACATTGCTAATGAAACTATTGGGATTGTTTCTCATAATGGAAAATATAACTTTACCACCAACAACCATAACACGAATATCCGAACCCGGATTGTCAGGAATAAACTCTTGATATATATAAGCCTCTTGACCAACATTATCAAGAAAAATATTAAACTCTTTGCGATTGTTTATGATAACAACACCTTTACCACCGTAGCCAAAAGTTGGCTTTGCAACAAAAGGATAACCTAAATAATCTTCAACTTTATTTCTAAAACTATCGCTTCGTTTATAGTCAGAGATTTTTAGACCATCAAAGTCTGTGTTGCCAGACAATGTTTTAGGAAGTGGAATATTGTTTTCAGCAAGTTTAACATAAGTCAAAAATTTATCATCAGATGATGACATTTCTTTATACCCATTAAAACAAAGTTTTCCTTGCTTTTCAAATAATGTTGAAATATATTGGTCCTTAACCAACATTACACAAAAATCATAATCTTTTACCTTTATGTTTGGTTTGCCATTTTCTATTGCAAGCACATATTCATCAATCTTTAACAAATCAAGTTTTATATTGTGTTTTGCAAAGAATTCGGCATAAATCTTATATGCACATTCTGTTTGCCATTTTGTAAATCCAATTAGAAGCCCTTTTTTCATTTTTGCTCCTTTTCCAAAAATGCTTTTGCCCGAACATTGCCCATTTTTGAAGCTTTTTCAAAGTATCTTTTTGCTTCTTCCAAATTTTGTTTTACACCACGTCCTTCAGTGTAAAACCTGCCCATGTCATAACAAGCGCCAGAATGACCTAAGTCAGCACTTTGTTGAATATATTTTATTGCGACTGAAAAATCTTTCTTTATTCCACCAATTCCATAGTTGTAATAAGCACCTAAAATGAAATTAGAATACATATCACCATTTTTTGCTAGTTCAACGAGTTTTGGATATGCTTCAGCAAAAAGTTTGTTTGCATATTCATTATCTTTTTCAACAACTCCTTCGCTTTCACTTTCTCCGTCATCAAAATAGAACATTGCAAAGCCATATTCACACCTTGGATCGTTCAATTGCTTGTATCCATAGTTATAGCACTCAAAAGACTTAGGGTAATTTGTTTTTAATCCAAGTTCACTGCTATAATAAGCTCTGCCCAAAATGTAAGTGGATAATCCATCACCATTTTTGGCTTTTTGTTGAATATCTTTTAAATTCATTTTGACTCCTTAACAAAATTTAAAATTGTGTTTGCAAGTTCTTGTTCTCTGTTTCTAAAAGTGTGTCCAGCGCTGTCGATAACTGCAAGAATATTATTTTTGTTTTTGCTGTTTGCGTTTATTGTTTGAAGATGATTTGAGGTGTTTCCAAATGCAAAACCGTCTTTTTCACCCATAACAAAAAGACCAGTTTGTTTAATCGTTTTAAGTTGCTTCCAATTTCCATTCTTCGAGTAAATAGGTAAATTTTTTGCGTGTTTGTTTTCAATAAAATCTAAAAATGCACGAGCTGTGTAAAGATTCCAATTGTCAAACGCAATAGGCAGCAATTCATCAAGTTTATTTTCTTCTTTAAATTTGAGAGCGATTGGCATAAGTTCATCTGCTGACAACTTCTCATGTTCTTTAAGATAGCCTGTATCTGTTGGCGAAATCAAAATATACTTATCAATCATCTCGTTTTGATTCTTTGAAAGATAGTAAACAACTTTGTTTGTTCCGTAAGAATGTCCGCCTAAAATGATGTGTTTAAATCTGCTTTCTTTTGCCCAATCAACATAGGCTTGCAAATCTTCCAAGCAATTGTCAAACAGTTCGTAAGTGCAACCAGATGGCTTGCCGCTTTTCGTTTTGGTGTCAATTCTATGAAATGCACCGCTGTTGTGCGCATAAATAAAAGAAATTTTATGTTTCTCTAATTCTTCACCAACAACTTGCAAAAACTTATTTTCAAATATGCTTCCACAAGTTCCATTTGTGATTATAACGCAAGTTTCTTTATATTTCTCTCCATAAAGACACCCACACAATATGTCTCCACGCTTTGTTTCAACTTCGATAATTTTCATCCAACATCATCTCTCCTTTTGATTAAATATCTCTTTCAATGCGTTTTCAAAAATTTCTTTTGTTTCTTGTGTATTAGCCAAATCATGTGGCACATTTGGAAGAAGATATATTTGTTTTTCGCAATTAAGCATATCATAAATTTGTTTGTTATTTTCAATGATGTATTTTTCATCACACAATCCCTGCACAACATAGGTAGTGGCTGTGATGTTTTTAATTTGTTTTGTTAGGTTGTAAGATTTTACATCTTCATTAAAAATTTTGTTTATTCTAAGAGTTTTGCCAGTGCTGCGAGAGACCTTTTCAAGAAAACCATATTTTTCAATATGTTTCATCATTTCATCTTTTTCGAGCAACTCATTTCCGTCTATAAAAGGGCAAGCAGCAAACAACAACCAGTCAACTTTTTGTGGATAGTTTCCTGCGTAATTTATACAAGAAGCGGCACCAAGAGATTGCCCAGCAAGCGCAAATGGCTCAGTGTAAAAGTTTTGTGATTTTACCCAAGTGATAACATCTTCTAAATCGTGATAATGGCTTGTGAAAGTTATGCCTTCGGTAGAGCTATCACTTGCGTTTAATGAATTGGTTGCATCCAAATTGACAACATTAAAACCATTTTTTGCGAAAACTTCTTCCAGCACAGCCATGTGAGGATATTCTTTTCTTGCACCAAGTCCATGTTCCAAAAATACAAGCTTTGTTCTTTGCTCATCAATATTCAATCTAACAGCCATTTTTAGACCTTGTCTATTTTTTATAAAAATTTCTTTAACCATACTTTTATTATATCATAAACTTTGCTGATTTGTATTGTTTTTATAAAACTTTCTTTAAAAGTTCAGTTTAGTCTTTCATAGTTTTAGGCAGTTCAAAAGCACACAATTTTATTAAAAATAACACATTTGATGTCAACTGATGTCAAGAGAAAGAAAATGATTGACATCAAAAACATTTCAAAGGTGTCAAAAAACCTTTATATATAGGCTCAATTAAGCATAGTCGTATAACCCCAAAGAAAAAGGTCAACTTTCCTGATAAGGTGGGGGTCGGTGGTTCGAGTCCACTCAATCCAACCAGTAAGAGTTTCTAGTAAGAGACTTTTTTTATTTTAAATTAAATGAGGAATTTATGAAAAAAATAAGGTACATAAAAGTTGATGCAACAAACGTTGATATTGCTTATAATTTACAAAAAAATGAATGGCCAAACGAACCTGATAGGGGAGTTTATGTTAAGCATTATATGCAAAACGATCCTAAAAATATGGATTTTATAGCTTATATAGATGACACGCCCATAGGTATCACTGGAGTTTATCAAGAAAATAAAGATGCAAGTTCTTTATGGTTAAATTGGTTTTGTATTTCACCAGAATTTCGAGGGAAAGGTTATGGAAGACAAATACTTTTAGATACAATAGAATATTGTAAGCAATTAGATGATATAAAATATTTAAGGGCAGAAAGTAATTTAAGAAGAAATAGACCCTCAACTTGGCTCTATATTGAAGAGATGGATTTTGTTGAAAAGTATACTATTGAAGATACAAAAACAAAGAAATATGGATATTATATTTGCACAAAATGTTTAAAAGAAAATGGTGATTATGTGGCTTGGAATAACAAGTTTTTAAATTTTAATGATATGTATGATACACTTAGAAGGAAAAGTTAAAAATTTATGTATTATTTATTTTTATATAATAAAAAGTATCTGCGTTAGTTTGCAGATACTTTTTTTAATCTAAGTTTATTAGGACGTATTTTGTTGTGCCAAGATTTAATCTCTCTGCACATTCAATTGTGTATTCTCCATTTCTGCTTTTAACTCTTTCAAGGAAATGTTCCTTACCTTTGTCGTTACAATTTTTAACCAAGTCAATGCACGCTTTGTCAATGGCTACTGGGTCAGTGGATGCCAAGATGCCAATATCTTTCAAGCATGGATCTTCTGCAACAGCACAACAGTCGCAGTCGACAGACATGTTGCACATAACATTTATATAGACGATGTTTCCTTTGAAAAAGTTTACAACAGAAGTTGCAGAATCTGCCATTGAACTTAAAAACAAGTTTT
This sequence comes from uncultured Christensenella sp., assembly GCA_949841595.1. Classification (GTDB taxonomy): domain Bacteria; phylum Bacillota; class Clostridia; order Christensenellales; family UBA1242; genus Caccovivens. Next base: position 41,477 of record CATKZB010000004.1, on the reverse strand, counting down.
GCTCTGTGCTCCACATGCTTTCTGGTTTGCCTGCACCATGAATGTATGCTTTTCCATAAGATGAAGCACATCCAATTGACAGTTGCTTTATTGCTCCACCATATCCACCCATTGGGTGACCTTTAAAGTGAGACAACACGAGCATTGAGTCATAGTTGTTTGTGTTTTTGCCAATGTAATTTTTCTTTATCGTTTTGCCATTTGGGATGTCAAGTTCAATGTCTGGTCCTTCTGCATCCAACAAATCAACATCAAAATATTTTGTCCAGCCATGTTTTTCAATCAATTTTTTGTGTTTTTCTGTGGTGTTACGTTGCCCTTCATATGCAGTGTTACATTCAACAACTGTGCCATTAACATGCTTTATGATTTCCTTAAAAAATTCTGGATGTAAAAAATTTTGATTTCCAGCTTCTCCAGAGTGTACTTTAACTGCCACTTTTCCATTTAAAGGTTTGTTGACAGCATCAAAAATTTTCACCAACGCTTTGCTGGTTAAATCTTTTGTGAAATAAACTTTTGCTTTTTCCATAATCTTCTCCTTTTTTATAATAACATAAAAGTTCACTAAGTCAAAATTATTGTGAAAAGAAAGAAAAAATAAATTCAACAAACAAATACATCACAGCAACAAGTGGAAACTATGCTGGTACATTGACAGGAAGTTTAACTGAAAAAGAATTTACAGATTCAACAGTTGTTGCATAAGAGTTTATCAATTTCAGTTTATTAAAAAGTAAAAATTTGCAGAAATGCAAATTTTTTTATAAACAAACTTATTATTTTGTTTTTGTCTTGCACATGTTTTGGGTTATAATTAATAGAAATAAAAGGGAGTGTTTATGAAGGATAAATTTTCTAGTCAAGAATATTTGAAAAATTTGGATGGATATTGGCGTGCTGCAAATTATTTGTCTGTTGCACAACTCTATCTTTTGGATAATCCACTTTTGAGAGATCACAAACTTTGCAAGAGTGATATCAAGCAAAAGTTGGTTGGGCATTGGGGAACTGTGCCTGGACAAAATTTTGTGTATGCTCATTGTGACAGAGTTATCAACAAATATGATCTTGACATGATTTTGCTATCTGGCCCTGGACATGGTGGAAACTTTTTGGTGGCAAACAGCTTTCTGGAAGGGGTTTACAGTGAAGTCTATCCACAAATTTCACAAGATAGAGAAGGTATGCAAAAGTTATGCAAACGATTCTCTTTCCCTGGGGGAATTGGTTCTCACTGCGTGCCAGAAACTCCAGGATCAATAAACGAAGGTGGAGAATTAGGTTACAGTCTGGCACACGGATATGGTGCTGTTTTTGACAATCCTGATTTGATTGCAACGGTGATTGTGGGAGACGGCGAAGCTGAAACTGGACCACTTGCAACATCTTGGCACAGCAACAAATTTATCAATCCAAAAACGGATGGAGCTGTGCTTCCTGTTTTGCATTTGAATGGATATAAGATAAACAACCCAACAGTGCTTTCAAGAATTTCAAATAAAGAGCTTTCTGCACTTTTTGTGGGCTATGGCTATGAACCTGTTTTGGTTGAAGGAAGCGATCCGATGACAATGCACAAAGCAATGGCAGAAGCCATGGACAAATGCGTTGAAAAAATCAAAGATATTCAACGCAAGGCAAGAAAAGGGCTTAAAAAAGGCGAAAAACTTGATAATGTTTGGCCGATGATTATTTTAAGAACTCCAAAAGGTTGGACTGGGCCAAAAGAAGTAGATGGAAACATGGTGGAGAACAGTTTCAGAGCACATCAAATCCCAATCAATATGAGCAAAGAAGAACATTTGGAAATGTTGGAAAACTGGCTTAAAAGTTACAATCCTGACGAGCTTTTTGATAAAAAATATCGACTTAAAAAAGAATTTTTAAGTGTTGTTCCAAAGGGAAACAAAAGAATGACAGCAAGTCCTTATGCAAATGGTGGACTGCTTTTGAAAGAACTTAAAACCCCAGACATTGAAGACTATGCTGTGAAATTTGAAGGGCACGGAACGGTCAAAACACAAGATATGTTTGAGCTTGGTGGTTATGTCAGAGATGTGTTTAAACTCAATAAAGAGAACAAAAATTATCGTATTTTCAGCCCCGATGAAGCGATGAGTAACAGACTTTATAAAGCTTTTGAAGCAGAAAACAGAGATTTTAATGCAAAAATAGTGCCAACAGATGACAAACTTTCTGCAGATGGCAGAATTTTGGACAGTTTTCTTTCGGAACATTGCTGTGAAGGCTGGCTGGAAGGATATTTGCTTACTGGCAGACATGGAATGTTCAACAGCTATGAAGCTTTCATTCGTGTGGTTGACAGCATGGTTGCTCAACATGCAAAATGGCTTAAAGTTTGCAATGAAATTGAATGGAGAGAACCAATTTCTTCATTAAATCTCATTTTGACAAGCAATGTTTGGCAACAAGATCACAATGGATTCACACATCAAGATCCAGGATTTTTGGATCATTTGGCAAACAAAAAGGCAGATGTTGTCAGAATTTATCTTCCTGCAGATGCAAACTGTTTGCTTTCATGCTATGACCATTGTGCAAAGAGCAAAAACTATGTCAATGTTATTGTGGCATCGAAACATCCTTCATATCAATGGCTTTCTATGAAAGAAGCAAAAGAACATTGTGCAAAGGGTGCAAGTGAATGGAAGTGGGCTGGAATGAACAACACAAAAAATCCAGATCTTGTTGTTGCAAGTTGTGGTGACACAGCAACTATTGAGGCTTTGGCTTGTGTGACACTGCTCAAAAAATATTTACCAAACTTGAATGTTAGATTTGTCAATGTTGTCGATTTGATGAAGTTGGTGCCAAATCATGCTCATCCACATGGCATGACAGACGCTGAATTTGACAAATTGTTCACAAAAGATAAACCAATCATTTTCAACTTTCATGGCTACCCACAACTTATTCACATGCTTTCTTATTCAAGAGCAAATCAAAATTTGCATGTTTCAGGCTATTGTGAAGAAGGCACAATTACAACGGCATTTGATATGAGAGTGCTCAACAAAGTTGACAGATATCATCTTGTTTTGAAAGCTCTTAAATATCTTGATTTGCCAAAGAAGAAAAAAGATGAAATTGCCAAAGAGATGAAGGAAAAACTGGAAAAACACAAAAATTATATTGTTGAGTATGGCGTTGACATGCCAGAAGTGGCTGATTGGAATTGGAATGAAAATTAATGTCGAATTTGAAAATCGCTATTGACAACAAGTGAGAAAAGGTGTATAATCTTACAAGATTAAATTAAAGGAGAAATTGATATAAATGACAGTAGAAACTTACTTGGAAGGACAAAACTTAGTTGCAGATTTTAAAGGAAAAATCTTGGATCAAATTTGTAGATTTATGGAAAACAAAACAGGAAAAAAGAGTATTGCTTATTCAAAACTTGCAGTTCTTATATTTAAACCAGGATTTGATAAACAAGAAATTATTGTTGAAACAAGTGATAGAGTGGAAAAAGCAGGATTGGAAGTTATTTTTAGTAGTCCAATGAAATATGATAAAGAAACTGCAAGGCAACATTACATTGACCTTGCCGGAAAGCCTTTTGTCGGAGAACTCACAGATTACCTTTCAAGTGGCGACTGTTTTGGAATGCTTGTATATGGGGATGAAGCTATACAAAAAGTTAGAGATATAGCTTGTGGAATTGGTGGATCGACATATGATCTGAAACCAGATGGTATTCGTTGGAAATACGCAGTGTGGATAGATAATAAACCAGATTTAACAAGAAATGTTCTTCATGCAACGGGCGATGTTACAGATGTTAAAGGCGAGCTTAACTGTTTCATCAATGGCGCAGCTCAAAAATTGGCTTTGCAGAAAGTTCAAAAAATGGAAAATATTAAAGCAGATAAAACTGTTAACAAATAATAAAAACGAAGTGAAAATCACTTCGTTTTTTGTTTTTTTTGATAATTATAAGTTTTTTGTAGATTCAGTTTTTGTTGTTCTGAATGCAGTTTTTGCTTCTTTGCTCAGCAAAGAGCTTCTTAAAGAAAATGGAACAAATCTTGATTTTTCTTCTTTTAAATGCTCAATTGAAACTTCATCTTTCAATTTATAACCCTTAGCTTCTTCATATTTTGTGAAACTCTTGAAACCTGCACCATATTTTTCAAAGAAATCTTTGTTTTTTTCTTCAAAAAGTTTAGCTTCTGCATGATTCAAGTTGTTTGAAAGTGGGCGAGTATTATTCTCATCGTAATGATTGATCACTTTTTCTGAATAACTTCTCAGTTCTTCAAATGAAATTTGACGAGCTCCATTAACTTCATTTTTTGCAATAATTCCGTAGACCACCAATGTTTCAAAATCCAATAAACAAGACATTTTTACCTCCAAAAATTTGATAACCATATTATAGGAGATTTTCATATGATTGTCAATAGGGAATTTATTTTAAATTAACTTAGTTTTATGATATAATCAAATTGTTAGGAGTTATGATGGCTGTTAAAAAGAAAGTAACAAAACAATCCAAAAAAGTGACAATAGATTTTTCTGGATTGTCAGATGTTGAAATAAATAAGAAAACAAAGCAAGCAGCAAAGGTTTTGGCAAAGCATTCTGGTGCAAAGATATGGGCTTTTGCACTTGCATTTTTGTTGGTTGGGGTGTGCTTTGGCATTGGAACTTGGTGGTTTGTTTGTCGCAATGATTGCTTTGAAATAGTTGGGCAGTCCAATATTGTTTTGACATTGGATGAAAAATATGTTGATGAAACTGTCAAAATAGTTGCTTTTGGAAAAGATGAAAGCCATGAATTTGTTATTGAAACAAATTTAGAACAGGATCAAGAAGGAAAGTATTATGCAACTGAAGTGGGAACTTACTATATTAAATATAAAGCCACAAACTGGAAATATGGAAAACTTTTTAAAATAGAAAAAGTTAGAATAATCACTTTTGTGGAAGCAAGTGAAGGAGGAGTGTGATATGAACAAAACATTTAAGATAACGCTTTTTTGCTTGCTTGCACTTGTGTTTGGTTTGGTGGGTGGTTTTTCTGTTTTAACTTACATCACTTTGCCAGAAACTGATGTTGTTGATGTTTTTGAAGAAGTTTATTATCCAAATCAACCAAATGACTCTAATATTTCAATTTCGGATGCAGAATTCTCCATTCATTTTTTGGAACTTGGAAACAAATATACTGGTGATTGCACTTATATCAAAACTCCAGAAGCTGACATTTTGATTGATTGTGGATCGAAATCCAACAGTATAAGCACAATATCCAATTATTTAAATAAATATGTTACAGACGGAATTTTGGAATATGTTATTGTGACGCATGCACATCAAGATCATTATGCAGGATTTGCAACAAACACTAAGATTGATAGCATCTTTGATCTTTATGAGTGCAAAACCATAATTGATTTTGCTCAAATAACAAAGGACAAAGCTGAAACCACAATGTATAAAAATTATCAAAGAGAACTTTCAGATGAGATTGCAAAAGGTGCAAAACATTATACTGCATTAGATTGTGTGAAAGAAATCAATGGTGCTCAACGTGAATACACAATTGGTGAGAATATGTCTTTTGAAATTTTGGATAGTTATTACTATCAAAATCGCAGTTCAAACGAAAACAATCACTCAGTGTGTTGTTTGTTTAAACATGGTGAAAAGAATTTCTTGTTTACAGGAGATCTGGAAGCCGATGGGGAAGAAAAATTGATAGAGTTAAACAATTTGCCAAAAGTTGACTTATATAAAGCTGGTCACCATGGTTCAAAAACATCTTCTTCTGAAACCTTGATGAATGTGGTTCAGCCTAAGACTGTTTGTGTTTGCTGTTGTGCAGGTTCGTCTGAATATACGTCAACGGCAGAAAATCAATTTCCTACTCAAGTTTTTATAAACAATGTTTCAAAATGGACTGATGAAATTTATGTGACCACATTGTGTTTAGATTATAAAAACAACCAGTTTTGTTCGTTTAATGGCAATATTGTGTATTTATCAAAAGATGAACAATATCAAGTGAAGTGTTCAAACAATAACATCAAATTAAAAGATAGTGATTGGTTTAAACAGAATAGAACATGGCCTTAAAATAATAAAAAAATAACATAAGATAGCTTATGTTATTTTTCAATAGTTTTTATTTCATTTTTCAATTGTGCACCAGTGCTTAAACTTTGCAATTTAATATTTCCATTTTCTTTATAAAGTGCAAAGGTTGAAATGCTTCCACCTTTTGCATAATCAGGGAACTTTACTTGATCTGATTTTAGTTCAACATCTTTAAGAAAGTATACGTTGTCAACTTCAATTACTTTGCCAGATGCTGCATCCAGCAATTCATTGTTTTCGTCAAAAATATTAAAACTGTAATTTCCATTTTTTATTAAAACAGAATATTTCATCAACTTTGACAATCCATCAATAGTTCGAGTTTCTTTTGCATTGAAGATAAATTCATCCAATTGCTCGCCAGACAATTTGTATTCTTCTTTAACCAATTTGTAATATTCTTTTTCATATTTGCTTAATTTTTGTTTAAATTTATTTATAAAGTTTTGTTTATCTTCTGAGTTATCAAATTTAGGTGCATAAGTTGAGATTAAGCAAGAGTAGTCATTTGGAGTTATAAGAGGCAGGGTATATAAAGAACTTGTTGCTGTGTTATAATATTTTTTATCATTGAAAGATGCATAAACATCTCCAAGTTGAAATGCATGCAGAAGCTCATGATTAAAAGAAATTATGTTTTTATATTTAGAATTAATAGAATTTTTTCTGTTTAATGTGATTGTGTGAGTTTCAACAAGAGGCTTATTTGTAAATACATTTGAGAAGAAATCAAAATCGCCACCATATGTTGCCGAAGCATATTCATGTGAAGCAACTTCTCCCACATCATATTTAATCAAAGTGTCACCAGATTTAAATTTATTAGAAAGTTCAGACTCTTTGATTATTTCATAGTTATAATTATTGTTTACTTCCTTAACCAATCCAAAAATATGATTTAATGAAAATAAGAGGTCTTCTTTTTCTTCATTTGTAAAATTGTTGGAAATTGTTACCAATATTGGTCTTCCGTTGTTGTGTGCCATTCTTTTTGAATTGCCAAAACTTCCATACATCATTTTATCTGTGTTAGCGTCAAGTTCTCTTGCAATTTCGTTTATTTGTGTTTGTGGTGAGTAATTTTCAACTTTTTTATTTGCATAAATAGACAAACCACTCAAAACTAGTCCAGATAAAGCAATTGTGGAAGTAACTGAAACCAAAACTTTTTTTAACAATCTGTTTGATTTTAAAATTTTCATACTTTTATTATACGACAAATTTGCTTAATAGTCAATATTATTTTTCTCGTTTAATTTTTCTTGATTTTGCAATAATAAAAAAACAATTGACTTTTAAGTTTTTTAATGTTATCATACAATTAAGATTATGACGAAGGGAGTAATTTTGGACAAGAATCTTACAGAGAGATAGGGCAGGTGAAAGCCTATCATTTTCCCCAAAATGAAGAACGACTTTACCAGTCTTGTGTTTGACTAAGCAATATTAGTCTTTTAATTAAGGTGGTTGAAACTTCAACAAATTAGGTGGCACCGCGGATATCAATTCGTCCTAATGCAGAAATGCATTAGGATTTTTTATTTAAGGAGAAAATTATGACAACACAAATTTCAAAATTAGAAGTGGGAAAAGTAAGATTTCAAGGTATGATTGAAACTGTTCGTGACAAAAAGAGCATTCAATTCATTGTCTTGAAAGATTTTTCAGGCAAAATTCAAGTTACTGTGGACAAAATTCAACATCCTGAAGTTGGAGAAGTTTTTTCTCATCTTGTTGCAGGTTCGACTGTCACAGTGGAAGGAGAACTTGTTAAAAGTGAATATGTCAAGATGGGAGGCCAAGAAGTTTTGGCAGAAAGTGTTGAAGTGACAAGTCGTGCAGAAGTCTCTCCAATAGGACCTGAAAGCAACATAGACCAAAGAATTGACTATAGATGGTTGGATTTGAGACAAGAAAAGAATTTGTTGATTTTTAAAGTTCAAACTGCTTTTGCAAATGCAATGAGAAATTTTTTGATAGAAAAAGACTTTATCGAAATTCATTCTCCAAAATTGATAGGAACAGCTTCAGAATCTGGATCAGAAGTTTTTCAAGTAAAGTATTTTGACACATTTGCATATCTTGCACAAAGTCCACAATTTTATAAACAAATGGCAATGGCCGGTGGTTTTGGCAGAATTTTTGAATGTGGACCAGTTTTCCGTGCAGAAAAATCACATTCAAGAAAACATGCAACAGAATTTACAGGTTTTGATCTTGAGTTTACTGGAGTTGAAAGCGTTGAAGATGTTATGGTTATGGAAGAAGAACTTCTTACTTATGCTTTGAAAGACGTCAAAGAAAAATATGGAGAACAAATCAAAGAAACTTTTGGTGTTGAAGTTGTTGTTCCTAATTTGCCATTCCCAAGAATTAAATTGTCAGAATTGTATAATGAATTGGAGAAAAGATATAATCTCATCGTTCCAGACGATGAGAAAGATGATTTGACAACAGAGGCCGAAAAGCTTTGTGCTCAATTCTCTAAAGATGTTTATGGTCATGAATTTTTGTTTGTAACTGATTTTGGTGCAAGGAAAAGAGCATTTTATCATCACAGAGAAGCTGGCATCCCACAGGGCTATGACCTTATTTGGAAAGGAGTTGAAATAACAACTGGAGCTCAAAGAGAACATGATTATGAAATTTTGAAGAAACAAGCAGAAGAAAAAGGTCTTGCCAAAGATGTTGAATTCTATTTGCAGTTTTTCAAATATGGATGCCAACCACATGGAGGTTTTGGACTGGGACTTGATAGAATCACCATGAATTTGTTGGAACTTCCAAACCTTAAAGAATCTATGTTTCTGTTTAGAGGTCCAGATAGATTAACACCATAATAGGAGGAGAAATGAAAAGAATTGAAATAAGAGATTTATATAAAGATTATCAAAGCTATGCTGACACACAAATCACTTTATGTGGTTGGGCAAGGACTGTTAGAGATTCAAAAAACATAGCTTTTATTGAACTGAACGATGGCGCTTTTAAAAGTGTTCAGATTGTTGTTGAAAAGGAAAAAGTTGGAAACTTTGATTTGATTGTTAAAGAGAATGTGGGCACATCTTTTTGTGTGACAGGAAAACTTGTTTTGACACCACAAGCTCAACAACCTTTTGAAATCAATGCGAAAACTGTGGATATATTGGGATCTTGTGACACAGATTATCCACTTCAAAAGAAAAGACATACAGTTGAATTTTTGAGAACTATTCCAACAATAAGACCAAGAGGAAACTTGTTTAATGCTGTTTTCAGAATAAGATCTGTTGCTGCGTTTGCGATTCATAAGTTTTTCAATGAAAGAAACTTTGTGTATGTTCACACTCCAATTATCACTGCAAACGATTGTGAGGGTGCTGGAGAAATGTTTCAGGTGACAACATTAAACCTTGACAACTTGCCACATAAAGATGGAAAAGTTGATTATTCTCAAGATTTTTTCAGTAAAAAAGTTTCATTGACGGTCTCAGGGCAACTTCATGAAGAGACAATCACCCATGCATTTGGAAAAACTTACACTTTTGGACCAACATTTAGAGCAGAAAACTCAAACACATCTCGTCATGCTGCCGAATTTTGGATGATGGAACCAGAAATTTGTTTCTGTGACCTTGACGAGCTTATGGACAATGAAGAGGAAATGATCAAGTATGTCATTTCTTATGTAATGCAAGAATGCATGGCAGAACTTGAATTTTTAAACAAATTTGTGGATACAGGTCTTCTTGAAAGACTGAAAAACATTGTTGAAAACGACTTTGAAAGATTGGATTATACCAAAGCAATCGATTTGTTGCTTTCTGCAAAAAAAGACTTTGTTTTCCCTGTTAAATGGGGAATTGATTTGCAGTCAGAACATGAAAGATATTTGACAGAAGAAGTTTTCAAAAAACCTGTTTTCTTGAAAAACTATCCAAAAGAAATTAAGGCTTTCTATATGCGTCAAAACGATGATGGCAAAACTGTTGCTGCCGTTGACTTGCTAGTTCCTGGAGTTGGAGAACTTATTGGAGGCAGTCAAAGAGAAGAACGTCTTGACAAACTTACCCAAAGAATGGACGAACTTGGTCTTAAAAAAGAAGATTATGCTTGGTATCTTGACACCCGTCGCTATGGTACAAACGTTCATTCAGGCTATGGACTTGGTTTTGAAAGACTTGTTATGTATTTGACAGGCGTTTCAAACATTAGAGATGTGGAGCTATTTCCAAGAACAGTTGGCTCAATTCAAGGATAAATAAAAACATCACTTTGTGTGGTGTTTTTTTAACAAACATATTCTTTTTTTCATAGAATGTTTTTAGATAACAGATTGTTATCTGAAGGAGAAAAATATGGCTAGAAGAAGATTTAACTGTTGTATTTTCAATCACCCATGTCCTATTTTTTGCCCATTCAGCATGGATTGCACAGAAAATGAAGTTGTCAATCCAATTGTGTTGGATGACTATGCTTTTTTCAACAACTTGGACATCGGAACAATAGCTTCGCAAGCAATAATTCCTGTATATTTGGTGCAAAACAGAGGAACAAGTATCGCTCCAAGTCCTGTGACTTCTGGTGCTGTAAGACTTTTGGCTGGCACCTATGAAGTGACCTATCTTGCAGGTGGAACAATCCCAGCAGGTGGAAATGCGAGCATAAAGCTTCGTCTTGATGGAGTGGATGTGTCAGGCTCTGTGTTAAATGAGACACAAACTGCTGGTTCAACCTTTAATTTGACTCAAACAATGATAATTACAGTTACACAAGCAAGCACATTAGAACTTGTTAACAATTCAGCTGATGCAACTGTATTTTCATATGCAAGCATGGTTTTTAGAAGATTATAATACAACTTGTGCCAAAGAAAATTTGGCACAATACATATTTTTCTCTTAGATTTGTTTGATTTTTTGTTTTGCTTTATATAAAATAAGAATATAAGAGAGCGTTCGACACAAACTAAATAAGGAGGTGAAAAATGGCAAAGAATTCATCTTTTCAGAGTATTGATGAAGAATTAACATGGGAAATGTTTAAATTGTCAGAAGGTAATCCTTATATAATTCAAGATATCGTGAGAGAACGTAATGAAATAAGAGGAAAAACTTCAGCAAAAGAAGAACTGGTGAAATGACAGAAAAAATTCAAGCAATAGTGATTAAATCAAGCGACAAAAAAGAGAAGGATAAAAATATTCTTCTTTTTTCTCATGAAAAAGGAAAGTTTTGGGCGACTTTGAAAGGAGTTAAGGGAGCGAATGCTAAAATGAAAATGGCACAAAATCCATTTTGCTTTGGAGAATTTATTCTTGAAGATGGCAAGTTTGGAAAGATTGTGACGGGATTTGAAAGCATTGAAACCTTTTACGAACTCAGCGAAGATGTGGAGAAATATTTTGAAGGAACTGCTATGCTTGAAATTGTTAATTCTTTAAACTTCTCAAATGAAACAGAACAAACAGGTGTGTTTTTAACATTGTTAAAGTCGTTGAAAACTCTTTGTTTTGAAAAAGTTGAAAATTTATATGTTTTGGACAAGTTTTTGCTTGATGTCTTTGCTTTGAGTGGATTTCCACTTTATACAGAAAAATGCACTGGCTGTGGAACTAGTGCATTTGAACATATTTATATTGATTACAACACAGGAGAACTGGTGTGCACTGCTTGTAAAAATTATTCATGCGAAGAAACTTCAAAAAATTCCTATTTGGCTATGAAAATTTTGAATAATACTTCTTTAGACAAACTTAAAACAGTGAAACTCGCTCAAGGAAGTGAAGAAGCGTTGTTGAGAGTGCTTGTTAAAAATTTTGAGGCAAGATTTGAACGCAGACTGAAGCTGATTGGAATTTTATCCTAAATTATCCAAAGAGATGTCGTTAATTTTTCCATTTGCTATGCTGAACGAAGCATAGCTTTTTTTGTCATTTGAAACAATAAGAAATTCATTTAAATTGAGAGGCAAAAATTCTTGTATATTTCCAAAAAATTTCTGTATTTGCTCTTTGTTTATGTTCTGTTTAAGTTTTGGCGATAATGTGTCCAAAACAAATTCATAATCTTTGCTTTTCACTGCTTCCAAAAATTTGTAAGGCACAAGCTCACTTTCTTCCTTTTTGTTTTCAATCCTTTCAAAAGATTCTGAGATGATTTCTATGTCCTTATCAAACTTAAAAGTTGCATCGCGTTTTCGTGATTGACTGTCAGAAATGGATTTTGAAGTTTTCAGTGAATCGTTTTCGAAATCAATGGAATCGCCTTGAAAGTGGAACAGTTTATTTTTTTCGATGGAAAAAGCATAGAAATCATGTTCAAACTGCACACAAGCATAGTTTTTTTGTTTGAATATTTTATAATTTGAGCATTTGTGTGGGCACTTATAATTTAATCTTTTGTCGTCTGTTTCAAAGGAAATGGTGTTGGCACAGATTTCAATATGACAACTTTTTCCTGAAAAATCTAAGTTTTCTTTATTGCATATTTCCATAGATTTTGGAGCTTCCAGCAAAATAAAATTTATGTTTTCACGTTTGATAAAAGAATAGAACTCGGATTCTTTTTTTGTGGCAAGATTTATATAAAATGGAATTTGTTTAGAATTTTCAGGATAGATAAAGATGATGGTTTCATCTTCGATTTCCAAAGTGTCGTTTATTTCCATTTCAGTGAAAGAGTCTTCGTTTTTAACAAGACAAGGATAGGTGGTTTTCAAAATATATTTCATATAAAATCTATATGTTTTTATTTTTTTATTTATACTTTAAGTTTCTGACAAAAAAATCAAAAATATTTTTAGCACGAAAGACTAAATCTTGTTTTTATGTCAATCATTTCTGAAGGAGAAGATAATATGAAAATTTGGAATGATGAAGAAGTTTTAAGTTTGTTTAAAGAAGTTGAAGTTTGTAAGGAGACGAAACAATCGTTGAAATTTGCTTTTTCTTGCCATGCAGAAAAATATAAAAGAAAGCCAAACAGTGTGAGAAACTATTATTACCATGAAGTTGACAACTTGAAAAAAGACCAAAAAAGATGTCAAAAGCTGGGGATAGATTTGAAGTTGCACGATAAAAATCACTTTTTAAATTTTGATGAAACTGAAGAGGAAACTTTGTTGAAAAAGATTGATGAGTGCACAAAACAAGGACTTTCTGTTCGTTCGGCTTGTTATAAATTGAGCAATGGTGATTTGGCACTTATGACACGAATTCAAAACAAATATCAAAATCTTAAAAGAAAACAAGAAAACAATGACAACATCATCATGTTTAGAAATCGTCAAAAAGTATTGACAGAAAGTGACATCAACAGTTTGTTTATGGGACTTGTGAAACTTATTAAAAAGACAGCTGTTGAAGATTTTATGGAAAAGACTAAGACAGAAAAAGAATCTTCTGCATATTTGCTTAAAAGAGCTTTTGTAGATTTGGGTAAAAAAGATAAACAAATTGCCGAACTTAGAGCTGAGTTTGAAGTTTTGAAAAAAGAAAATCAAAAATTGGTTTCGAAACTTAATGAGTTTGGGCAAAATAAAAATCAAATGTTGAAAGCTCATATGAGCAAAAAGAAAATGCAAAACGCAATTGAAAATTGAAAACGGTTTGATTTCTTGCATAGAATGTGGTAAAATTTCTTTATGAAAATCAAACTTGTCACAGGGGCAACTGCATACGAAGCGTGCATAAACACTTTGAAACATATTGATGTTTTGGATTATGAAAAGGAAAACATGGTTGTTGTTCCTGACACTTTTTCTATGCAAGCAGAAAGTTTGATTTTTGATGTGCTTAAAACCAAAACTTTTTTCAACATAAAGGTTGTGGGAATTTCAAAACTGGCAGGGCAAATCTTAAGAGATAATAATGTGGCTTATCAAAGAATAAGTGGGCTGGAAGAAGTTTTTTGTATTTATCAAGCAGTTAAAGAAGTTGAAAAAGATTTCAAATATTTCCACAAGTGTGATGTTGGTTATTGTATTAAAATTCTTCAAATAATCAAACAATTTAAATCATGCAAAATAAAACCCGAGCAAATCAAAAATGTTGGCGAAGATATGCTTGACAGCAAAATGCATGATTTGAAATTGACTTATTCCAAATATCAAGAGTTGCTTGGTGAAAAAATGGATTTGTCAAAAATGTTGGATTTTTTTGTTGAAAATGCAGAAAATTATGCAAATTTGACAAAATATAATCTCTTTTTTGTGAATTTTGATAGTTTTTCGTTGGAAATCGGATATTTTATCTGTAAGCTTGCTTCTCTTGTTAATTGTGTTTATATTGGAATGGCAAAAGCAATTTCTCCAAATAATGCATTTATTTATGAAAACGATATAAAAAGCAAAACCATGAGTTTGGCAAAACTTTATTCAGTCAATGTTGAAGTTGAAGATAATCCTACAAAAATCTCTGATGAAAAACTTAAGATAGTGAAAAATTTGTTTGCTTTTGATGTGGAAAAAGGAGAGAGTGACTATTTTGTGAATGTTCTTGCAAAGAACAAACAAGATGAGATTGAATTTGTTGCTAAATACATCAAACATCAAATCACAAACAACAATGCTAAATTTAAAGATTTTTCCTTGGTGGTTTCTGACAAAAATTATTATGACAAAATCAGAAATGTTTTTCAGAAATATGATATCTCACTCTATTGTGATGATGCTGTGGATTTGTCGCAAACTGTAATTGGAAACTTTTTGAAAAAAATTATTGAAATTGCAAAACTTGGTTTTGATAAAGAAAAGTTGGAATATCTTGTTGACAACAAGCTTCTTGAAAAGGAAAATAAAGCTGTAGTTTTAAACGACATTTTTGTTTTTAATGTTGAAGACGAAAAAGAATTTTTGGAGAGATTTCCTGAGTATGAACCCCTTATTGGATTGATTAAGAAACTTAAATCTTGCAAGAAAATCAAAGAATATGCTTTTGTTTTGAAAGAAATATTAAAAATGACAGAAACAAACTATCAACAAGTTTTGCAAATGTTGGAAGACGATTTATTCTTCAAAAAACAGAGTGAAAATGCTCAAGCAAAAGAGTTGATTGAGAAGGTCTTAGACAAACTTACAGAGTTAGGGCAAAATGAGATTTTTGAACTGATCGATTTTGAAAACATCTTAGAGTTGTCATTTAAAAGTGTCAAAGTTGAGACCATTCCTTCTTACATAGATGCTGTTTTTGTTGGTGAGGCTTCAACGAGCTATTTTGAAGATATTGAAACATTATTTGTGTTGGGTGCAACGGCGAATGCTTTGCCACATTCACAAAGTGATATTGGAATAATTGATGATGAAGACATAAAAAAACTTAAACTTAACTTTGCTTTAGAACCAGAAATTAAAGTTTTAAATCGCAGAAGCAGACTTAAACTTTTTGAATGTCTGCAACATGCAAACAAAAAACTTATTGTGTGTTCTCCACTTGTTGTTGACGACAAGCAAACTCAAGTTTCTGGTTTTGTGAATGATTTGAGAACAATGTTTGGAAACAACATTATTTTGACATCGTCATTGGAAGATATTGACTTACCGATTTTATCCAAACAAGAGAAGTTGAATAAGCTTTTGTTTTATATTGGTTGCAAAAATAACCTGCTCAGTGCTTATTCACAACTTAAAGCAGACGGAAAGTTGCCTAAAAATTTTGCAAGTGCATTATATTCTGTTTTGAAAACATCTGTGCCAGAACAAGAAAAGTATAAACAAATTTCAAGCGATGTTGCAGACAAAATTTTGTTTCAAAAAGGTGTTGTTTCTGCGTCGCAACTGGAATCTTATTTTTCGTGCCCTTTCAGACACTTGATGACGTACGGACTTAACATCAAACAGAGAGAAAACATTGAGCCAAATAAAAGATTGTTTGGAATTTTTCAGCATGCGTTACTGCAAAAATTCGTTGCTGAACACGGAGAAAATCTGCAGTTTGTTGACGATAAAGTCATAAATCAATTTTTGCAAGAAAATGTTGAGGTCATAGCAAAAGATATTTACGACAAAAAAGTTTTAGAGAAAAAATATTTTATCAATTATTTGAAAAATGAGGCAAAGATTATTTTAAAAAATGTTGCTTATGAACAACAAAAAAGTGCTTTCAGACCTTTCTTGTTGGAAGAGAAGATTTATACTGATTTTGTTGATAAATTAAAATTGATTGGCTATGTTGACAGGACTGATTGTGCTGGAAATTATTTTCGAATTTTTGATTACAAAACGGGAAGAACTGAAAATATTAAGAAAGACTTGTTTTATGGAAAGAAACTTCAACTGTTTTTATATGGAAACAGCATGCAAACTAAGTTAAAGAAAAAGTGTGCTGGTGTCTATTATTTTGATTGTCAAACAAAATATACAAAAACAAATTCGAATGCAAATTTGTTGAATGGAATCACTTTAAAGGACAATTCTGTTGTTTTGATGACAGACAGAGAACTTGAACAATATGGAGTGCGCAGCAAACTTGTTGGAATGACGCAAAAGAAAAATGTTAAAGATGATGAATTTGCTTTTAGATATGGAAACACAACTGAAGATTTTGATTTTATGTTTGATTATGCTTCAAAAGTTTCAAAGAATGCCATAAAAGAAATCGGAACAGGATATGTTGAAGATAAACCACTCAAAGGTGAATGTCAATTTTGTCCTTATCAAACTGTGTGTAAACACAGAGATCAAGATGGTTTCAGACAAATGAACTCCATTAAAGATGAAGATTTAAAAAGGAACAGTAATGGAAATTAAGGAACAGAACAAAGTTTTGGAAAACAACAAAAAAAACATGTTGGTCAGTGCCTCTGCAGGCAGTGGCAAGACCTATGTCATGATAAAATATATTTCAAAACTCATTTGTGAAGATAAAATTCCCGTTAAAAATTTGTTGGTTCTGACATTTACAAAAGCTGCTGCAACAGAAATGCAAGAGAGATTGCAAAAGCGTTTAAAAGAGCAAGGTGATGATCCATTTGTTGTTGAACAAATAGATGACATTGCAGTTGCCAACATTTCAACGATACATTCTTTCTGTGAAAAATGTATAAAGAAATATGCTAATTTGCTTGGATTAAATGAAAATTTTGCAGTTGCTGATGACAATATGTCTCAAAAACTCAAAAGTTCGGCTTTTGATAAAGCGTTAAAAAAATTTAATCAGGATTTTCAAGAAGATTATTTCAAACTTATGGAATGTTATAAAAATGATAAGTCTAAGCTTAGAGAAATAATGTTTGAAATTGAAAATCTTGTGAATGCAGTGTCAGATAAAGAAGCATTTTTTGAAAATAACATGCAAAACAGTGAAACTAATTTTAATAATGCAATCAACTATCTTTTTGAAAGAGTGAAATTTGAAATTAAAGATAATTTAGCTCAAGTTGAAGCGATGCATGTGGATGAGTTTTATTCCGTTTTAAAAACTTCGCTTTCACCTATATTAGATAGCAAAGATTTGTTTGAAGTTTCCAAACTTATCGAAGATTTTTCTTTTCCATATTTGCCAAAAAGAAAAGATTTTGGAGACGAAATTGTTGATCACTTAAATTCTGTTAAAGGTTGTTTGACAAAAACCTTTGCGAAAATCAAGGATTTAAATTTGCATGATGAAAACAATGTTGATTTTCAAAAGTATGGAACTTTGGAAAAACTGCTACTTAAACTTTATTTTGTTTATGAATCACAAGAGAATTCTTTAAAACATACTCAAAATTTGCTTGATTTCAACGATTTGGAAAAATACATGAAAATACTTTCTGAAAAAGAAAACCTGTTTTCAGATTTGAAATATGTTTTTGTGGATGAATATCAAGATACTAATAAAGTTCAAGAAAGAATAATCAAAAATGTTGCCAAAAATTGTAATTTTGTTGCTGTAGGTGATGTTAAACAAGGAATTTATGGTTTTAGATTGGCAAGTTGTGAAATATTTTTGAAGGATTTGGAAGAGTTTGAAATGAATGATGATTCCGACGTAAATTATCTTCAATCAAATTTCAGAACCAGTCAAAAAATCTTGGATTTTGTGAATGACATATTTAAAGTTTGCATGACAAAAGAACTTTGTGGTGTAGATTATGAAAATGGATCGATGCTCAAGGGGTTGACTGAGTTTAAGGCTGAAGCTTGCAAACCAGTGAACATTGATTTGATCTCAGAAAGTGAGAGAAGAGATTATATTCTTCCCACTGTTTATAGTGTGAAAGAAGATAATGTTGTTGAAGATCAAGACAATTTAAAACAACTTTTGGCAATCAAGAATCGAATAAATGAAGTTATGTCGTCAGAGATTTATGATAATGGCACTTTCAGAAGATGCAGATACAGCGACATTGCAATTCTTTCTAGAAAAAGAAATTCTCTATTCAATCAGCTGGAAGTGTTTTTGCAAGAAAGTGGAATTCCAGTGATTTCAAATTCAAGAAACAATTTGATGGATGAAGTTGAAGTGAAAATATTGTTAAACTTCTTGAAAGTTTCAATGAATATAGATGATGAAATTGCATTGATGAGTGTTTTGATGTCAGGACTCTTCAAATTTAAACTTGAAGAAATTATTGAAGAAAAAATTGAGAGTGCAAAAAGTTTATGTGAACTTGTAATTAAAAACCAAAGTGGAAAATTTTCTTATTTTGCGAATTCATTGTCACAATTCAAAAAAAATGCATTGATTTTTGGTATCTCAAAAGCACTTAGAACCCTTCTTGATGAGGCTTCTTATTTTGCTTATATAAATATGAAAGCTGATGGATACAAAATAAACACCTTCGTTGACAAATTCTTCACTGAAATTGAGAAAAGTGGCTTTGATTTTGATTTGCCAGGACTTATAAATTATTTTGAATCTGTGGATATTGCTGTGGCATCTCAACCTTCTGCAGTTTTAGATTCAGTGTTGTTGACCACTATTCACAACAGCAAGGGGCTGGAGTATCCAATTGTGTTCCTTATTGGATGCGACCAAAGTTTGAAAAAATCTAGACCAAAGATTGATGTTGAGATAAATGAAGATTTTGGATTTGCAGTCAAGTTTTATGATCAAGAAAAAAACAATGAGATCATTTCTGTTAGGATGCGAGCGATTAAAGATAAAGAAGCTGAAAAAGATTTTGTTGAAGAGTTGATGATCTTTTATGTTGCCTTGACGCGTGCAAAAAACAGACTTTATTTGTTTGGAAATTTTTCAGATTCTATTTTTGAAAAGTACTCTGTCAGAGATTGTGATTGTTATTTTGATTTCATCTTTTTTGCTTTAAAAGAAGCAAAACAAATATTATTAGATCAAGATTCATATGAAAGCGAAAGTTTAAGCATTCGCCATATTGAAGAAATTGAAGAAGAGTCTTTTGGAGAAAAACAGAATTTGGAGAAAAGTGAGTTTACACTTGAGGATGTGAAGCAAATTGAAAATTATCTTAATTTTAAATATGCGATTGATGACAAACTTAATTTTAAACTCAAAGAGAGTGTGACGAGTTTGAGTCATAAGAATCAAGAAGATAATTTAGAAAAATTTAGCAATGAAAATTTCAACTTTGGTGGATCAAATACTGAGATTGGGAATGCATATCATTTGGCTTTAAAAACTCTAGATTTTGAAAAAATATCAAATTTTGATGATTTAAATGAAGAAATTTTAAAAAATAAAGCAATTTTTTCTGAAATTTCAGAAAATTTGGATTTAAATTTACTTTTAAAAAATATTCTCACATTAAAAAATTTTTGCATTAATGGAAAGGTTTTTAAAGAAAAAGATTTTATTTTGAAAGAGCGTATTTGCGATCTTGTTGAGAATGTTTCTGTGGAAGATAGAATACTTGTTCAAGGGATTATTGATTTGTTTATTATAAAAGAAAACAAAATAATTTTGATTGATTACAAGTATTCAAACAGTACGAATGATAATTATTTAATAAATAAATATAAAAATCAACTTAAATTATATAAAATTGCTTTGGAAAATGGCTATAAATTGCCTGTCAAAGAGGCGCATTTGTTATCTTTAAAAAATAATAAATTAATAAAAGTTGATTTTTAGCAAAACGCTATATGCCTTTATTTTAGGGAAGAAAAAATATTTTCAATTTATTTTTCTTCCTTTTATTTTAATTGAAAAATATTTGTAAAAAAAATATTTAAAAATTATTCAAAAATATTAGTAATTATTTTTTTAGTTGTGATATACTAATCCATATATAAGGGGGGTCTTATGATTTCAACAATTTCTGACATTGTGGGAAGTATTGTAAAATTTTTCTCTTCAGTATCAAATATGATAGGACTGGATGTGCTTTTTATCCTTTCACTTGCAATTGAAGTTTTGATTGTAGTTTTTTTCTTGGTTAAATCAGCATTTTCTTATGAAGCAACATTAAATCGTGCTCTTGACAAAATCAACTTTTGGTTGTTTGAAAGAAAAGTTGTTACAGAAGAAAACATCAAGGATTTAAACATGCTTTTCAAAACTAAAGCTCCAAAGAGATTGTGTTATTATTGGCAACAATACATACTCTTTAGAGAAGGTAGCCCTTCGTCTTATTTATCAACAGAAAATTTGATTGAAAAACCTCTTAAAACAAGTTCTTATAATTCAAACATCAAAAACCTTACATTGTTTTCTGGCTTGTGGGCTTTGCTTTCAACTTTGTTGATTGTGATTTCTCAGTCGTTGGAAGCAAATGTTTTGACAGGTGCAGCATTCTCTATGGGGCTGTTTGGTGGAATTGTTGTTGCTTTGATTGGAATTGTTTTTGTGGTCTATCTTAGAGCAAGAAAAAATTCTATTTTAAATTCTTTATATCAAAATGTTGGATTGTTTGGCAGATTTATGGACAACGCATGCATTGATCTTCCAAGCTATATTGATTATCAAATTCTTTTCACACCACAAGAAATTGAACAAGGTCAACCTGTTTTGCGTGAATTTTTGGATTATAAAGCAAGAAAAGAAAAAGAAGAGTTTAACAAAGCAAAAGAAGAAGCAGTTGAAATTGAAACATATGATTTCTCTTCAACTGGAGTTGACGGTTCTATCGTGCTTGACAGAGCAATGAAAGAAAGTGAACTTTACTTGAAGAAAAAAGAAAGAATTTTGCTTCAAGTTTCTCAGTTGGAATCAGAACTTGAGTCAAGAAGAAAAAATTTTGATAATGTGCAAAAAGATTATCAAACAAAACTTCAAGCATCAAAAGAAAACATTCAAAGACTTCGTCAAATGCAAGAAGAAACCACAAACAGAATTGAAAGTAATTATTACAGAAAACAACAAACACAAGAAGTTGTTAAGCAAGAACAATTTGAACAAGAATTTGAACAACTCAGAGCAAAATATCTTTTGGAAAAAGCTGAAGGCGAAGAAGAAATTGCAAAGCTTAATTCAGAACTTGAGAAAAATAAAGTTGATGTTGAAAAAGCTATGCTTGGAGAATATCAAACTTTCTTTGACAAATTTTGCCATAGTGCAGAAAAGGTTGTTGCCAAAGTATTTAGTGATAAATTCCAAGAATTAAAAACTGAAAATGAAAGAGATAAGCACTATATCTCAGAACTTGAAATAAAACTTAAGAATCTTCCTCAAGGTGTCTATGATGGAAGTGCAGAAAAAGAAGTTTCTGATCAATCAGAAGGACAATATGACGAAAATGGAAATTATGTTTATCCAAATGGAACTTATTATGATTCTTTAGGAAATTTCCATGATGAAAATGGCAATGTTTATTCACAAGATGGAACCTTGATTTCCGAAACTAAGCCAAAAGAAGAAAAGAAAATTGTTGATTTTGATGATTTTGACAGTTTTGATTTCATGACTGATTCTTCTCAAAAGGAAGAAGTTTATGGTGTGGCAGAAAACATTATTAATGATGTTGATAAAGACAACGAGATAGAAATTGTAAATAATGTCACAACAGAAGCAAAACAAACAGAAGAATCTCCAGTAAGTGTGAAAGAAGAACCAGCAGTTGTCGATTTCGATGACGATTTTGACTTGACAGCTGAACCTGTCATTGAAGATAAAACAGCTGAACCTGTTTCTGAAGCAAAGAAAAGACCAGGAAGACCAAAGAAAACAGAGGTTAAGGTTGAACCAGTCACAGAAAAAAGACGTGGAAGACCTAAAAAGGTTGTTACAGAAACAAAAAATGCAGAACCTAAGAACAAAGTTGGTCGTCCAAAGAAAACTGTTCAACCAACAACATCTCCAAAGAGAAGCGTTGGCAGACCAAAAAAAATAGTTAAACCTGCAGTGGATGAAGAAGTTAAACGTGGCAGGGGACGCCCTAAAAAACAGATAGAATCTATTGAAGAAATAAACAGAAAACTTTCCGAAGAAGAAGCAAGAGTTTCAAAAATGAGAAATTCTCTTAATCATGAATTAGAACAAGCTATGAATGAGATGAACACAAACAAAGTAGATTCAAATCAAAATAGAAGAGCTGCAATCATGAAAGAAATTGAAGATTTGCAAAGAGAAGCACAAAGCGTTATTGGCAAAGAAGAATCCGAAAACAGAATTTCTGAAATCAATGCAAAACTTGAAAGATTGCTTGCAGAAATAAACAAACTCAATGATTAAAAAAAAGACCAAATTATTGGTCTTTTTTGTTGCTTAAATTTTTAAAACATAATTACAATTCCTGTAGCAAGTCCATATATCAACATAACTATGGCAGCCAATATAAAAATTCCACCAAGAACAAAGTTTAGTAAAGTAGATTTAGTTCTGTTGTAATTTCTGTTGTAAGCCCCATTATACAATAATGCAATTCCCACAAAATAGGCTATATATGTGACAGACAAAAACAGGTCGAGAGATTTTATAACTTTAAAGTAATGAAGCAACCCGAACGTGATTGCAAACAAACTGAAAATGATTCCAAAAATTAAATATTTTTTAGATGACTTTTCCAAAAGTGTAGTCCTCCTTTGTATGTTATTATCATAATAATTTTTAAAAAATATGTCAATAAAATTTGAATGATTTAAGTAAACTTTGGAACAAAAGTTTCATCTGCACTGTCAAAATCTTGAATGTAACCGTCTGTTATGCCCAGCTTTTCAAGATGAGACAGAACTGCTTTGTATTCAATAGGCTTAAGTTTTCTGTTTAGTTTGCTTTTGCCATTTGGAGTGAATTGACTCATCAAGCTTATTTTTCGGTTTGGAAATTCACTTTTGATAATGTCCAAAACTTTCAAAGAATTTTCAACTAAGTTTGGTAAGACCAAGTGTCTTATTAAAACACCTTGTTTCATAAAATCTTTTTCTATTATGTCAGGCTTAAGTTTGCACATTTCTTTGATTGCTGGGATTGCATATGAGGTGTAATCAGAACATGAAGAAAACTCTTTTCCGATTTGATTGTTGCAATATTTTAAGTCAGCCAAAAAGACATCGACAAAGTCACTCACCAATCGGATGTTCTCAACTGTTTCATAGCTGTTTGTATTCCAAACAACAGGAATTTTGCAAGAAATTTTTGCAAATGCTTGGTGAAGTTGATTTGAAAAATGTGTCGGCGTTATCAAATCAATTGAAGAATGAGCATTTTGATTTTTTTCTATAAGGTCGCAAAACTCCTCGATTGAATATTCTTCTCCAATGCCACCTCGAGATATTTCATAATTTTGACAATAATCACAACGGAGGTTACAACCAGAAAAAAAGATTGCAAAACTTCCTTTTGATCCCGATATGCAAGGTTCTTCCCATTGAAAATTCTTTATGATTTTAGCGATTCTTATTTTATTATTTTCTTGGCAAAAACCTTTTGCAAGAGACCTATTAATTTTGCAATTTCTAGGGCATGTTTCACAAAAATTTTCGACTGCAGAATTTATTTTTTTCATGATTTAAGTTTATCATAATTGAGAGTTTTTTCAAACTATATTTTGTCAAATCGGCAATTTGCAAATAAAAAGTAGACAAAAATAATATGATATGATATAATATCAAATAAAATTTAAATTTAAGGAGAAATATTTTGAGTCACCCCAGTATGCTTTTAGCAGTTTCATTTAATACAGTTCATGCTGCATTGATTGCTGTTATCATTGTTCTTTTGATTTTGTCAGCATTCTTCTCAGCAAGCGAAACAGCCTTTTCGTCTATGAATCTTATAAGGATTCGTTCTATGGCTGAAAACAAAGTAAAGGGGGCAAGAAAAGCTCTTTATATTGGCGAACATTCTGACAGAACACTAACAACCATTCTTGTTGGAAACAATATTGTCAACATTTTATCTACCACAATTTGTGCATATTTGTTGTCACAATTTATTGATAATGCAACGCTTCTTAATGTTATGAACACTGTTGTTATGACGGTGATTATTTTGATAACGGGAGAAATTTTGCCAAAGGCATTGGCAAAGGCTTACCCAGAAAAATTTGCTGTCAAGATTTCTGGGATTATTTATGTTATCATGAAAGTTTTATATCCACTAGTTATCTGTTTTTATGGTATTCAAAAATTGTTTACAAAAAGAAAAAATCAAGAAACAAACAGTGTTACTGTGACAGAAGATGAGCTTGAAAGCATCATCGACACAATGGAAGAAGAAGGCGTTCTTGAAAATGACGAATCTGATATCATACAAGGAGCTTTGAAAATTAAAGAAGTCACTGCTCATGACATAATGACACACAGAGTGGATGTTGTGTTTTTGGAAGTTAATGCAAAGTTGGAAGAAATTGAAAAAACTTTCATTGAAAACCAATATAGCAGAATTCCGGTTTATGAAGGAAGCACTGATAATGTTGTAGGGCTTCTCAACATTAAGGATTATTTTAATGCCAAAGTTTTAAACAAAAAAATAGTTCTTAAAGAACTTATGACGAAACCACTTTTCACAGCAGAAAACACCAATGTAGACACTCTTATAAGAGAAATGCAAAAGGCAAAAAAACATCTGGCAGTTGTGCTGGATGAAAATGGTGGCGTTTCAGGAATTGTTACAATGGAAGACTGCACTGAAACTGTTTTTGGTGAGATTTATGATGAAACAGACCAAGATGAAGTTGAACCTATTTTTGAAAAGATAGGAGAAAACGAATATAATATCGATGCAGACATAACCGTTGAAGATTTGTTTGAAAAATTGGAGATTGAAACTGTTCCTGAAAAGTTGTATCAATCGGTCAATTCGTTTTTGTTTGAGTTGTCAGAAGGAGTGCCAGAAAAGGGACAGAAATATGAATATTATACTGTTGATGACATTCTTGACGATGAAGGAAATTTGACACAACACAAAATAAATATGATTTTCACTGTGACAAAAATGGAAGGTCATAGAATTGAAATGGTTAATTTGAAAATTATATATTTAGATGATGAAGATACTCAAACAAAAGATAAAGAAGGTAAAGATGATTAAAAAAGAAGAGTTAAACAACTCTTCTTTTTATATTGTGGAAAGATTATTTGTTTCGAACTCTTTCTTCAAAATAATTTGTTATTTGTTCAAAACCTTTTCCTACACCAAAACTTTCATTTGTTGTTTTTACAACAAATGGATTATCAATTGACTTCCCGTTTTTGACTTCATTATATAAGCTATATGACATATTGGGGTGTAAAGAAATTTTATATACAGAATAATCAGTTTTTAAATTTTTTCGATTTGCATATAAAAATATTTTCTGTCTATTGCCAATATCGGCATCTAACATTGGTAAATCGGAAAAATCACTATCGCCAACAAAGACACATGTTTTGATATCTTCTGATGGATCTATCAAATCCAATAAAAATTCAACACCATCTTTTTTCGTTCCATGGTATAATTCTTGTGTTGTGATTAGTGAGAATGTAGGATAATCTAAATCCTCACAATTTATTTTTGAAATGTATCTATATTGTTCTTCAATTAAATAACAAAATTTGTTTTGCATAATTTTTGGCAAAAGCGAAAGTGTATATGACAAATCTTCCTTAATTTCTTCGGGTGGAAGATGATTAGCTGAAGTTATAACAGCTATTGTTACATTGTTATCAAAATGCTTACAAAATCTTTTTAGTGCAGAAATGAAAACCTTTCCTGATTTTTCAGAAATGTCGTCGAAAGTTGAATTATAATCTAAAAATACTATTGCTTTATTTTCCATATAAAAAACATACTACAAACGAAGGTAAATGTCAATACTTAATTTACATACAAAATTGGATTGTTTGACAAATTTATTGTCTTTTTTGATTTAATATGATAAAATCTACTTTATATAAAGGAGAGATTATGCAACAAGAAAATATTATAAAACCACATCTTGTTAAGCCGATTTTGGAGAAAATTGTTTTTGACAAGATAAACTTGCCACAACCTAGTGCAACAATAAATATTAAACCAGAAGATACAATTGACATCAGAAAGGTTTCAGAAGAAGTTGTGAAGGTGACTGCAGAAAGAAGACTTTTGGTCAGTCCTTCAAATTTGATGAGACTTTCTGTTTCAATGAGTATAGATATTCCTGTTGACTCGTTGGAATTTGTTAAACTTCCTGATCCAAAGGGCTATATTAAAGCAAGCCAACCTGTAAGAATTTTGATTTCTTACATTTCAAATATAATTACAAATCTAACAATAAACACAATTTTAGGACCAATTGTCACTCCACCAAGCATACAGGAACCATAATTATGGAATCGGAAAGAATTTTTTTAAGACCATTTGTGATTGGTGATGCAGAAGAAGTTTTTGCTGTGTGCAGGGATTTTAATGTAACAAAATATTTACCTTTGCCTTATCCATATACTCTTGATATGGCAAAGAGTTGGATATCTTCTCAAGTAGAAAACAAAGACAAAAGATTGGAATTTGCTGTGATTCTAAAATCAAATAACAAACTTATTGGCAGCATTGGCTTAGGCTTAGAAAACGCTGACAGACATGGAGAAGTTGGATATTGGATTTCTCCAGATTATTGGGGCAAAGGTTATGCAACAGAAGCATTGAAACTTTTGATTGATTTTGCTTTTAAAGAATTAAAATTTCACAAAATTTATGCAAAACATTATGTTGAAAATCCAGCGAGTGGAAAAGTTATGCAGAATTGTGGAATGAGTCTTGTTGGGACTCTCAAGGATCATTCTTTTAAAAATGGAAAATTTCATGATGTAAAACTATATGAACTTATAAATAAGCACGATTAATTCGTGCATATGCGAGCGTAATATATCGGTAGTATGTGGGCTTCCCAAGCCTAAAAGGTGGGTTCGACTCCCATCGCTCGCTCCAACTATATGCAATAAAAAGTCTTTTTTAGGAGAGAGAATGAATAATACGCATGAAATATTTGATGCAAAATTTGCAGATTATATTATGAGAACTATAAATGTAGATAATTCTGATTATTATAAAGTCTTTTTGAAATATATTCCAGATGGTGGTTCAATATTAGATATAGGTTGTGGAAGTGGCAGAGATTCTTATTATTTCAAAAAAATGGGGTACAAAGTTGAAGCTATTGATGGAGGGAAAGAGTTTTGTCATTTCGCTTCAAATTTATTAGAACAGCCTGTAAAATGTATGATATTTCAAGATATAGATTATACTGAAGAATTTGATGGAATTTGGGCATTAGCTTCAATACATCATTTAGACAGAAAAGATTTAGTAGAGGTTTTAATAAAAATTTACAATGCTCTTAAACCAAATGGAGTTTTATTTTTTAATGCACGTCTGGGAGAAAATGAATATGATAATAAATTTGGAAAGCATTTTAATGAGTTTACTCAAAAATCTTTCAGGAAATTTATAAAGCAAAATGATAAATTAAAGAAATTTAAGTTTAAAGACGAATTCGTTGCTGGTGATAAAAGAGAAGGACGAGATGAGCAATGGTATTGTGCAGTCCTGAAAAAATAATATTTTTTGGTTTTTGCAAAATCAAAAATAATCAAAAAATCAAAACAAGGAGTTAATATGTTTAATAAAATAGTGGTTGTCGAGCCTGTATATATTAAGAAAGAAGGTTTAGAAAAACTAAAAAACTATTGCCACGAGTTAAAAGTTTTTAATAGTGATGTTAAAAGTGACGAGGAACTAGTAAAACGAATTGGTAATGCTGATTGCATTCTCGTCTCTCACACAACTGTTGTAAGAAAAAATGTTATAGATAGCTGCCCAAATCTTAAGTTTATTCATCTTTGCTGTTCTTATTATGGACCTCAATATTGCAAAACTGACATTTCACATGCAACAACCAAAGGTATAGAATTCGCTTATTTATCTGAATATGGAGATAATGGAGTTATTGAATACACTCTGGCATCTGTTATAAATTTACAACATGGACTTTGTGGTAAAAAGTGGAGAAAAGAAGTTAATGACTTAACTGCAATTAAAGTAGGTGTTTTAGGTCTAGGTGATTTAGGAACAAAGATTGCAAAAACGTTTAATTTCTTTGGAACAAAGGTTTATTATTTCAGTAAAACAAGAAAAAAAGATATTGAGAATGAAAATTTGGTTTATCTACCACTTGATGAACTTTTGAAGACTGTAGATGTTCTTTCTATTAATCTCAATAGAGATGTTTGCTTGATAGGGGGTGACAAACTACAAATATTTGGTAATGGCAAGATAATTATCAACACTTCTATTGGTCAATGCTATGATATAAAAACCCTAAAGGAGTGGTTAAAAAACAAAACTAATTTTTATGTTTGTGATGGTTCAAATATAAACGAAAATAAAGATTTGCTTGACTATGAAAATGTTATTTATGTTGACAGAAGTTGTGGTGTTACAAAAGAGACTTTGGATCGTGCAACAGAACAAATTATTAATAACATAAAAGTTAATTGTAAAAAATGACAGACTTTTGATTTTCGCAAAATCAAAAAGTTGTCGCAAAAACAAAACTTATAAATCAAAAAAAAAGACTTCGTTGTCAGTTGACACAACAATATGCACTAAAAAGTTTTTTAGAAAATCTAGGATTAATATCTCTACAACAGTTTTTGAAAATTAATATCGGGTAAGAAATTAAATAAAAGGAAAGAAATGAATGAAGAATGATATAAAAAGTTTTTATAAACAAACTTCGGTTTATACAAATTCTGGGCTTTATGAAGACTATTTTAAGTCTTTGCCAAATGATATAAACAAACTAAGAGATATCGTTTGCGATCAACATATTCATAAAATGAGAGTTTTTCGCACTTTTGACAGAAATGAAGTTCGCAAAAATTATATTTGGTATAACTGCTTGTATGATGCTTTAAACACAGCAACAGCAATGACAGCAGAAATTTTTAGACTGGATCAAAAAGGCTTTTATCTTAATAAGCCTAATGACAAACGTATTATTGTTACATGCCGATATATATCAATATTGTTTGCATCAATATTAAAAGCAAAAGGAATTCCTTGCCGATGCCGAAGTGGATTTGCTCCTTATATTTATGCAGATTATAACGTCGACCATTGGATCAATGAGTATTGGGATGAAAAAGAGCAACGATGGATTGCGATTGATGCTGAAATTTTAGATCATACTCGCACTCATGATAAAAAGGTTAATTTATATGATATAAAAGATGAATTTGAGTACCCAGCTGTTTTATGGTTGAAAGCAAGAAGTGGAGAGTTGAAAGATTTAAGTAAATATCTTAAACATACCGGTTATAAGGGACAGGATATTTTAGCACATGCTTTATTTTTGGATTTTAATGCATTAATGAATATCGAGCTGCCATACAAATACACTCCTAATTTCATAAGTGATAGTAATTTTGACTGTCTTACAGATGAAGATAATGTAGAGCTGGACAACCTTGCAAAGTTGATGCTTGATCCAGATAAAAATTTTGAGCAATTGAGAAAACTTTGGGGGACGAATGAAAAGTTTAGACTTTTGCAGGGACCAAATTTAAATCCGTATATAGAACAAAAAGAAAAAACAACTAAAGGAGATTTATGAAAAAGATTTTAGAGCACTATTTAAAAACAGGTATGTATACTGATTTCGGACCATACAAAGAAATATATCAGTCACTTCCTGACGACATTTATGAGTTGAGAGAATTAATAAATAACCAACATATACATAAAATGTCTTTATTTAGAACTTTTTTATCAAAAGATAAGCATAAAAGAAACTTAAAATATAAATGGCAAAATTATAGATGTTTGGACGATGTTCTTTTAACAGCCACAGCAATGACAGCAGAACTTTTTCGTTTGAATGGTAAGCAGGAGTTCCCAAAAAACAACAATGACCCAAACAAGAAATTGACAATAACTTGTCGCTATATTTCAGTTTGGTATGCTTCCATCTTGAAAGCAAAGGGGATTCCTTGCAGGTGTCGATCTGGGTTTGCACCATACATTTATGATGATAAGATAGTTGATCATTGGATTGTTCAATATTATGACAGGAATTTCAATAAATGGATAAATGTTGATTCGCAGGCGAATATTAAGACAAAAGATTTTAATGTTTGCAACTTTCAAGACGATCAATTTATTTGGGCTGCAGATGCATGGCTTAATATGAGAAGTGGCAAATTAAAAGACAAAGAAAAATATTTAAATGGTCAAAAACATTTTGACGAGATGACTTTTGCTTATAGTCTGCTTGCTGATTTTCATGCTTTGTTTCACGATGAAATAAATTATGTTACAATGCCAGTTTTTTTGTGGGAAAGTCCAAATGATTTAAGCACACTGAAGAAGTCGACTTTGAAGGAAATGGATAATCTTGCAAAACTTATGCAAGATGTTGATGCAAACTTTGATAAGTTGAAAGAAATTTGGGAGACTAATAAAAAATTTAGAAGTGTTGCAAGCAAGTTAAATAATTCTTTCTTACATTTGGAACTTGACAAAAAAGATTTGTCTTAAAATCGACTTAGCACAAAAATGTTGCAAAAATATAAAGTATTTAAAATATCTTTCATATTTACTGCATTCATTTACGCAAAACCTGATATAAGCAAAGTTATAGTCCGTTTATTTATAAAATGAGATTTTGTTATCAGAAGAAACATTAATTTACTAAAAACTTCTTGTTTATTAATGAAAAATTCTCTAAAGGTTCAATTAAATTCTATTTAGAAAAAAAGTGTAGGTATTATGAAAATGGGACAAATGAATAAAGAGAAATTGTTTGAATTTATTAAAAAGCAAAAAACAGCATTTATTTCATCGGTTGATGAAAACGGTTTTCCGGTGACAAGGGCTATGCTT
The DNA here is from genome assembly GCA_949841595.1 of uncultured Christensenella sp. Lineage (GTDB taxonomy): Bacteria > Bacillota > Clostridia > Christensenellales > UBA1242 > Caccovivens. The sequence continues at coordinate 10,189 of CATKZB010000004.1, read as the reverse complement.
GCGCCAAGAGATATTGAAGACAATGATATATATTTTTCAACCAACACTTCAAGTAAAAAGGTGGAGCAATATCAAAAGAACCACAAGGCATGCATTTATTTTTATCAGCGTGGAAGGTTTAAATATCAAGGAGTTTGCATCAAAGGCACAATGCAGGTTTGCACAGACCAAGAAACAAAAGATAGAATTTGGAGATTTGGTGATAAGTTATTTTATAAACAAGGCGTAACAGATCCTGATTACTGCGTTTTGAAATTTACAGCCCAAGAAGCTGAGTATTATTGTGACTTCAAAATTGAAATAATTGAATTATGATATAAAAAATCACGAAGCAAAAGTTTCGTGATTTTTTATTAAATCTATTGCAGTTATAAAGAGTTATGATATAATTAATTCGTTGGAGGATGAATTATGGAATCTTTTGTACTTGAAAATTCACCAATTGCTTATTATGTAGATAATACAGCAAACAAAGATTGGGTGGTGTTTATCCACGCAGCATTTGTAGATCACAGAATGTTTGAAAAACAATTTGAATATTTTTCTGGGAAATATAACTTACTTGCTTTTGATATCGTCGGGCATGGAAATTCAACAAAAACAAAAAAAGGCGATTCAATTGAGAAGATGTCTTTTTGGATAGATCAGATATTTCAAAAACATAACATAACCAAAGCACATTTTGTTGGAGTTTCACTGGGAGCAGTGTTTGTTCAAGATTTTGCAAATAAATATGAAAACAAAGTTTTGTCGCTTGCTTGTTTTGGTGGGTATGACATTAATAATTTTGATCCCGAAAAACAAAAAAGTAATTCTAAAGAACAGATGAAAATGATGTTTAAAGCGATATTTTCAATAAAATGGTTTGCAAAAGCAAATAAAAAAATTTCTGCTTATACCACAGAGGCTCAAGAAGAGTTTTATAATTTGAATATACATTTTAAGAAAAGATCCTTTAAGTTTTTGGCAAAATTACAGAATCTAGTCAATAAATATCCAAAGAAACAAAGAAAATATAAACTCTTAGTAGGTTGTGGTGAACATGACATGCCCATGGAAATTGAGATAGTAAATGAATGGGCAGAGCTTGAACATTGTGAAAAAGTGATAATGTCTGGTACTGGGCATTGTCTAAACATGGACAAACCAAAAGAATTTAATGAATGTTTAGAGAATTTTTGGTGTAAATGACATAAAAACAGATTGGGAGAATGAAAGTCACGAGCAACAGTTCGTGATTTTTCAACCCAAGAGAATACAAAAACAATATAAATCCTACGGATCGTGGGGGTAATTTTTGTTCGAGTTGTGATAAAATAATTGCAGGAGATAAAAATATGGATTTAAGAGTTTCTGGGAAGTTTATTGCCGAGCAAAGAAAGGCAAAAGGTTTTACGCAGGTAAAACTTGCAGAGATTTTGCATGTAAGCGAAAAGACAATATCAAAATGGGAGTGTGGAAATGGATTTCCAGATACAACTTTGATTTTACCACTATGTGAAGCTTTGGGGATTTCAGCAAATGAATTATTGTCTGGAAAAACATTGGCAGATGAGGAGTATAAAAAAGAAGCCGAACAAAATCTTATCTCGTTAAAGGCGCAGCAAGAGCGAAGCTCAAAATTCTTATTAACTATTGAAAATGTGCTTGGATATATGAGTTCGATTTCATTTATAATTTTGATTTTTGTTGCGTCATTTTGCAATATTGCGATGGGCTGGCGTATTGCCCTAATTGTTGTTGGAATTTTACATTTTATTATCGGTATTCATTTTTGTTTGAGAATTGAAAAAGATGCTGGCTATTATGAATGTGCTCATTGCAAAAACAAATACATTCCGACATATAAGCAAGTTCTATTTTCAATGCATTACGGAAGAACAAGATTCATGAAATGCCCTAAATGCGATAAAAAAACTTGGAATAAAAAAGTTGTTAATAAGGATTAAGAAAAAAGTAAAATCACGAGCATAGTTCTCGTGATTTTTTGTTGTATAATTATTTTATAGATTTTTTATATTCATTGCCAAAATCTGTGAGGGCATTAATTATTGGTCTCATTCTCTCGCCAAGTTCAGTGAGCGAATATTCCACACGCAATGGCACTTCGGCAAATACTTCGCGTTTGACAAGCCCATCATCTTCCATTTGTCTCAAATTTTCGGTCAAAACCTTTGGGCTTATGCCATCAATCCCAAATTGCAGATATTTGTATCTTTGAGTGCCATTCATGAGATTTCGCAAAATTAGGGGTTTCCATTTGTTTCCAATAAGGGCAACAGTTGTTGCAACAGGGCATTCTGGGAGTTCATCTTTTCTCAACATATTATATTTCTCCTTTACTTACCAAAAGAAAATTAGATTACAAAAAAGTGCGTATGCACAAATTGTAAGCTATGGTGTTATAATACCACTGACAAACAAAAAAGTCAAGTTTGTTAATAAAATAAAAAGGAGAAGATTATGAAGAATTATAACAAAATTAATGTAAAAGAGGATGCAAGAGTTGAACTTCATGATGCACTAAAACTTACTGGTGCAGAAATCAGCATCAATTTGTTACCAGCAGGAGCAAGTGTGCCATTTGTTCACTCACACAAACAAAACGAGGAAATCTATGGAATTTTGGAAGGAACAGGCAAGGCTGTGCTTGACGGAGAACAGATTGAATTGAAAGCAGGAGATTGGCTAAAGGTGTCTCCAAAAACAAAAAGACAATTTTTTGCAGCAAAAGATAGTTCAATCAAATATTTATGTATCCAAGTCAAAGAAAATTCTTTGGAAGGCTACACTCAAACAGATGCCGTTATATAAAACAAAGACCTTACAATCACGAGCAAAGGGTTGTGGGGTAGTTATAATTAAATAAAAAAACTTATGCTTGATTTGCATAAGTTTTTTGGTTAACTGAACGTGACTATTGAATCAATATTCGAATCACTTAAGCATTTGATAACAACTGTGTGAGTTGTGTTTGTCAATTCACTCGAGACATATGATGCTCCATACGAATTCGTTATTTCTTCAAGCACAATTGAATTTATTTTTCTTCCATCAATTGTGACTTCAAAATTTTTTCCAAAGACAGATGACGAGAGAATTGCAAGACGTTTTCCAGTGAAATTGAAAGAGACAGTTGAGCCAGCTTTACCAATATAAACATGTCCGAAAGATGATTGTGTTTGCATTCCGTTCCAATTACCGGTATATGAGAAAATGTTGCTGTCCATTGAAAATTGAGAACCATTTGGAAGTGTAAATAGAGAAGATAATTCAATTTTGTTTAGGCAAATATATCCCAGATTATTTCGTGCATGGGTTGCTGTAACTTCTACCTTATAGTAAGAGAATGTGTGATAATCATCAAATTGGGCAACAACTCTATAATTATTGTTGTAAGGTGCATTATCGTGAGAACTTACTAAAGTCCATTCTGCTTCATTATCTCCACCAGTGTTGCTTACCCAAACTTTATATTTTTTAGGCATATATGTTACATAACGACCATTGTTTACTTGAGAACCAACAAAAGTTAATCTGTTTGCTGTGACTGGAGCGTCAAGTCTTACTGTGACACTAAATTTGTTAGATTCCGAAATAGCCTCTCTGTTGCTATGAATAAAAGTGTTGTCATCATTATCAAACAAATTGTTAAGGCTGTGTGTTTCAGTGTTGTCCCAAGGTTTATAGTTTGAACTTACACAAGTTTGAATGGGTGTAAAGAACTTTTCCTGCTGAGAATAGGTATAACTATATTTTCTTGTATACATATAGTCTGAAGTAAAGCCTGTGTTGGATGAAAATTCATAATTTTCTCTGTAAGCGTTCACATAATTAGGTTGTGCAGTTGAAGATGGGGCGATAAGCTCTGCATTGTTTGCTTCAGCTTCAGACACCTCATTTCCTTGGTAGTCATAGTAATGAGTTTCAGTTCTCACAGCTTCAGCTTCCGACACTTCGTTGCCATGTGCATCATAATATTTATTGACAATAGTAAACATTGGCTCTGTCCATTTTGCTGTGCCCAAGCCGATATAACTTACAGTTGGAGAAGATTGAATGATCAGAACAGACTTGAAATATACCCAGGAGCCTTCTTCAAGATCTAAATCAAAATATGTGTTTTCATTGTTTGGTCTGAAAAGATGACTGTCGCTTGGTACGGTGGTATCTTTTATTGTTGCACCAAGTTGATAAGTTTCTCCACCATCAATTGAATAATATACAGCACAATTCATTCGACCACGCAGGTAGATGCGATATTTTCCAGATTCATTAAAATACAACTTTCCTTTGACTTCTGCGATGTTATTGTCTGAAACAAAATAAGAATCTGGTGCGTTTGGATATTTGTCATGGTTTTCTTGTGTGTTTGGATAAAGCCAAATATCTGTGTTGCAATTTTGTGTTGGGTTTCTGTGTGCAGATTCGTTAACTGTATTAAAACCTTGATAGTTGTTTTCATAAGCAGTTTGTGCATCAGTATACATATTTTCAGCGTCATAAGTGTAGGTTGTTCTTGTTAATATAGTTTTATTTGTTTCATGTGACTGCTCAAATTCAAGAACTAAATCAACATCATCCACCGTGAATGCATCGTCATTTTTTGTTATGCCAAGGGTCACAATAATTTTGCCAGAACGTGTTTTTTGGCCTGGGGTGAATCTGAAATTGAAATCATCTATCCTTTCTATTGAGCCACTTTCTGGGGTGGTGATATTTTTGATTGTATATTCAAAACCCTCAGGGATGACAATGCTTCCACTTGCATATTGACCATTTGGAGCGTTGTATTTGCTTAGATCGATATTAAAAGTTTCTCCATAAGGAATGATATAAGGCTGCATTGTGTTGAAATACTTTTTCACGCCGTCATACATATAACTTCTTCCTGTTTGATAGACTGAAGACACAGGCACAAACATTGAATAATTTGGATTGGTCCATTCAGATGCAAGTTCTGGTGTTATGCCTTTTAAAATATCTGTAAAGAAATATGTCATATCATTGTGAGTTACATCTTGCCAGGCTTTTAAATAGCCAAGATAATATTGTCCATAACTTTGTTTTTGTTGTTGCACTTTTGCTTGAATGTAGTTGTCTGCTCCAAAGTTGTGCAGAAGTGTGGCATAAAGAGTTAGTCCTTGATTGCCATTGCTTGGAGTTTGACCTTTAGGAATTTTTAAAACTTCGTTCAGTGCCCAAGTTGCACTTGTGTAACTGTTCCATCCACCGAGTCCAGCAGCTCCGTAATTTGATATGCCTCTTGCAGCTGATATTTTGGTGAAAAGTGCATAGGAGACGAGCGTCATCCCATTGTTTGTCACTTCTCCACCATTACCAACACCATAGCCTTGGAAATTATGATGATATTCATGGAAATTTCCCCATGCACCAGATGTCACCATAGAATTATAGTTAAGTGACGAACTCATCCAACCTGCTGGACAGTTTACTGAACTTCTTCCCGGGAATGCCACTGCAGCACCTGCCGCAACGAATGGATCATAAAGGAAAACGACACCTTGACTGCTTCCAGTGGTGGTGACGCTGGAAACTTTTTCCCAAAGAACTGCAGCTTTATATATATCTTCATAAGTGAAGTTTCTTGCATAATATTTTGGACCAGAGTGAAGAACGCCATAATTCCAAATTTCCAAATCAAAATAAGGTGCTGAAGATTTTGCATTTGCTTCAAACTCTTCTTTTGTTGTATAACCTAAAATAAAGTGAGAGTATGCAACTCCACCAGAAATAGTGGCAGTGAATGTTGCTCTTGTGTTTCTGATGTAAATTGGTCCACCAAGAAATGAACCGACATATGCAGTGTAAACTCCGTTTTCAAGAGTGGCTGTGTTTTTGTTGACAACCATTGTGTTGAGAATGACAGGGAAGCGTTGCATCTGTCCTTTATCTACCCAAATATTGTTTGCTTGTCCATTATAAAGTGCTTGCCCAATATGGATGGTCAGCCCTCCAGTTGCTTCCATATCAGCTTCACTAATTTGGATTTTTATTATTTCTCCAGCAGGGGCATAAACTCCTGTGACAGAATAACTGTTGTATCCACGAGGGCGAATTGTGACTTGTTTGATTATTCCTGGCTCGTCCTCTGCAACATCTCCTAAATATAAACCTGCAGAAGCTGAATGTTTGTAAAGACGTCTGTGTTTTGCATATTTATCAAGTGCAGGATCAGGATTTGACACTGTTCCTTTATAAAGATATCCATCTTTATCCATCCATGTGTAACTTCCACCATTTCCAGAATTGTTGTGGGTGCCTGTTGCACACAGATAATTTGATTCTGCAATAAGTGCACTTCTGGCAGCTCTTTGCTCTTGACCATTTCCAATCACAGTGGAAAGAGAGTAACCAAATTTTGGATAAACTCCAAGCCCTTCGTCTCTTGTTTTTTCAGGCACATTTCTTTCTACTGTTCCAATTTGTTGACCAGAGAATCCAACCATTGTTGTGGTTTTGAAATTGTTGTCATATGCAAAATCAACAATGTCGTCTTGATCAAAAATAGTTTCTTGTCCCAAACTCACAACTTCGTATGGATCTTTTGGTTTGAGATCTCCAGCAGCATTATAAACTCCTCTTTCGGGAGCAGGAATTGTAATCTCTGTGTTGGGATTGTTTGGAAGTGAAGTCGATTTATGTGAAGCTAAAAAACCAAAACCGATTCCAAGCATTATTGTTATTGAAAGAACAAAAGAAACTGCAGAAATAATTAAGTTTTTATCACTTTTTAGGGGTTTTAAGTTTTCTGCAACAGTGATTTTTGTTTGAGAAGTGTCTTTTGTCTTAGACTTTGCAACAATTACAGAAGACTTTTTTGTTTGTGTTGTAGGTTTTGTCTTCAATGTTGTTGTTTTCTTAGAAACAGAATTTTTTAGAGGTTTACTTTGTACAGATTTTTTTGAAGGCGATGTTTTTGACACCGTTTTTTTCTTTTCTGCCATATAATCTCCTTTTATTACACAATATATTGTTGTTTATTTTTCTCTTTAAAATACAAAAGTATTTTATCATGATAATGATTTGCTGTCAACCAAGTTAAACCGATTTCATTTTGATACACTTTTGTGAAAGTATTAATAATGTAAAATTTCTGATAAAAGTTTGTAAAATGGCATAATTTTTGATAGAATAGAATCAAGAAAAACATAGAGGTTGAAAATGTTAGAAAAAATATTAAAAAGAAAAAAGCAACTTGAAGAAGAAAATAACAGATTTATCAAAATTGATAGCATCATGCTTCTTGATAATGGAAAAGAACAACAAAAGTTCTTTAAAGATGACGGACTTCATGAACTAAGAAGCCTTAGCAAAGTTTTTATTGCACTTGCTTACGGGATTGCCATTGATCGTAAGATGAAATTGAGTGGGGGGGGTATTTAGACCTTAACACAAAAGTTTACCCCGTTTTTTCTAAGCTGGCAAAAATCACAAATTCAAATAATATTGAAAAAATAAAAAAATGGACGATAAGAGATCTGCTTACTTATTCTTGTGGTTATGCAAATCAGATGTTTGCCAGAAAAAATCTTAAAGACATTCAACCGGAAGATTATGTTTCTTATGTTTTAAATTTTGACCTACCAAACAATGTTGGTGAAAAATATGTTTATAACAATGCAGAAACTTTTTTGCTTTCTGTGTTTTTTCAAGAAGAATTTGGTTTAAATATCAAAGATTTTATTGCAAAAGAGTTGTTTGAACCTCTGAATATTTATGAATTTGTATGGGATAATTATGGCAAATATTGTCCCGGAGCAACAGGACTCTTTCTGTCGCATGTTGATTTATTTAAAGTCGGAAAATTAATTCTGCAAAAAGGCATATGGGAAGGAAAGCAAATCATATCCAATGAGTATATAAATGAGATGTGTTCCACACAAATCGAAACCCCTTATGCAGTCAAGCCTAACAGAATTTTGCCTAAAATGGGAGTAGGCTTTGTTGTAAACACTTCTTTTAATGGTTGGATTTTTAAAGATGGGACAAATTCTCAATACCTTATATTTAATTTTGAAACAAATCAGTTGATAACCATTTTTTCAAATGAAGAAGACATGACTTTGGCACAACAAATCCTTAAAGATGTGATATGTGGAATTTTGTATGATGAAAAATATCAATATTTAAACAAAATAAAAGGGAGTCAAACATGGTACTTGGCTGAACTAGTTGGAGGTGGCTGGTCAGCAGATTTGAAGTTTAAAGTTTTTGCCGAGAATGGTGAAAAACTGCTTTTGAGAGTTTCAGATATAAAAACCAAAGAGAAGAAAGAGAAAGAATATAACGCTTTGTGTCAAGTCAACGATTTGAGGATATTGGTTTCCAAACCTTATAGATTTGGAGTTGTTGCAGAAAGTGGAAAAGTCTTTATGGTCTTAGGTTGGATTGACGGGAAGAATGTCGAACAGGCTATGCCAAATTTATCTTTGGAGCAACAATATAAAGTTGGGTTTGACGCTGGAAAAATTTTGCGCATGATGCACTCTTTGCCAAGTGAACTTTCAATAGAACAATGGAGGACAAAAAATCTTAAAACTTTGAATGAAAGAATCCAACTATATAATGGTTGCAATTATAAAATCGAACATTTTGATGAAATGATGAATTTTATCAATTCTAATATGGATCTATTAAACAATAGAAAACTTACCTTTCATCATGGTGACTATCAAGGAAGAAACATAATTGTTTCGGATGAGTGCAAAGTTGGGGTAATTGACTTTGAACGCACCTCAAGTGGAGATCCTTTTGAAGAATTCAACCGAATGATAACTTATACTCGAAGATTCAGCGAAGCTTTTTGTTGTGGTCAAATTGATGGTTATTTTGATGGAGAAAAAATCCCTGAAGATTTTTGGAGAGTGGTTGCATTTCATACTTCAATGAAGTTGTTGACGACTATTATATATGGTGTTATTACAAATCAAAAGCACATCTATGAAGAAAATGAAATTGCAAAAAAAATTTTGCTTGAAGATTATCATTATTTTGAAAAATTTGTACCAGATTGGTACACTAAAAACAAATTTTCAAAACATAAACAAAATTAGTTTTTTATTTTGATATTAAATTTCTCCATAATTATGCTATTATATAAGTATGGAGGGATTATGATTGGAATTTTATATTTCAGTTCAACCGGAAATAGTTTATATATTGCAAAAAAGTTGAAAGAAAATTTGGGTGGAAAAATATTTTATCTCCCAAAGTATTCTGGAAATGGAAGCGAGTTTGAAAAGATAATATTGGTTACGCCAATATATTCTTTCGGGATGCCAAAACATGTCTATGATTTTTTGCCTAAGCTTGACAAATCAAAAGAACTGATAGTTGTTCAAAACTATGGTGGTATGGTTGCTGGGGCAGATTATTTGATGCGAGAATATTGCACGAAGAATAATTTAAATTTGAAATCTATTTATGTTGTTCAAATGCCAGAAAATTTCACTCTGTCTTTTTCCGTGCCAAAGTTTTATCTGAAAAAAGTTTTGAAAAAAGCAGACTCAAAAATATTAGCTGTTGTTGACGCAATAAAGAATGAAAAATATAATTTACCTAAAAAGAGAAAGACCAAAGAAAAAACATATTTAAAAAACATGTCAAATTGGTATAAAATAGGCAAAGAATTCAAAACAAATGAAAATTGCGTGAAATGTGGGAAGTGTATTGGACTTTGTCCTGTTGGAAACATTTCAATTGTTGATGAAAAAATCGTTTTTGGAGATAAATGTGTTGCATGCTTAGGTTGTTATCACAGATGCCCTAATAAAGCGATTGTATATAAAAACAAGAAAAAGAAAAATAGATATATCAATCCAAATATAAATGAAAATGAAATAGGTCAAGACATCTAGGTTTCAAAAACTCATAATTTACAATTTAATAAAAAATTTTACGAAATTTGATTTATTTGTCGAATTTGTTTTGTGTTGCTGTGAATGATATGTTATAATCATGTCGTAAAAGAAATGTGGTTCTTGAAAAATGTCTAACTTTCCACTGCAATATACTTTTGGGAATCTTATTGATTTTATTTAAGTTGCATCAGTTTTTAGTTAGGCAGTTATCCAAGTTGATATATAGTTATAATTTCATATTTTTATAGTTAAAGTTTTATAGTGTTTCTATTTAATTTTAGTATTATTTAAATAGGAGAAGTTTA